>NZ_JBQENY010000014.1:0-111855 GCF_052044915.1 Sphingopyxis sp. 22461
AATCTTTCGTTGCCAAGCCGACGTTGCCGGAGGGATGATAGCTCAGGTGATGGGCCCCTGCCTTCGCAGGGGCACAGGGAAGGGCAGGCATCACACCGCCACCGCATCCCGCCAGCGCGCAAACGCCGCATCGGCCTCGTCGCGCCCGGCCTTCGGCAGAAACTCGGCATCGTATAGCGCCAACCGCTTCAGATCGGCCTCGCCAAACAGCCCCGCGCCCATGCCCGCTGCCAGCGCCGCGCCATAGGCGCTCGCCTCGCGCACCGCGTGCCGCCGCACCGGCCGCTGCAACGCATCGGCCTGTAACTGCAGCAAGGTGTCGCTCGCCGACAGCCCGCCCGCGACGGGCAGCGCCTCGGGCACCGGCAAGGCGTCGGCAATCACATCGGCGATCTCGCGAAAGCGGAATGCGATACCCTGCAACGCCGCGCGCGCGACCTGCCCCGGCCCGTCGGCAAAGCTCAGCCCCGCGATCAGCCCGCGCGCCTCGAATAGCCCATGCGGCGCGCCCATCCCGGCGAGCGACGGCCGCACCACGACCTTGCCCGCATCGGCGACCGAAGCCGCCGCCGCTTCCATCGCCGCGGGCGACGCGAACAGGCCGAGCCCGCCGCACAGCCACTCGATCATCGATCCGGTGGTGATCACCATCCCCTCGACGCAGAAGCGCGGTTTCCCGCCCGCAAAGGCGAGCGCCTCGGCGGGCATGCTGTTGTGGATCGTCTCGGGCACATCGCCGGTCCCCGCCATCAGCACGCCCGACGTGCCATAGGTCGCCTTCCAGTCGCCGCGCTCCAGCGCGCCATGCGCGACCATCGCGGCCTCCTGGTCCGCGATCAGCGCCGTGATCGGCACCCGTGCGCCGAGCACCGCGGGGTCGCTTTGCGCAATCGCACCCCAGCTCTCGACCTGCGCCGGAAACATCGCCGCGGGCAGTTGCTGGTGCGCAAGCAGTGCCGCGTCCCACCCGCTGCCGCTGGCATAGTCATAATAGCCCGTCAGCCACGCCGCCGAAGCATCGGTGACATGCGCGCCGCTCAGCTTATAAATCAGCCAACTGTCGAGCGTTCCCCATTGCAGCTGCGCGGGATCGCGCGCCGACAGCGCGATCGCCGCGGGCAGCTTCGCCGACGGCACTTGCGGCCAGCTGGTAAAGCCTGCCGCGCGCAGTGCCTTATACTCGTCCATCCCGCGCAAGTCGCTCCACACGAGCATCGGCGCCACCGGCTCGCCCGTCGCCCGGTCCCACAACACAATGCTCGCCCGCTGCGTCGTCACCCCGAACGCAGCAACATCGGATATGCTGCGCCCCGCCGCGGCTAGCGCGCCGTCGATCACCGCACGACAGATATCCCAAACCTCGGCCGCGTCCTGCTCGACAAACCCCGGAGCAGGGAAGTGGCTCGCGATCGCCCGTTTGTCGACGCCCAGCACCGCGCCCGCCGGATTAACCAGCATGGCGCGGGCGCCCGTCGTGCCCGCGTCGAGCGCGAGCAACAGCTCAGGCATCGGGTATCAGATTGCCCGGGTTCATGATCCCCTCGGGGTCGAGGCAATTCTTCAACCGCCGCAGCAACGCGACGCCGCTCTCGCCCAGATCATGGTGCAGATACGGCTTGCGCAGGCGTCCCGCGCCATGATGGTGCGCGACGCCGCCGCCATGCTTGGCGGTCGCTTCCATGATCGCGCGCCAGCCGGCGAAATAGGCGGGCTCCATCTTCGCGCTGTCCTCAAAGGTCGCGGCAAAGCTGAAATAGAGGTTGATGCCCGAGCGATAGACATGGCTGCTGTGCGCCGACGCGTTGATTACGCCGGGAATTTCGTTGAGCGCCGCGATGCTGGCGTCATAGATCGCGCCGATCTCGCTCCAGCGCCCCGAAATCTCGACCGTGTCGGCGACATAGCCGCGCTCGAACATGTCGCGCCAGCTCGGCACATGGTTGCGCCGCTCGATCCACTGCTTCGCCGCGTTCGGGTCGCCAGCCTCAAGACCGGCCGCCCCGCAAATCTCGTGCATCGCTGCGAGTTCGGCATCGACACGCGCCTTCGGCCCCTCATGCACCATCAACAGCATCGCCTTGCCGTCGCGCTCATAATCGCGGAACAGCCGCCGCACCTCGCGCCCGTCATATTGACGCATCACCGGCGGGCGCCAGTCGGCGCGCACGATCCGCCGCTGCGCCTCGAACCCCGCGCGCATGTCGGCCGCATAGAAGATGCTGTAGTCGCGGTGCGGCGCCTTGGCGCGCAGCGAGAAGGTCACTCCGGTTATCACCCCCATAGTGCCTTCGGCGCCCATCAGCAGATGGCGCAGGTCCGGCCCCGCCGCGGCGCGCACCGCCTTTCCGAGCGTCACCAGTTCGCCGTTCGGCAGCACCGCCTCGATCGAATGGATGATGTCCTCGATATTGCCATAAGCGGTCGAAAATTGCCCCGACGCGCGCGTCGCCACCCAGCCGCCGACGCTGCTGATCGCGATCGACTGCGGCCAGTGCCCGATCGTCAGCCCGTGCGCCGCGACCGCCTCCTCGGCCTCCATACCGTTGAGGCCCGCATCGAAGCTGGCCAGCAGATCGTCGCTGTCGATATAGCGCACGCGGTTCATGGCGCTCATGTCGAGCAGGATCGCATCCGGCGTCGGCTCGATCCCGCCGCACACCCCGCTGCCGAGGCCAAAGGGGATCAGCGGCACGCGTTTCTCGGCGGCGAGGCGCACGACCTTCTGCACATCCTCGACCGACTGCGGCCGCACGACGCAGCCCGGTGCGGGCACTGCTTCACCGCGCCAGTCGCGCAGATGCTTGACCGCCCACTGGTCGTAACGCCGCGCGTTGAGCGCCTCCGCATCGCTCGCGACGCGGTCGGCGCCGATGGCGCTCGCCAAGGCTTCGGCAATATTCATTTCACTCTCCCAAAAGCCTGCGGCTCTCATCGTTGATCTGGCGGCAATGCACGATCTGTGATGCCTTCATGGCGTCATCCCACTCCAGCAGCGCACCCATCGCCTCGGCGGCGGGCGCCAGCGCGGCGAGGCCCGCGCCATGGTCGAACCAGGCGCGCGCGCTCCGCCGCACCCAATAATCTTCGAGGGTGGCGGCGCCCTCATGCGTCACCGCGCGCACCGCCTCGGCAGCGACATCGCCGCCCGCGATCAATATCTCGTTCGCCTCGTCGCCATAAAGCCCCGCCAGCCGCTCGGCGGCTAGCGGATCGAGCCCGTCCAGCTGCACCGCGCGCGACCCGCCCGGCAACGGCATATTGGCGGTCGAACAGGGCAGGGCGGTGGCGCCCAGCCGCTCGACGACCAGATCGACCACCCGCTCCGCCATCGCGCGATACGCGCTGAGCTTGCCGCCCGCGATCGACACCAGCCCGCCCGGCGAAGTCCATATCTCGTCCTTGCGCGACACCTCGTTCGCCTTCTTCCCCGGCTGCGCGATCAGCGGCCGCACCCCCGACCACAAAGACACGATCTCGGCATCGCGGATCGGATCGATGCTCAGCGCCGCCTCGGTCGCGCGCAGCAGATAGTCGATGTCGCCCCGCGTCGGCGTGGGCCAGTAATCGGCGCCGTCGTGGAACACGTCGGTCGTGCCGATGTAGGTGAACGCCCCGCGCGGCACCGCGAAGATGCTGCGCTTGTCGGGCGCGCGGATGATCAGCGTCGAATTGATCGGCAGCCGCTCGCGCGGCAGTACGAGGTGGATACCGCGGCTCAGCGACATGCGCATGTCGCTTTCGCCCGCCTCCAGCCCGCGCACCTTGTCGACCCACGCGCCCGCTGCGTTCACCACCAGCTTCGCCTTGATCCGCGCGCCCAGATTGTCATCCAGCGTCGACGTCGCCACCAGCCCGTCGCCCGTCAGTTCCGAAGCCGCCGCATGGTTCACGACAACTGCACCCGAGCCCTGCGCGCTCCGCACATTGGCGAGCACCAGCCGCGCATCATCGGTCAGGAATTCGGGATACAGCACCGCGCCATTCAGTCTGTCGGTGCGCATCAACGGCTCGCGCCGCTGAAGTTCCGCCAGCCCGATCACCTCATGCTTTTCGGCCTCGGGCACCCCGCCCAATTTCTCGAAGGTCCAGAGGCCCGTGCGCAGCTTCGCGGTCATCGCCATGTTCGTCGTCGGGATCAGAAAGGGCGAGAGTCGCGTCAGGTGCGGCGCGATCCGCCGCAAAATCTGCCGCTCCGACGCCGCTTCCTTGACCAGCGCGATGTCGCCCTGCGCCAGATAGCGGAGGCCGCCATGGATCATCTTCGACGACCGGCTGCTCGTCCCGCTCGCATAGTCGCGCGCCTCGACCAGCGCGACCGACAGCCCGCGCATCGCCGCATCGCGCGCGATCCCCGCGCCGGTAATTCCGCCGCCGATCACCGCGAGATCGAACGTCCGCGCTTCTAGCTCGGCAAAGACCGCGCGCCGCCGCCGTGCGTCGAGCGCGGTGTCGGTCACGCCGAAACGATCCCGTCGAACAACGCGCTATCGGTCGACCCCGCGCGGTAAAACACCGGCGGCTGCCCGAACGGCGCCGCGACCGTCACATCGCCACCGCCCGCGTAAGTCTGCCCCGACCAGACATGCACCCACTCGGCGCCGGCGGGCAGATAGGTCGTCCACTCGCTCTTCCCCGCCGCGATCACCGGCGCGACGAGCAGATCGGGTCCGAGCAGATAAGCGGTCTGGGTCGCATAGGTCTGCGGATCCTCCTCGAAATGCAGGAATAGCGGCCGCTGCACCGGCAACCCCGTCTCCGACGCCTCGTGCGACAGCCGCCGCAAATAGGGCGCCAGATGCGCATAAATCCGCGTCATTTTCGCAAAATGTGCGAGCAACTCCGGGTCATCGTCATATTGCACATTCTGCCGCGGCCGGTTGCCCTCATGTGTGCGCATCATCGACGTAAACGCCGACATCTCGGCCCAGCGCATCGCGAGTTCGGCATCGCGCGCGGTGTCGAACAGGCTCGTATAGCCGCCGCAATCGCTGTGATGATGCGCGTTGCCCAGCATCCCCGCCGACAGAGCCGCGCAGATCACCGTGCCGATCCCGTCGTGACGCGAAAAATCGACCGCCTGATCGCCCGCCCACAGCATCGGGCAGTGGCCCTGCACGCCGGCCCCGCCCGAGCGCATGAACACCATCATTTCGGCCGTCTGCCCGCGCCCCGCGATGCCCTTGGCATTGACTTCGCCCCACAGCGCCGGCCAGCGATTGTGCGCGGTCATCCCGCTCTCGCCATTCGCGAGCCGCACGTCGACGGGCAGATATTCGCCGAAATCGGCCATCCAGCCCGACAGCCCGAAATCGATCATCTTTTCGCCGATGATCGTGTCGGCGAACCATTCCGCCGCAGCGGGATTGGTGAAGTCGACATGCCCGCAATCGAACTCGCCGAAGTCGATCACATAGGGCTCGTCCTTCTCAGGATGCATCACCATGAACCCCTGCGCCGCCGCCTCGGCATAAAGCGGCCCGTCGACCGCCAGATAAGGATTCACATAGCCAAGGAAACGAATGCCGCGTTCCTTGAGTTCGGCGATCCGCGCGGGCAATTCGGGGTAACGCTCGGCGTTCCACTGCCAGTCCCAGAACAGCCGGTTGCCAAAGCTGGTGATACGCAGCCCGACCCAATCCTCGCACCACAGCCCCGACACCGCGACCCCGGCATCCTCGTAAGCCTTCAATCGCGCAAAACTGTTGTCGCCGTCCTTCAGCCCGATCACCGCACCCTTCAGCAGCCATTCGGGCAGCGGCGGCTGGCGCCCGAAACGCTCTGCCAGTGCCGACACCAGCCCGGCAAAACGCGGCCGCGCCCACAGCTCGATCTGCGCGGGAATCTCCCAGACCTCGACCTCATGATAACCGTCATTGCGGAAATCGAACGCCGCATAGGCAAAGCTGTCGACATGCAGCGCATAACGCCGCGAGCTGATAAAGGTCGGCTGCGGATAGTTGGTGTGGGCATAGCTGCCGCCGCCACCCCTGCGGTGCGCCTCGACCTGCTGGAACAAAGGCGAGGCGGGGTCGCGCCCCACGCCGGGCTCGCTCGACCAGAGCGGGAAATGCCGGCCCCTGAGGTCGAAGTAGGAGAATTGCTCGCCGCCCCCCCACACATGCTCGCCGGCCTCGGCGGGCACGCGCAGCCACAACCGGTTGAGTGCCGGGTCGAGCGCCTTCAGCGCGATGGCCGCATCGTCGCCGTCGCCCGAAATCGTCGCTTCAAGCAGCCAAGGCTTCCCGGCAGCCTCGGCAAAGCGCACCATATCGCCTCGGGCCTCGACATGCCCCAGCGCGATCCGCTCGATAACCTCCTGCGCCACATCGAAATGGCCGAGTTTCGAATGAACATGCGGCTCCCCGCGCCCGACGAAGAAACAGGGCGACCCTGCACTATGCGTCAGGATCGTCTGCCCGCCGAGGCGGAGCGCAAAGCCGGTGTCGAGCGCATCGAGCGCCATGGGGAGATCCTTTCGCACTAGCCATACAATCCTCCCTGTCGCGAAGCGATGGGGAGGGGGACCGCGCCCGCAGGGCGTGGTGGAGGGGCCGCGACGTTAGCGCCAGAACCCCTCCGTCAGCGGCTAAAGCCGCTGCCACCTCCCCATGGCTTCGCCACAGGGAGGATTTATCGTCAGAAATTCATCCGCGCGGTCACCCCGAAATAGCGTTCGGCATCGCGCGGCGTGATCTGGCGCATGAAGCTCGTCCCGTTCGGGATGCGCTGGATCACGAACTGCTTGTCGGTCAGGTTCTTGGCGATGAACGACAGGCTGTATTTGTCGTCGTCGGTGCTCACCTTGATCCCGGCATCCCAGATTGCATAGGCGCTCTGGAACGCATTGGGGTTCTGGTTGATGTCGAACTGCGTGCGGCTCTGATAGACAAGCGAGCTGTTCAGATCGACGTTGAACCCGTCGATATTGAGCGGCAGGCGCCAGTCCATCGTCACCGTCCCCTTATACTTCGGCGCAAAGGGCAAAGGCTTGCCGTTGATCGCGGCGGCGCAGGTCACCGCGGCGCCCGGCGGGCAGATGAACTCGTTGATATGCGCGTCGGTGTAATTGAACCCGCCCGACAGCGAGAAATCGTCGGTGATCGCGGCGTTGAAATCCATCTCGATGCCGCGTGTCGACACCGTGCCCGCATTGGTCAGGCGCGTGACGACCTGCCCCGCGACGATGTCGAGGAAGTTCGCCTGATAATTGTCGTACTTGGCATAGAAGCCCGCGAGGTTCAGCGTCAGGCGGCGATCGAACAGTCGGGTCTTGAGGCCGACTTCATAGGCGTCCGACTTTTCGGGATCGATGCGGCCGGTGTCGCGCGCCAGCATGTTGAAAAACACGTTGAGCGCCGGCCCCTTATAGCCGCGCGTATAGGTGGTATAGGCGACGATATCGTCGGTGAGGTCATATTGCAGGCCGGCATTGCCCGACCAGCCATTGTCCTTGATCGACCCCGCCGAAGCGAAGGCCGGGTTCACGCCGGAGAAGGCCGCGAGCGAGGTCGACCGGCGCGCGAAGTCATAGCTCACCTTGTCCTCGGTATAACGCAGCCCGAGGATGCCGCGGAACGCGTCGGTGAAGTTGAGCGTGCCCTGACCGAAGGCCGAATAGCTCGTCAGCTTGGTCGTGAAATCGGCATTGCCTTCGTTGGTGACAAAGGTCGACGACCCTGCCGCGCACGGCGTCAGCCCGCCCACCGTCGGCAGCGTCGACGCGGTGCAGCTCGTCACCGTGCGGTTGAAGAAATCGACTTCCTTCGTGTGGTAGTAATAGAGCCCCGCAACATATTCGAAAAATTGCGGATTCGCCGACGCGATACGCAACTCCTGCGTGAACTGGTCGAACTTCAGGTCGCCGCGGTCGTGCGAACGCACATCCCCCGCCGCGGTGCCGGCGTTGACATAGCGCGGCGCGTCCGACCGGAAATCGCCGTCGCGCTGCTGGAAATTATACCAGTGGCGGTACGCGGTGATCGAGGTCAGCGTGACTCCGCCGAGGTCGAGGTCGATCTGCCCCGAAACGCCGCTGTTCTTGTCCTTGGTGTACGGATCGAGGTCGTTGTCGATGTCCTTGTTCTTGCCGTCGAGCACCAGCGGCGCGAGGCTGGGGATGAACACCGCGTTGTTGAACGCCGAGGGGAAGACGGTGCCGATGCTGTCGGCAAAACCATTGTCGCTGTTCTTCGAATAGTCGGCGATCAGCGTGATCTTCAGATTGTCGGTCGGCTCGGCGATCAGCTTGCCGCGCACGCCCCAATGTTCGTATCCATTGACCTTGCGGTTGTTGAACACGTTGCGGGCGTTGCCGTCATATTGCGACCAGAAACCGGTGAGCGAGGCGCGAAGGCCGTCGCCGAGCGGGCCGCCGACGCTGCCGCGGATGCGATATTCATTGCCCTCGTACCAGGCCGCGTCGACATAACCGCCCAGCTCGTTGCCGGGCTCGCGCGACACGATGTTGATCACGCCGGCGCTGGCATTCTTGCCGAACAGGCTGCCCTGCGGGCCGCGCAGCACTTCGATGCGCTCGACGTCGAGGAAGTCCGACGTCTGCTGGCCGGTGCGCGCATAGACGACACCGTCGATGACGGTCGACACCGACGGCTCGACCCCCGACGAGAAAGAGATGGTGCCAACGCCGCGGATCGAGAGCGCGGAGTCCTTGTTGGTGTTGCCCTTGCGGAAGGTCAGCGTCGGGACGCGCTGGAAAAGCTGCTCGGCCGAATTGACGTTCGACCGTTCGAGCTGCGCGCCCGACACGACCGAGATCGCGACCGGCACGTCCTGCAGATTCTGTTCGCGCTTCTGCGCGGTGACGATGATGTCGGTCGATGCGAAGGGCGCGTCGGCTTCGGCCGGGGCCGGCGCGGCGGCCTCCTGCGCGTGGGCGGGGGCGGCGATCAGCGCCATTCCCAAGGCCGTCGTGATTGTCAGATAGGCTTTGGCTTTCGACGAAACCATATTCAGATCCTCCCTTGATGCGCTGCCGTCCGGTATGTCAATCAATTCAATTGACAATTACGAGCCGACCCATGCGCGCAATTATTTTTGTGGTCCAATAGAGAAATGTCGCGATGCCATGTCCGAATGCTATGGCTTGCGGGACAGCGTAAGGCGCAGGCTGCTGCGCTCTGATCTGGTGTCGGCCCTGTCATCGGCAACCCTTCCCTTTGTCATCGCGGATCGTGCGTCCGCTTCGACATCGGGCCGCGAACCTTTGTCGCGCGCGGCCTCGAATCGGCTGAAAGGCGCCATGCCCATCAGCCATCCCAGGGATGCGCGTCAAAATCATTGCAGTCTAATCGAGAAATGTCGGTAGATTATGTCCAAATGCTATGACTTTGAAGATGGCCGGCGTGGGGAAAAATCAAATGCGCCCTTTTATCGTCACCCCGGACTTGATCCGGGGTCCAGCTTGATCGTGAACGTCGTCGATGCGTCAAAAAAGCGGGATCCCGGATCAAGTCCGGGATGACGAAGGAAAATCGAGCAACGTCCGCTCACCACGCCATAGCGGACATGCACAGGCTTCGATGCCCATTGGCGGGCGGGTCATCAGAATTTCCGGTTGATCGATTGCGAATAGCAAGATTGGTCGAGCATGTGACGGCTCGGAGCGACTAGCTGGTGCCGCCACGGAGAATGGATTTATGAAGGCGGCGCTTCGAAACTATCATAACCGGATGCAGCGGGTGCTGGACTATATCGACCAGCATCTCGACGGTGATCTCGACCTGGACACGGTGGCCGACGTTGCGGCCTTTTCCAAGTTTCACTTTCACCGGCAATTTACGGCGACCTTCGAGTTGTCCGTGAATCGCTATATCCAGCTTGCCCGTATGCGGCGCGCTTCGCACCAGCTTGCCGGTCGCGACGCGCCAAGCGTCACCGATATAGCGATGGACGTCGGCTATGATGCGCCGGATGCCTTCGCCCGCGCCTTCCGGCGACGGTTGGGGCAGTCGCCTTTGTCGTTCCGGAAGTCTCCCGACTGGGAACCGTGGCTTGTGGCCTTCGGGCCTCTCGACAACGCGAGGAACAAGCTCATGCAGATTATCTTTACCGACGACGACGTGACAATCCGCGATGTGCCGCCCACGCCGGTGGCGATCATGGAACATCGCGGCGACCGGGCGACGCTCGGCGACACTATTCAGCGCTTCAGGGACTGGGGGAAGGCGGCCGGCTTGGCGCCCGGGGCAAACCCGACCTTCATGGTCTTTCGTTCCGAAAGATGTCCGGCCAACCCGGCCGATTACAGCATGGACCTGTGTGTCGCGACCGACGCGCCGATCGAAGCGAACGATCCGCAAATGAAGGCTGGCGTGATCCCCGGCGGGCGCTGCGCGGTGCTGCGCTATCCCGGCAACACGAACAATCTCGAGCCCGCCGCGCTCTACCTTTATCGCGACTGGCTTCCGACCAGTGGCGAGGAAGCGCGCGCATTTCCGATCTATTGCAGGCGCCGGCTCGCCCTCATTCCCGAGGTGCCGGCGCATGAGGTGGTTGTGGAATTGTTTCTGCCACTGGAACAGGTGATGGCCTAGCTCGACGCCACCACCCGCTTCACATGCGCCAGACACGCTTCCGTTTCACGCGCCACGTCGGCGTTGAGCCACGCCACAATCTCGGGCGTCGGCCCGATATCGGGCTCAAGCAACGCGAAATCGAGATACACCGGCGGGGAAATCGGGCGGACCGCGACGCCCAAGCGGTGGAAACGCGGCGCACTGAACGGCTCGGCGATCGTCACGCCCAGCCCGGCTTCGACGAAGGCGTATAAGATCTGCGAATGCTGCGTCTCCAGCCGCCGCGATACGCTGATGCCGGACTCTTCCAGCGCGGTGTCGATCCCGGTCCACAGCGCATCGGCCTCGTGCATCGGGCCGACAAACTCCTCGCCCGCCAGATCGGCGATGTTCAGCCGCTCGCGCGCGGCGAGCGGGTGGTTGGCGGGCAGGATGCACACATATTCGGCGCGCGCGAGCGGCGTCGACCTGATGCCTTCGCGTCCCTGCATATCGACCCCGACGCCAAGGTCGGCCTGACCCAGAAACACGCGCTCCTCGATCGCGCGCTGCCCGAGCGATTCGACGATGATCTTGATGTCGGGATAGAGGATGCGGAAACGCGCGATCACCGCGGGCAGGATCGCCATCGCGATCGCCGCGAGCGCCGCGATGCGCACCGTCCCAACCGGATGCGCGCGAATGCGCCGCGCCGCCTGATCGAGCAGGTCGAGCCCCGCATAACTCCGCCGCACCGCCTCATACAGCGCCTGCGCCTGCGCGGTCGGGTGCACGCGCGCGCCGCGGCGGTCGAACAGCCTGAACCCGACCGCGCGCTCCATATCGGCGATCAGCCGGCTCACCGACGGCTGGCTGATATTCAGCATCGTCGCGGCGGCCGTAATGCCCCCGCTCATCATCACGGCGCGAAACGCCTCAACCTGTCTCATTCGCATCGGTCATAGTATAGACGTATGATCGCGCGATGCAATTCGATTGGATGCGATGGCTGGCCTCTGCGATATGCGTGAAGATCGAAAAGATACGGGAGAGTGAAGATGGATTTCTCGGCCCAGCGCGAACAATTCGCCACCGAAGGCTATGCCGTGTTCGAACGCATCCTCGAAGGACCGCTGCTCGACCTGCTGCGCGCGGAATGCGGCCGCGTCATCGACCGCGAAGACGCGCGCCTCGACAGCCTCGGCGTCGAAGTCGACGGCATCAGCCACAAGGGCAAGCGCTATTTCGCCGGCGAATGCCAGCGCCAGCAACCCGATCTGCGCAAGATGCTGTTCAGCGAGACGATGGCCGACATCTGCCGCGCGACGCTCGGCGACGATGCTTATTTCTTCTACGACCAATATGTCGTGAAGGGCGCGAGCGAAGGCATGCCGTTCAGCTGGCACCAGGATTCAGGCTATGTCGTCGGCAACGGCGGCCCGGTGGATCACAAGCCGTACCTCACCTGCTGGTGCACGCTCGACGACACGACCGTCGCGAACGGCACCGTGCGCATCCTGCCCTTCTCGCAGGCGCCCGAAACGCGGGGCGGCATCGTCCCGCACATCCGCCAGCCGGGCAGCAACGACCTCGTCGGCTACACCGGCGACAGCGAGGGCGTGACGCTCGAGGTTCCGGCAGGCAGCGTCGTCGCCTTCTCCAGCCTTGCGCTCCACGCGACCGGATCGAATTCGACCCCGAACATGCGCCGCGTCTATCTCGCGCAATATTCGCCCGAACCGATCCTCAACCCCGGCACCAATCACCTCCGACGCAACGCGATCGCCTTCCTGCGCGGCGGCAGCCAGGTGACCTTCAACTAGAGGAGCAAGGCATGACCGCGCGCCCCGTTATCGTTGCACTCGGCGGCAACGCCACCGCCGGTGGTTCGGCCGAACGCCTGCTCCGTCATGCGCTCATGCGCTGCGAGGCGCAGGGCGCCAACACGATGCTCTTCGCGGGCGAGGCGATCGATCTTCCGATGTACGCCCCGCACCGCAGCGAACGTTGTACGAAGGCGCAGGCACTGATGGCCGCGCTGCGCGAGGCCGACGGTATCATCGTCGCCTCGCCCGCCTATCACGGCACCGTGTCGGGCGTGGTCAAGAACGCGCTCGATTATGTGCAGGATCTGGTGTCCGACGCGCAGCCCTATTTCGATGGCCGTGCGGTTGGCCTCATTGCGGTCGCGGGGGGATGGCAAGCTGCGGGCAGCACGCTCGCGACGCTGCGATCGATCACCCATGCGCTGCGCGGCTGGCCCACCCCGATGGCGGTCACGGCGAACAGCAGCCAGCCGCTCTTCGACCCCGACGGAATGCTGACCGATCAGGGTATCGCGTCGCAACTCGACATCATGACCGGACAGGTCGTGACCTTCGCGCGCATGAAGAGCGCTTATGCCGATGCGGGCAGGGCCGCCTTGACGGCCTGACGTCCGCCGGACCCGGGAGGCCCTTGCGATGCCTTCCGGTCCGTACGGAGCATATCAGAACTTCACGCTGAGCCCGGCCGTGATCCGGCGATCGGTGAGGCCCTGGAAGCAGAGCAGCGCCTTGTCGTTCACGCAATACTGGTTCTGGTCGCCGCGCAGCAGGTTGATGCCCTCGACCCCGACGTTGATATTATCGGTGATGTCATAGTTGATGCTGGCGTTGAGCTGCCCGCGCGCGCCGTTGATCAATGGCAGCCCGAAAAAGAAGGGATCGTTCGACACATAGCTCGAGCGCCACGTGTAGCGCAGGCGCGCGTTCAGTCCGTATTTATCGTAGAACAGCGTGGTATTATAAGCATATTTCGACAGGTTGGTCAGCGAGATGAGGTCGCGCGAACCCGGAAACCCGAGCTGCGTGAACACCGTCCGCGGACCGTCGGCCACGCGATACTCGCGCGCCGAACCGCCGGCCTTCTGATAGGTAAAATTGCCGATGAAGCCGAAGCCCGAGGCGAAACCGAGCGTGTCTTCCCATGCCGACAGATCGTGCTGGAATGCGACCTCGACGCCGGTTTGCGTCGTGGTTCCGGGAACGTTGAAGGTCGAGCTGCGCGGCACGCAGATGCCGACCCCTTGGATCGGGTTATTGATGTTGCGGTTGGCGATCGGATTATAGATGCCGCCGCCCGGGCACGACGGATCGATCGAGATGTTGAGATTGCCGTTGGCGTCGAGGTTGGGCGCCGGATCTTCCTGCCGCTGCGCGAACAGGTTCGTGCGGCTCTTGTGGAAGAAGCCGATGCTGATCAGGCTCGACGGGGCGAAATAATATTCGCCCGAAAGGTCGAACGACCACACCGCTTCGGGGACGAGGTCGGGGTTGCCCACCGCGACCGGCGTGTTCGCGCCGGTGCCGAAGGAAAAGGACGTCGACAGTGTGTCGAAGTTCGGGCGGCGAATGTCGCGCGCGATACCGGCGCGGACGAGCAGCTTGTCGGCGGGTTCGAGGACGAGGCTGAAGCGCGGGAGCAGGAAATTATACGAACTCTTCGCGACCGTCTGTCCGGTCACCGTGCCGTTCGCGATATTGTTGCCCGTCGACGACAGTTTGGTGTGCAGCCAGCGGAAACCGGCATTGCCGCGCACCGGCATGCCGGCGATTTCGCCTTCCATATTCGCCTGAAAATAGGCGGCGTTTGTCGTTTCCTTGATGCTGAAGAAGCCCGCAAAGGATTCGGTCGGCGTGACGAGCGAAGCGACAGCGGGTCCCTGCGTCCGTGCAGCGTTGCTCGCCGCGATTGCCTTGTTCAGCGATTCCAGCACCTTCGCCGGGTCGCGGAAGGACAGGCCGCCATCGATCAGCAGGAAGTCGGGGAAATAGAGGCGGCGCCCGTCGGCGGCGTTGAAGTTGCTGGGCCCGGGGATCAAAATGTCCGAAAACAGGTCGCCCGACGGCCGGTTCCACGCGCTCGTCGTGTTGGTCAGGCTGACATTGTTCGAAAACTCGCTGTTCTCGGCCGATGTCCGGTTCCAGCGATAGCCGAAATCGAACGAGGTGACGAACGGGTTGAGGTTGGTGGTGTCGTAAGAGAAATCGAGGCGCGCCGCCCTTTCCTCATTGTCGGTCGAATTGGCGCCCTGCGTGACCTGCTGCAGCTGATAGTTCGCGGGGTCGAGCAATTGCGCCGTCGTCGGCGCAAAGGGGCTCGCCTGATCGATGCCGAATTGCAGCGTGCCGCCGCGCAGGTCGAATTCGATCGGCACGCCATTGTCGATGCTCCGCCCGATCACCGGCTGCGGGCCATTGGGATTGATGAAGTCGAGCGTGGTCGAGAAGTTCGGGAAATCGGATTTGGAGGTCGACAGCGACACTTCGGCGCGCACCTTCAAATTGTCGGTCGCCTGCCAATCGGTTCCGAAATCGAAGACGCGGCTTTTGGTCACGCGCGCGCCGGTGTCGCTGGATGTGCGCAGGTTCGGATCGATCACGCTTCCGGTCGTGCCGCCGATCCCGATCGTGCCCGCGACCGCGGCCTGCACGGTGCCGAGGTCGATCGGACCATTCGGGCCGTCGAGCCTGCCGAAATCGACCGTTTCGAAATCGGTATTGTTCATCGCATCGACAACCGATGGCGTCGCGGTGCCCGATATCTGGACGCGGTGGCTCTGCTGTCCGCGGCGCTGGTTGTTCAGCGTCGCGTCGAAATAGAATTTCAGATCGTCGTTCGGCTTCCATTCGAGCGCCGCGGTGCCGTTGTAGGTTTCATATTCGTAATTCTCGAGCCCCTGCTGGAGGAACTGGATGCGCAGGAACGGAAAGGCCTCGGCGCTCGGACCCGAACCCGGCAGGACGAGCGCGTCGCGGTCAACGCGCGGCTTGAACGACGCGACATCCTGGCGGGCATAGCTGCCGCTCACGACGATGCCGATCTCGCCGATGCCCGTGTCCCACCGGTTGCCGAGCGTGGCGGAGAGGCGCGGCAGGGTCGATTTCGACAGGTCGCTGTTTTCCATCTGCGCGCGCGCGGCGATCAGCGGATCCTTGAGGTCGAGCGGGCGGATCGTACGCAGATTAATCGTGCCGCCGACCGACCCTTCGATCGTCTGCGCGGTTGGAACCTTGGTGACCTCGACCGAGGCGATCAGTGCGGCGGGCAGATCTTCGAAGCTGATCCCCGAGCGGCCGGCGCCCGATCCCACGGTCGAAACGCCATTGATTTCGGTGCGGTTCGCGTCGGTGCCGCGGATCTGCACCGCGTTGCCAACCCCGGCTTGCCGGGTGATCTGAACCCCGGTGACATTTTCCAGCACTTCGGCGAGGTTCTGGTCGGGCAGCTTGCCGATGTCTTCGGCCTGGATGACCTCGACGATATTGTCGGTGGCGCGCTTTTCGCCCAGCGCGGTTGCAAGGGAGCTGCGAATGCCCGTCACGACAATCGCATCGTCACCCGTGTCATCCGCGGACGCTGTCGCGCTATCCTGCGCGGCGGTGTCCTGCGCAAAGGCCGGGCCGCCAAGCATCGCCAGTGCCGTGGTGCCGAGCAGCACCGCTGCAAGGTTCATTTTGCCGGCGCCCGATGCGCGCCCGATGCTGCCCCGAATCATCCCACTCTCCCTGTTTGATCTTGTTTGGAGAGAAGCTCGCTTTGTCAGACCAATATGTCAACCCATGTTGTATACCGATATCGGGTTGATATTGTCCTACCTCTTGTATAGTCCAATGAGCAAGAATCATAAAAAGGGTGAGGCGCAGTGCAGATAAGGGCGTTTTTGACGGTAGCGATGCTGGCCTCGGCGGCCCATCCCGCGCTGGCGCGCGACCTGCTGGTTGCCGATCAGGCGCAATATAAGGCAGCGGTGAAAAAGGCGCAGCCGGGCGACACGATTATCCTCGCCGACGGCGAATGGCGCGATTTCCAGATTGTCTTCACCGGCCATGGGAGCGCCGCCAAGCCGATCACGCTGACGGCGCAGACCAAAGGCAAGGTGCTGCTCACGGGCCAATCGAACCTGCGCATCGGTGGTCGGCATCTGCTCGTCTCGGGCCTTGTCTTCAAGAACGGCGCCAGCCCGACCGCCGAAGTGATCAGCTTCCGCCGTGATTCAAAGACGCTCGCAACCGACACGCGCGTGACCGAGGTCGTGATCGACGGTTTCAGCAAGGCCGACCGCCGTGCCGAGGACATATGGGTCGCGCTCTATGGCACCGGCAACCGCGTCGACCATTCGCATTTCGAGGGCAAGACGAACAGCGGCGTGACGCTTGCAGTGATCCGCCGCGCGGGTGCTCCGCTTGATAACCGGCACCGCATCGATCACAATTATTTCGGCCCGCGCCCGCCGCTCGGCTCGAACGGCGGCGAGACGATCCGCATCGGCACCAGCGAGGAGTCGCTCTCGGCATCGAACAGCATCATCGAGCGCAACATCTTCGACCGCACCAGCGGCGAGGTCGAGATCGTCTCGATCAAGTCGGGCGGCAATATCATCCGCGAAAATCTGGTGCTCGAGGCGCAGGGCGCCATCGTGCTGCGCCACGGCAACGGCAACCTCGTCGAGCGTAACATCTTCCTCGGCAAGGGTGTAGCCGACACCGGCGGTGTTCGCGTGATCAACCGCGACCAGATCGTGCGCGACAATTATTTCGAAGGGCTTGCGGGCACCTCGTTCAAGAGCGCGATCAGCGTGATGAACGGCGTGCCCAATTCGGTGATTAATCGCTATCATCAGGTCGCGAACGCACGGATCGAGGGCAACAGCATCATCGACAGCGCGCGCATCACCTTGGCCGCGGGTGCCGACGCCGAACGCTCGGCGGCACCGACGGACAGCAAGTTCGAACGCAATCTGATCGTCGGTGCAAAGGGGCAGGATCCGTTCCGTGCCGAGGGCGAAATCGGCGGGATCGCGCTCGCGGGCAATGTCGAGGCAAAGGTCGCGAAACCGCTGCTAGCGGCCGGCGTCGAACAGCGCGACGTGACCCTCAAACGTGCGGCTAATGGTTTGCTTTACCCGACCGATCCGGCGCTTGCCGCGGTCGGTGCGCCGCGTGATCTGAAGCCGGTAACGCGGGCTGAGGTTGGCGCCAGTTGGTATCGTGGCGATGCGCCCGAAGCGGCATTCGGCAGCGGCAGCAAGCGGCCCCTGATTGCAGGCGCGTCACTCGCGCAGGCGGTCGCCGATGCGAAGGCGGGCGATACGCTGACGCTCACGACCGGCACCTATGACGTCGCCGCGCCGCTAACGGTGCGGCACCGGCTGATCATCGCGGGCGCGAAGGACGCGAAGCCCGTGCTGCGCGTCGCGTCGAGCCTTGCGCGGATCGAAGGCGGCGGAGGATTGCGGCTCGAAAATCTGGCGATCGACGCGAGCGGTGCTTCCAGCGAGGGCGCGCTGATCGCGGTCGCGCCAGGAGTTGCGCCCAACTATTCGGTCGCGTTCGACCGCGTCTCGGTGCGCGGACCCGGCAAGGGCCGTCTCGACGGCATCGCCATGGCGCCGGGCACTTTCGCCGATGATGTGACGATCCAAAACAGCGACTTTGCGGAGATGGGCGTCGTAGTCGCCGCGACCAGCGAACAGGAACCCAAGGGCTGGTATCCGATGGAGCGGCTGACGATCACCGGGAGCCGCTTTGCGCGCGTCGCGATGGTCGCCGACCTGCTGCGTAAGGGCACCGATGAAAGCACTTTCGGCCCCTGGTTCGCGATGACCGGGTCGAGTGTCGCGGGCAGTGGTGCGGGTGGCGCGTCGCTGCGCATCTCGGGCGCCCAGCACGCCGACATCGTACAGAATAATTTCGCCAAATCGGAAGGCATAGTCGTCATCCATTCGGTCGGCGCGCCCGAAACGCGGATCGCGTCGAACGCCTTCGCCGCGACGCCCGCGCCGCGCATCGAGGAACTCGCGTGGAATGGTCCGCCGCGCGGGCTGATCTCCGGAAATATCGTGGAGGCGCGCCCGTGACCCGCACTCTCGCGCTTCTGCTCGCCGCCGCCGCGTTTCCGGCGGTTCCCGTTTCGGCGCAGACGCCGCCGGTGGCTTCGGCGCAGTCGTTTGCGCCGCTGTTCGCCGCCGAGATCGAGCGCGCCAAGGCAGGCGTCGAGGCATCGATCAAGGCAGGCATCAACGTGCCGGTGCCGAAGGACCCCGGCGGCGGCTTCACCCATGAGCAGCATAAGCGCAATTATCGCACGATCTTCGAGGGCGGCCAACTCTTCCGCCTGACCGGCGACGTTCGCTATCGCGACCATGTCCGCGACTTGCTGCTCGCCTATGCCGATCTCTATCCGGGGCTCGGGCCGCATCCCGCGGCATCGAACCAGGTGCCGGGCCGCCTCTTCTGGCAGAGCCTCAACGACAGCGTCTTCCTCGTCAACGCGGTGCAGGGCTATGCCGAGATCCGTGATGCGCTGTCCGCCGCCGATCGCAAACGAATCGACGATCAGGTGATCCGCCCGATGGCGCATTTCCTGTCCGACGGCTCACCCGAGGTGATCAACCGCATCCACAATCACGCGACCTGGGCTGCGGCGGGCGTCGGCCTGTCGGGCTATCTGCTCGGCGACCGCGACCTCGTCGACAAAGCGCTGCTCGGGCTCGACAAGAGCGGCAAGGCGGGCTTCCTGCGGCAGCTCGACCTGCTCTTCTCGCCCGACGGCTATTATGCCGAAGGGCCCTATTATCAGCGCTATGCGCTCCAGCCCTTCGTGGTTTTCGCGGCGGCGATCGCGGCGAACGATTCGGGCCGCAAGATTTTCGAGTATCGGGGCGGCATCGTGCTGAAAGCGATCCGTACCGCGATCGACGTCACCCACGACGGCTATTTCCTGCCGATCAACGACGCGATGCCCGACAAGAGCCTGCGCACCGAGGAACTCTATCACGCCGTCGCCATCGCCTATGGCGCGACGAAGGATCCGACCTTCCTGTCGATCGCCGATTGGCAGGGGCGCACGGTGCTGACGCCCGCCGGACAGGCGATGGCGACCGATCTCGCCGCGGGCAAGGCCAAGCCCTGGCTGTTCGGCTCGCGGCTCTTGTCCGACGGCCCCGACGGCAAGGGCGGCGCGCTCGTCCTGCTGCGCACCAAGCCCGATCCGACCGGTCCGCTGCTCGTCGCCAAGAACACCGTACAGGGCATGGGGCACGGCCATTTTGACCGCCTCGGCTGGCTCTATTATGACGAAACCGGCGCGGTCGTGACCGATTATGGCGCCGCGCGCTTCCTCAATGTCGAGGCGAAGCGGGGCGGGCGCTATCTCCCCGAAAACGACAGCTGGGCGAGTGCGACGATCGCGCACAACACGCTTGTCGTCGACGAGCAAAGCCACTTCGCAGGCGACTGGAAGGCCGGCGAAAAATCGGGGACGCGCCAGCTCGCAGCGTCGCTCGCAGGACCGACGCGCTACGCGATCGGCGAAATCGACAGCGCGTACAAGGACGTCAAAATCCGCCGCGCGCTATTGCTGGTCGAGGTCCAAGGCCTCGCCAATCCCCTTACGCTCGATATCCTCCACGGGACTGGCAGCGGCAGGCATCGCTATGACCTGCCGCTGCATTTTTCGGGGCAGATCATCGACAGCGATATCGCGTTCGACCGCAAGCTCGCCGAGCGGCCGGTGCTCGGCAAGGCGAATGGCTACGAGCATCTGTGGGTCGACGGCGAGGGCACGAAAGCCGGCAAGGCGCGGCTGACATGGATGCAGGGCAGCCGCTTCTACTCATATCATATGCTCCCGCCCGCGGGTGCGCGCTTCATCGTCGCCGAAAGCGGCGCGAACGATCCCGAATTCAACCTGCGGCGCGAACCCGCGCTGATCCAGCGCATCGACGGCTCGGCGGACGCGACTTTCGTCAGCCTGCTCGAACCGCACGGCGCCTATGACGCGTCGGCGGAAACCGTCGTCGCGAGCAGCGCGCGCGTGTCGGGACTCGAGCATCGCAGGGAAAAGGGCGTCGATCTTGTTCTGATCACGCTCGTCGACGGCCGCCGCATCGCCATCGCCGTCGCCGACGATGTCACCGCCGGCGCCAAACACAGCGTCGCCGTCGACGGCCGCACCCTCGCATGGACCGGCCCCGTCGGTCGCCTCGACCTCGCCAAAACCGGAACGAAGAAATGAGCAATATCAAGGGCCGCTTCCGCTGGTGCGTCATCGCGCTGATCGCGCTCGCGACGGTGATCAATTATATCGACCGCAACGCGCTTGCGGTGATGTGGCCCGAAGTGTCGAAGGAAATCGGCGCCACCAAGGAAGATTATGCGCTGCTGGTGACGATCTTCATGATCTTCTACGCCTTTGGCCAGTCGATCTTCGGGCGCATCTTCGACGCCATCGGCACGCGGATGGGCTTCACCATCTCGATCGTCGTCTGGTCGCTGTCGATCGCGGCCCACGCACTGGTACGTTCGATGCCCTTGCTCCTCGTCCTGCGCGCGACGCTCGGGATCAGCGAGGCGGGCAACTGGCCCGGCGCGGCGAAGGCGAACGCCTTGTGGTTCCCGTCGCGCGAACGCGCGCTGGCGCAGGGCATTTTTAACGCGGGTGCCTCGCTCGGCGGCATCATCTCGGCGCCGCTGATCGCGCTGCTCTTCGTCCAATTTGGCTGGCACGGCACCTTCCTGTTGATCGGTGTGCTTGGCTTTATTTGGCTCGTGCCCTGGCTCTGGTTCTACAAGGCCGATCCCGAAAAGCATCCGGGGCTGAGCGAGGAAGAGCGCGACTATATCCTGACCGGCCGCACCGAGGCGGGCCGCGACGACAGTCGCCGCGTGCCGCTCGGCGAACTGCTGCGCTACCGCCAGAGCTGGGGCGTCATCCTCTCGCGCTTCTTTCTCGATCCGGTGTGGTGGCTCTTCGTGTCCTGGCTGCCGATCTATCTCGCCGAAACCTTCGGCTTCGACGTCAAGCAGATCGGCCTCTTCGCTTGGGTGCCCTTCGTCGGCGCGATGTTCGGCAGCCTGTTCGGCGGCTGGCTTTCGGGACGCATCATCACCGCTGGCGGCGGGGTGCACAAGGCGCGCACGCTGACCATCGCCATCGGCTGTGCGATCATGCTCCCGGCGCTGCTGTTCACCATCGGGGCCAGCGAGCCGCTGTCCGCGGTGCTGCTGATCGCGTGCATCCTCTTCGGGTTCCAGATGGCAATCGGCAATATCCAGACGCTGCCGAGCGACTATTTCGGCGGCGGTGCGGTCGGCAGCCTTGCGGGGATCAGCGGCACTGCCGCGGTCGCCGGCACGCTGATCACCACCTGGCTCGTCCCCGTGCTCACCAAGACGAGTTACGCGCCGATTTTCGCGCTCAGCGCGGCGATCGTGCCCGTCTCCTTCCTCTGTTTCTGGCTGATCGGCGGACGCGTCGAACCGGTCGTCACCCAACCCACCAACACCCAAGAATAAGGAATAGCATCACATGAACCTCCAGGGGAAAACCGCGCTCGTCACCGGCGGCGGACGCGACATCGGCCGATCGGTCTCGATCGCCCTCGCGCGCGCCGGCGTCCGCGTCGCGATCAATTACAACAGCGGCCGCGAAGCCGCCGAGGAAACGCTGAAGACGATCAAGGACGCGGGCGGCGACGCCTTCTTGATCCAGGCCGACGTCACCGACAGCAATGCCGTGAAGGCGATGCTCGACGAGGTCGGTGTCGCATTCAGTGGCCGGCTCGACATCCTCGTCAACCTTGCGGGCGGGATGATCGCGCGCAAGACGCTGAGCGAGATGGACGAGGCTTTCTTCGACCAGGTCATGACGCTCAACCTGAAATCGGTCTTCCTCGTCTTGCAGGCGGCGCAGCCCTTCCTCGGCGAAGGGTCGGCGGTGGTGAACGTGTCGTCGCTCGCCGGCCGCGACGGCGGCGGTCCGGGCGCGTCGGTCTATGCGACCGCGAAGGGCGCGCTGATGACCTACACGCGCTCGATGGCGAAGGAACTCGGGCCGCAGGGCATTCGCGTCAACGCCGTCTGCCCCGGCTTGATCGGGACGAGCTTCCACGACATTTTCTCGAAACCCGAAGGCCGCGCCGCGACCGCCGGCAACACGCCGCTCCGCCGCGAAGGCCATCCCGACGAGGTCGCCGACACGATCGTCTATCTGGCGTCGCCGGCGGCGAGCTTCCTCGCGGGCGTCTGCCTCGACATCAACGGCGGGCTGGGCTTCTCCTGATGCGCCGGCTCGTAGCGACGGCCATCGTTGCCCTGCTTGCGAGCGGGGCGCAGGCCCAGACCCGCGAACGGACCGACGCGCCGCCGCTCGAGCCGTACAAGATCATCCTGGTCGGCGATTCGACGATGGCGCCGCACAGCGGATGGGGCGGGGCGTTCTGCGCGCGCCACGTCAAATCGTCGGTGGCCTGTGTCAACGCCGGCCGCGGTGGGCGCAGCACGCGCAGCTACCGGCAGGAAGGCGGCTGGGATATCGCGCTCGCCGAGGCGAAGGTGCCGGGGTATCGCGGCACCTGGGTGCTGATCCAGTTCGCGCATAACGACCAGTCGAGCAAATCCGAACGCTGGACCGACGAGGCGACCGAATTCCCCGCCAACCTCCGCCGCTTCGTCGAAGAGGTGAGGGCGGCGGGGGCGACTCCGGTGCTCGTGACGCCGCTGACGCGCCGCGAGTTCAAGGACGGCAAGCTCAGGAACACGCTCGCGAGCTGGTCCGGTCAGGTGCGCTCTGTTGCGAAGGCGATGGACGTGCCGCTCGTCGATCTCAATGCGCTGAGCGCCGCGCAGGCGCAGGAGATGGGTGCGGAGATGGCGACGAAGCTCGCGCAAGAACCGCCGACGGCCGAGGAACTTGCCGCGGCGAAAGCGGGCACCACGCTGACCGCGCGGCCCGCACCGCCCGAACCGGCGCCGATTACCGGCGACGGCGCGCGCGGACAGGTGACGCGCAAGTTCGACTACACGCACCTCGGCGACATCGGCGCCGAGGTCACCGCCAAGCTGGTTACGCAGGCGCTCGCGCGCGCCGTGCCCGGGCTGCGGAGCCAGCTCGTTCGCTGACAACGATGTGTATGGCAATTTGGACTAACCAATTTGCCATACACAGTGGTTGACAAGATGGCCGACATGTTCGACAGCGTCGGGCAGAACAGAATCGATATTTGGGAGAGACGACGTGAATTCTCGTAATCAGATCCGTGCGCGCGTGCTGCGCGCCGCGTTGCTGGCCGGCGCCGGCTCGACGCTGCTGATCGCCGCCATGCCGACGATGGCCCAGGATGCGCCCGCCCCGCAGGCTGAAGCGGAAGAAGACGCGATCGTCGTCACGGGTATCCGCGAGACGATCCGGAGTTCGATCAACACCAAGCGCCAGGAAACCGCGATCGTCGATGCGCTGTCCTCCGACGACATCGGCGACATCCCGGCGATCTCGGTCGGCCAGGCGATCCAGACGATTACCGGTGCGACGACGCACCGCGAAAAGGGTGACGCGTCCGAAATCGCGCTGCGCGGCCTTGGCCCCTTTCTGTCGAACGCGACCTTCAACGGCCGCGACGCATCGAACGGCAGCGGCGACCGCTCGGTGAACTTCAACCAGTTCCCCTCCGAGCTCGTCAACAATATCAAGATCTATAAGACGCAGCAGGCAAGCCTTGTCGAAGGCGGGGTCGCGGGCACGATCGAGATCGGTACGCTGCGCCCGCTCGATTTCGGCAAGCGCCGCCTGCAGGGCGAGGTAAAGGCGCAGTTCAACCCCTATGGCGACCGCATCACGGGAGGATCGGGCGGGATCGGCTGGCGCGGGACGCTGAGCTATGTCGACCAGTTCGCGAACGACACGATCGGCATCGCGATCGGCGTCCAGCGCAACGATACGAACAACCCCGAGGAAACCTACGCCGCCTCGACCACCTGGACCGCGTGCCAGGCCTCGCCGGTCGTCGCGAACAACAATTGCAACGAATATGAGCGCGGCGAATATCGTCAGAACCTGCCCTTCTACCTCGTTCCCAACGCCTATACCTTCCGCCAGATCAGCGAGAGCGACAAGCGCGACGCGGTGTTCGGCGCGATCCAGTTCCGCCCGACCGACACGCTCGACATCAATCTCGACGTCCAATATTCGGACCGGACCTTTGTTGAGAGCCGCCGCGACCTCAACCTGTCCGAAGGTCGCGTCGGCCTGACCAACGTCGTCTATGACGAAAATGGTATCATCCAGAGCCTGAACGGCTTGTCCGCCATCGAATCGAACGGCTCCGAACTGTCGCGGTCGGAGGAATATCTGGGCGGCGGCCTGTCGGTCGACTGGGAAGCGAGCGACCGGCTGACGATCAAGCTCGACGGCAGCTATTCGCGCACGATCCGCCAGGAAATCGAACGCAACGTCCGCCTGCGCACAGCGGCGACCGACGTCAATGGCGTGCGCACCGTGTTCAACAACCGGCGCATCCCCTATAAATATGAGATTGCGCCGGGCAGCTTCGTCCCGACGATCACGATCGATCCGCGCTTCGACCTCAACAATCACGACCTCTTCTGGGAGGACGCCCGCTTCCGCCGCGACGAGGCCAAGCGCCACAACGAGATTTTCGCCGGCCGTTTCGACGCGACCTATGAACTCGACGGCTTCCTGAAGACGATCTCGGCCGGCGGCCGCTGGTCACAGCTCACCTATCGCGACTACGACCTGCGCAACGAAGATCCCAGCCTGGTCACTCCGACCGCGACCGACAAACGGATCAACAATATCTGCCGCCAGGCCTTCCCCCAGACCGACTTCCTCTCGGCGGCGAAGGGCAACAGCATCAACAGCTGGGCGACCTTCGACGTCGACTGCCTGTTCCGCGAATATCTGGGCACCGAGGACCCCGGCTTGCCCGACGAGATGCGGTCGGTCGCGAGCCGCGACGTCAAGGAAAGCACGCTCGCGGGCTATGTGATGGCCGATTATGAAGGCGACCTCGGCAGCATGCCGGTACGCGGCAACATCGGTGTGCGCGTCGTCAACACCCGCGTCACCTCGAAGGGGCTGCGCAGCGACCTCATCCTCGTCCCCGATCCCAGCGGCGATGGTTCCTTCGGGCTCGACGAGACCGGCAACTTCGTGACCGAGACGATCAAGAGCAGCAACACGCGCGTCCTGCCGAGCGTCAACGCGATCTTCGAGGTCGCGCCGGACACGCTCGTTCGTCTCGCGGGCTATCGCGCCATGTCGCGTCCCAACCCGAGCGCGCTCGGCGCCGGCCGCACGATCACGCTCGAGGGCGGTGAGGAGTTCACGTCGATCGAGGATGCGATCGACAATATCCGCGCCAACGGCAGCCCGCGCCTGAAGCCGCTGATGTCGTGGAACGGCGATTTGTCGGTCGAATGGTATCCGAACAAGGACAGCCTCCTCTCGGCAACCGTCTACTACAAGCAGTTCAATGGCGGCTTCCAGCCGGTCGTGTTCAACGAGGATTTCACGATCAACGGCGAGACGGTGTCGATCCCGGTGGCGCAGACCCGCAACAGCCCAGACAAGTCGCGCATCTATGGCCTCGAACTGACCGCGGCGACGCGCTTCAGCTTCCTGCCCAAGCCGCTCGACGGCCTCGGCGCGAAGGTCAGCTATAATTATGCCGATTCCAATTTCGAAACGCATGATATTCGCCTTGGTGACCAATATGATCCGGAAACCGAAGACGTCAGCGAAGGGATTATCCCGCCGGCCGGCCTGTCGGGCTATTCGAAGCATGTGCTGTCCGCGCAGGCCTATTACGACATCGGCCCGGTATCGCTGCAGGCGATCTACAATTATCGCTCGAGCTATTTCCAGGACTTCGTGGGTGGCAACAGCCAGCTCCGCTACGTCGGGCCGAGCGAGACGGTCGACTTCCGCGCGTCGATGAACCTGATGCCCGGCGTGTCGCTGCGCTTCGAGGCGCTCAACCTCTTCAACGAGCCGAAGGCGACCTACATGCCGGTCTATGGCAGCAGCCGCCAGTATCACTATTATGGCGCGAAATATTTCGTCGGCATCCGGGCGCGAATTTGAAACTAAGTTCGGTCATGGGCTTCAAACTTGTCCTACCGGATTGTATGGACTTCCTGACGCTTGTGCGGGGAGAAGATTGACCATGGCCGAACGCCGCCTTTTCGAAGATGTCGCCGACACGATTCGGCGCCTGATTCTCGACGGAACCTTTCCGCCGGGAACGCGGCTGCCCGGCGAGCGCGAGCTTTCCGAGCGCTTCGAGGTGAGCAGGGTGACGATCCGCGAGGCCGAGATCGCGCTGCAGGCGACGGGGTGGATTCACATTCGCACCGGTGCGGGCGCTTATGTCGAGGCGATCCTGCCCGGCGACAACGCGATCCTGCCCAAGGTCAGCGCCTTCGAGCTGACCGAGGCGCGCTCGCTGTTCGAGGCCGAAGCCGCGGCGCTTGCGGCGCCGACGATATCGGCCGAAACGCTAGCGAAACTCGACGAATTGCTCGACGCGATGGCCGACGACAGCAAGAGCGAAGAAGAGATCAGCGCGATCGACCGTGAGTTTCACATGACGATCGCCGCGGCGTCGAGCAATAAGGCAATCATCCATGTGATCGAGAGCCTGTGGCGCATGCGGATGGAATTGCCCGAGGTGCGCAGCAGCCATTCCCTGGTGTGCCGCAAGGATGGCAGCGCGCGCCAGGCCGAGCATGCCGATGTCGTCGCGGCGCTGCGCAATCGCGATGCGACCGGCGCCCGGCTCGCGATGCGGCGTCACTTCAACCGCCTGATCGAATCGATGCTCGACGAGACCGAGGAACGCGCGATCGTCGAGCTGCGCCGCCAATCCGCCGAAAGCCGCGAACGCTACCTGCTGAGCGCAAAACTGGCCTGATGCCGGAGCATTCGCCTTCACCGGCCGCGTCGGATCCGGTTGCGGCGCTGCTCGGCGCACGCCTGTCGGGACGGGCGCTGCCCGCCTTTCCTGCGCCGGTGCCGGCCACGCTCGCCGAAGCCTATGCGGTGCAACAGCGCCTGATCGCCGCGCTGGGCGAGCCGGTGCTCGGCTGGAAGGTCGGGCGCATTCCGGTGGCATTGATCGAGACCTTGGGCGCCGAGCGTGTCGCCGGGCCAGTGCTGCGGATCGCCGAACTCGACGGGGACGTTCCGGGCGCGGCGGCGATTTTCGCCGGCGGCGCCGGTGCGATCGAGGCCGAGGTGATGCTGCACCTTCGCGCGGTGCCCGACCGGCTGACCGGCGGCGACGATGGTGCCACATGGGTCGATGAGATCCGCGCCGGGTTCGAAGTCGCAAGCTCGCCCGCACCCGACGTCCACGACCATGCCCCCTATGGCATCATCGCCGATATCGGAATCAACAATGGCCTGTTGCTGGGGCCGAGGCTCGACATCGACGATTTCGCGACGCTGGCGGTCGAGACGCAAATCGACGGCGTGACGGTCGGAACCGGGCGCGCGATCGACGTGCTCGACGGTCCGTGGGGATCGCTCAATTTCCTGGTCGACCTCCATCGGCGCGGCGTCATCGCATTGAAGCCCGGCCAATGGGTTTCGGCCGGTGCGATCACCGGGGTTCATCCGATCGGCATTGGCGGGGCGGCGACGGCCCGTTTCGGCTCGACCGTCCATATTGCCTGTACCGCCATTGCGGAAACCGGATTCAAACCATGATCGCCCCCCAAGGACCCATCGCCTGCTTCGGCGAAATCGTCATGCGCGTCTCCGTTCCGCACGGCGAATTGCCGCTGCAATCGGCGCGGTTCGACGCGCATGTCGGCGGCGCCGAGGCGAACGTCGCCGTCGCGCTCGCCGCGCTTGGCCATGACACCGCGATGATCAGCGCCGTCCCCGAAGGTTCGATCGGCGACGGCGTACTTGGGGAACTGCGCCGCCACGGCGTCGATGTTGCGCCCGTGCTCCGCCCCGCTGGCCGCATGGGTCTCTATTATTACCTCCCCGGCGGTCCGATGCGGCCGGCAGAGGTCGTCTATGACCGCGCCGGCTCGGCCTTTGCCGAGACCAGAGCGGGCGACTGGAACTGGGATCATTCGTTCGACGGCGTCGGCTGGCTGCACGTGTCGGGGGTTACGCCCGCGCTCGGGCCGAACAGCGCGGAAGCCGTGCTCGACGCCGTTACGCGTGCGCGCGCGGCCGGGATCGGCGTGTCGTTCGACGGCAATTGGCGCGGACGCCTTTGGGATCGCTGGCAGCCCAATCCCGCGGCGGTATTGAAGCCGATCGTTGCGCAGGCGACGCTGCTGTTCGGCAATCATCGCGACGCGGCATTGCTCCTCGGCCGCGAATTTTCGGGTGAAGCCGAAGACCGGCGACGCGAGGCGGCGCTTGCACTGCTCGATCACTTTCCGTCGCTCGAATATGTTGCATCGACTGCGCGCGAGATCGTCGGCCCGGATATGCACCGGATCACGGCGCGTATCGATACACGCGACGAAGGGGGCGCAAGCGATCCCACCGTCGTCGCGCCGGTAATCGACCGGGTCGGAACCGGCGATGCGTTCGCGGCCGGCGTTCTCGACGGATTGTGGCAGGGGAGGGCGCTGGCCGATGCAGCGAAGCGCGGCTTCGGACTATCGGTGCTCAAACATGGCATCCACGGCGATTTTGCGCCATTTTCGCGCGCAATGCTCGATCGCGTTTCCGATGTAGCGCAGGACATTGCGCGCTAGAGCCCGCCGGGTGGAATCCGGCTGAATGGCCAATGTCCATTTATCGCTCGGCAAACGGCGGCAGTCCGCTTTCGTCATCGCCATCAAAGTTTCGAGATAAAGGGAGCACCAACCCCCGCTAAGTTTATGGTTTCAGCCAATATGCTGAAAACAAGCCATAAACTGTTTATGATGGTGCGGCCGCGTGGGGTCTCCAAGCGGCTGGACTGTCAGACCGGGAATGCCAGTTGCTGGCGAGCGCTACCCTCAGCCATCAGTAATAGGATGAATTTTGTCACCGGCAGCTTCAGGGCTGGACAGGCTTCGCCAATTCTATGATACGATATTATATATCATGATTCGGGTTGTCGGGCAGACCATGTGTCCGGTGCTCAAGGCAGTTCCTAGAGGGGGTTTAATGTTTCGGACTATTCTTGCCGGCGGTGCCGCGGTTGCGGCTCCGACGGCGGCCGTTGCGCAGGTTGAGGCAGTCGACGAGATCGTCGTGCTCGGAACGCGCGAGCAGGGGTATCGGGCCACGGTCGCACCGCAGACCAACAAGTCGGACACACCGATCAAGGAAACACCCTATTCTGTGCAGGTCGTGACGCGCGAACTCATTCGCGACCGCGGCATTACGACGATCGGCGAGGCACTGCGCTATGTACCGGGCTTCAGCCCGCAGGTCGGCTTCGGCGCGACCAACGACCGTTTCTATATTCGCGGCTTCATCACCCCCTATAATCTGAAGAACGGCCTTCGCCGTTCGGCCTATGCGCCCGACGAGCAGTTGCAGAATGTCGAGCAGGTCGAGGTGCTGAAGGGATCCGCCTCGGCGCTTTATGGCCGCTTCGAACCCGGCGGTGTCGTCAATTTCGTGACGAAGAAGCCGCTCGATGAACCCTTCGCCGAGATGAGCGCGCTCTACGGCTCGTTCGATCAACTGCGGCTGACGGGCGATTTCTCGGTGCCGATTTCCGGGACTGTCGGCCTCCGCGTCAATGTTTCGCACGACGATCGCGATGGCTTTCGAGATTTCACTTTTTCGCGCGACATCTTCATCGCACCCGTAGTGCAGTGGAAGCCTTCGGACGCGACGAGCGTGACGCTCGAAGGCGAATATGCCCGCAAGCGTGGCTATTTCGACCGAGGTTTCGCCAACGACCCGCTGTTCCTCGAGGCTCCGCGCAAACGCCAGTTCGGCGAGGCCGACGCGCGCTACACGAACAGGGGCGGCGTCGCGAGCCTGTTCGTCGATCATCGTTTCTCGGATGCTCTCTCGGGGCGCGTTGCCTTCGGCTATTCGGACTTCACCAAGGACAGCTATTATTATGCTTTCGGCTTTCCGCCAGTCAGCCGCGCCGATCCTGCCGGTCCCAAGGTCAATCGCCGCACCAGCCAGGCATACGATCGCCAGACCGATCTGACCGCACAGGCCGAGCTCTATGCGCGCTTCACGAACGGCGCGGTCGAGCACAAGGCGCTTGTCGGCGTGGAATATGGCTATGATCACTGGCGGTTCGACGTCCGCAACCCGCCCTTCGGCGTGAATATCCCGATCGACTTCGACAATCCGGTCTATGGGCAGCGCGCCGACCCGACGGTCCTTGTCTCCGATGGCGCATGGAACAGCGACTCCACCGCCGTCTATGCGCAGGACGAGATGAAACTCGGCAACTGGCGCCTCCTCGTCGGCGGTCGCTATGACTGGAACGAGCTCCGGAATCGCGATTATCTGGCCAGCACAGGGGAAGAGGCAACGAAGCGCGGGGCCTTTTCGCCGCGTGCCGGTCTCACCTGGACGCCGGCGCGGGCACTCTCGCTTTACGGAAGCTGGGCGCGCTCGTTCCGCGCGCAGGTCGACGTCGGCCGCCTTCGCGATGGTTCGCTTCCCAAGCCGCTCATCGGCGAAAGCTGGGAGGTCGGCGCGAAGGCCGAGCTTTTCGGCGGCAGATTGACACCGACGCTCGCGCTTTTCGACATCACTCGGCGCAATGCCGCGGTATCGGACCCGGTCGACTTCGATCTCGTGATCCAGATCGGCAAGTCGCGTTCGCGCGGGATAGAGGTCGAGGTCCCGGCCGCGCTGACGCCGCAGTGGCGGCTCATCGCCAACTACACCTATCTCGATGCGAAAATCCTCGAGGACAGCTTTGCGGCGCCGGGCGCGCGCCTCGTCAATGCGCCGCGACAATCGGCAAGCCTCTGGACGACATATGATTTCGCCGGATCGCTCAAGGGCGCGAGTGCCGGCTTCGGGGTCCAGCATATCGGGAGCCGCGCGGGCAATACCGACAATTCCATCCTGCTGCCGGCCTACACGCGCGTCGATGCCAATCTCGCTTACGCGTTCGACGCCGGCTTCGGGCCGCTCCGCGCGCAGCTCAATATACTCAACCTCTTCGACAAATTCTATTACGACAGCGGCGGCGCCTTCATCCCGCTCTACCCGGGCGCGCCGCGCACGGTCACGGCGAGCCTTTCTTACCGCTTCGGGGGAAGCCGGTGAGGCTGCTGTTCGCCTTCGGGTCGCTCGCCGCGTTCGCGGCCTGCGCGCCGATCCCGATGCGCGAGCCGCCCGCGCGCAGCACGGTCACGATAGGCGCGCGCCCCGCCGCCAACCTCACCGCGGGCTGCGTCGCCGACTATCGCGAGGACACCGACTATTTTCCCGACAAGGCGGCCTTCCGCCATTCGGCGCAGCTCAAGGTCGAATATCACCGGAACTGGAAGCGCGTGACCTTCACGCCTTCGGTCGACACGCGCGAGGTGCTGCGCCTCGTCCTTGTCCAGTGCGGCACGCCGCCGCCGAAACTTGGTCCGCGCGACACGCTCGTCGAAGTTCCCGTGCGCGACTTCGCGACCGCCAATGTGTCGCTGCTTGGTGCCGCTCATCTCCTCGGTATCGACGATCGGCTAAAGGGCGTGCCGACGCGCAACGTCTCGATCCCGGCGATTGCCGGACAGATCGAGCGGGGCGAGACGATTCCCATCCATGCCGCGCAGCACGGCAATGGCGAGCAGGCGGCCGCGCTCGGCGCCGAACTCTTCTTCACTTTCTACTCCGCCTATCCCGACGCCAATATTCATCCGCTCCTGAAACGTCTCGGCGTCGTCTCGGCGCCGCAGTCGGACCATACCGAACCGACCCCGCTCGGGCGCGCCGAGTGGATCAAATATGTCGCGCTCTTCTTCAATCTGGAGGCGCGCGCCAACCAGCTCTTCGACGCGCGCGCGGCACGCTACGCCAAGCTGCGCGCGCTCGCGGCCAATGTCGACGCGCGGCCGCTCGTCCAACTCGGCTATCCCGAGAGCCGTGACGAGTGGAGCCAGGCCGGCGGACGCAACCAGCTCTACCGCATGATCGAGGATGCCGGCGGGCGCCACGCCTGGCATGACAATTCAATAGCGGGGAGCCTCACTTACGCACCGATGGAGACGCTTTTCGACCGGGCCGCGAGCGCGGACGTCTGGCTCGGCAATTTCATGCCGGGGGCGGCCGACATGGCGACGCTGCGCCGCGACCAGCCGCGGCTCGCATGGCTACGTGCGGTAAGAGATGGCCGGGTCTACTGGTTAGACGCCGGCAAGGTCGGGCCGTTCGCGAACAGCTGGTCGGACCAGGGCATGACCGAACCGCAGGATGCGCTCGCCGAGCTGATCGCCATTCTCCATCCCGAACTGCTCCAGCCGCCCGCGCGTCCGCGCTTCATCCGCAAGATCCCGGGAGGCCCGGCATGATCAAGCCCATATCCTTCACCTTCGTCATCGGTGGGGTCATCGCGGCGTTCTTCCTCGCCGAGCTGGCGCTCGGCGTCGTCGATATTCCCCTCGAGGCGATCGCAGCGAGCCTGACCGGCGGTACGATCGCGCAGGAGGGCTGGGGCCATATCGTCCGCGAATACCGGCTTCCGCGTGCGCTTGCCGCGCTGTTCGGCGGCGCTAGCCTCGGCGCGTGCGGCCTGATGCTTCAGACCTTGTTCCGCAACCCGCTCGCCGACCCTTTCGTGCTCGGCATTGCGCACGGCGCCCGCTTCGGGGTCGCGCTGCTCGTCGTCGCGACGGGACTGGCAGGACCCGCCTTAGCCGAAAGTTTCGGGCTCGTCGGCGACGTCGGGCTCGCAGTCGCGGCTTCGGGCGGGACGATTGTCGTCATGGGATTGCTGACGCTGCTCGCGCGGCGGGTCGACAATGTCACCCTGCTGCTGTCGGGCCTCATGCTCGGCTATATCGCGGCGGGGCTTATCAGTCTCTCGCTCCATCTCATCGACGAGACGCAGGCGTCGGCGTTCAAAGGATGGGACGATGCGAGCTTCGCAGGGGTGACCTGGGCGCAGCACATCATCCTGCTTCCAGCCTGCGCGCTCGGCCTGCTCCTTCTGATGGCACTCGCAAAACCGCTCAACATTCTGATGCTGGGCGACACCTATGCGCAGAGCCTCGGCGTGCCACTAAAGGCATTGCGCTACGCCTGCTTCGGCGTGGTCGCGCTTCTCGTCGGCACCGTCACCGCCTTTTGCGGCGCAATCAACTTTCTTGGCCTGATCGCGGGTCATGCGGCGCGCGGCCTGCTCCAGACCGAGGACCACCGCATCCTGCTCCCGGCAGCGGCGCTCGCCGGAGGCGCGCTTGCGCTTGCAACCGATCTCATCACCCACCTCCCGTGGGCGCGCCATCTTCTTCACCTCAATGCGGTGAACGGGCTGATCGGCGGCCCGATCGTTCTCTGGGTGCTGCTGCGCCGGCATGCCCGGTTCGGAGCCACGGCATGAGCGCGATCCTTTCGACCGATGAGCTCGCAATCGGCTATCCGGGCCGCCTCGTCGCCGAGCATCTCTCGCTCGCTCTTCATCCCGGTGACGTCGTTGCGCTCGTCGGTCCGAACGGGACGGGCAAGACGACACTGCTGCGTACGCTCGCGGGCCTCCTGCCGCCGCTAGCCGGATCGATCGCGCTCGAAGGCGAACCTCTCGCATCCCTGTCGGCGCGCGCGAAGGCGCAAAGGCTGGGCGTGGTTCTCACCGAACGGCCGCAGACGGGTTATCTTACAGGATTCGAGCTCGCCGCCGCGGGGCGATATCCGCACACGGGCTGGCAAGGAAGGCTCGCGCCCGCAGATATTGCGATCGTCGACGAAGCACTGGAGCTCGTGGGCGCCGCGGCGTTTCGTGATCGCCCGGTGGCGAGCCTTTCCGACGGCGAAAGGCAACGCGTCATGGTCGCACGGGCGCTCGCCCAGCAGCCACGCCTGCTGCTCCTCGACGAGGTCACCTCCTTTCTCGACGTGCCGCGGCGCGTCGCCTTCTTCGCGCTGCTCGGCGAGCTCGCGGGGCAAAGGGGCTATGCGATCGTCATCTCGACGCACGAACTCGAGCTCGCCTTGCGCTGTGCGAACCGCCTGTGGCTCTACGACGGCACGAGGCTTCTCGATGGCGCGCCGGAGGACCTGATCCTCTCGGGCGATTTCGCCCGGATCTTCGCGGCCGACGGCGTTCGCTTCGACGAGGAGGCGGGCCATTTCGAACTGCGGCGTCCGGCGAGTCGGCGCATAGCATTGGAGGGGAAGGGCGTTCGCGCCGCATGGACGCGCCGAGCGCTCGATCGCGCGGGATTCGCGATCGACCCGGCCGCTTCGATCCGCGTGTCGGTGGACGCTACGGGATGGAGGATCGGACCGGAGCGCGCCGACAGCATCGCCGCGATGCTTGGACGGCTTCATAGCTTGTAACGCCAGGCGGCGTCCTGCTGGGGATGTCTGCATCCTGCGATGGCGGGCCGAGAGCCGCCTGTCCGCTATCGGCCATTGCAAACTAAAGGGCCGCTGTGCTCACGAATGCCGACTAGAAAGTCGTTTCACTTCAAGGCCATGGTTAGCAGAAGTGTGAGGCCGGCGGGCCATTCTTCGCCGCAGCCTGTTACAAAGGGGGGTAAAAGGTGGTCCAGAACCTTTCAGGAATCACCTAAGTATTTGAACCTAAATAATAAATCAAAAATGATGGTGCGGTCGAGAAGACTCGAACTTCCACGGCCTTTCGGCCACAACGACCTCAACGTTGCGCGTCTACCAGTTCCGCCACGACCGCACATCATGATGGTCCGGACGGGTCCGGCACCAGGTAGGAGCGGGCGCCTAGCAAAGCTTTCCGGGTGATGCAAGCGAGCTTCGCCGCATTTATTTTCGCAGGTGCGAACAAGCGGCTCCTAGTGCCGCCGTTCTTGTCATCGAACCGACTCAAAAGAGTCACTCAACTGTCACGGCTCTGGCGTCAGACCGTCATCGAATCACCCTAGTGGCGGCGTCACCGGGGGCGAGTCAGCACATCTCTTCTCGTTCGCCGGTGATTTTTCATCAGGGGCGCCGTTCAACCAATCGGGGGGCGCACACCGGGAACGGAGATTTTCATGGCGGCTTTCGCACGCATTCGTTTGGTCATGCTCAGCGGCGTGGCCTGTTCCATCCTTGCGGCGTGCGGTGCCGACGGCGTCGCGTCGCCGGGTGAAGGTGTGATCGTCATTCCGACCCCGACGCCCACGCCGACGCCGACCCCCACACCGACCCCGACCCCGGGGACCGTGACCCCCGCCGCGAACTGCCCGGCCATCGCCGGCCCCGACCAGCTTACGAACCTCGGCACGATTTCGGGTCCCGGCGGCGAATGGCGCAACTGCGGCTTCCCGACGCGCTTCACCGCGACGACCGCGATTCCGAAGGCTCCCGGCGTCATCTATTCGCTTCCCGGTCGTGTCGACGTCGGCACCGATCAGGGTGCGACGAGCACCAATAATGTCGTCACGCTGACGGTCGATCCGGGCGTCACCATCTTTGGTGCAACGGGCGTTTCCTTCCTTGCCGTCAACCGCGGCAACCGCATCGACGCGGTCGGCACGCCGACGCAGCCGATCATCTTCACCGGCCGCGGCAACGTCGTCGGCTCGGCCGGCGACCAGACCTCGCAGCTGTGGGGCGGTGTCGTCCTGCTCGGCCGCGCGCCGATCACCGACTGCCTTGCACCGGGCGCGACGCCGGGCACCGCGGCTTGCGAACGCGACACCGAAGGCACGTCGAACGCGCTCTATGGCGGCGCGCAGCCGGCCGATAACTCGGGCCGCCTGTCCTATGTCCAGATTCGCTATTCGGGCTTCATCCTGTCGGCGGCAAGCGAACTTCAGGGCCTGACCCCGTCGGGCACCGGCTCGGGCACCCAGATCGACCATGTCCAGATCCACAACAGCTCGGACGACGGCATCGAGGTCTTCGGTGGCCGCGTGAACATGAAGCATCTGGTAATCACCGGCGCCGAAGACGACGGTCTCGACACCGACGTCGGCTATAAGGGCAACATCCAGTATGTCATCGGCGTGCAGCGCGAAGGCGGCGCGGTCGGCGACTCGATGATGGAAATCGACTCGAACGGCAACGAAGATGCGGTTCCGCGCCAGAATGTCGCGATCTCGAACTTCACCTATATCCACCGCAACAATGCGGCGGGTAACGGCGTGTCGATCCTGGTGCGCGGCGGCGCGGACTATACCTTCGCCAACGGCCTGATCGTGGCGCCGGGCTTCCGCTGCCTCGGCCTCAACAGCGCGACGACGATCAACCCGGTCAACCCCGCTCTCGACGAAGCCGGCCCGCCGAAGTTCTTCTCGGTCTCGCTGCAGTGCAACGCCACCCCGTTCCGCGGCACGAGCGGTGTCACCGACGCGCAGGTGCAGACGATCTTCGAAGCCGGCACGAACAACCGTTCGAACTATGTGCCGTCGCTGACCAGCCTGTTCATCAACGGGGCCACCGAAACCGGCTTCACGCCGTTCGATGCGAAGACGCTGAACGCCTTCTTCGACACCACCGCCTATGTCGGCGCCGTCCGCGACGCCAACGACACCTGGTATCAGGGCTGGACCTGCAACTCGTCGACCGCGAACTTCGGCACGACGAGCCGCGCCTGCAGCGCCATTCCGACGACCTGATCGCTCGCGATCCAATTGGGGAGCGGGCACGCCTGACGGGCTGGCCCGCTCCCTTCCTGCATATTCTTGGGGACTTTCCATCATGACCAAGCGGCCGATCTTTGCCAGCCTGCTTCTCCTCAGCTCCGCTCTCGTCGCGCCCGCCGCTCTGGCGCAGGATACGGGCGCGCCCGCGCCTGACGCGCCGCCGGTCACGACCGAAGCGCCCGCGACCGACGATGCTGCGGCTCAGGACGACGAACAGGGCGATGTTTCGATCCCCGGCGGCGCCGATCAGGAAATCGTCGTCACCGGCCGCTTTACCCCCAATATCGTTCGCGCGACCCCCGAAGTTGTCTCGGTCCTCTCGTCGGCCGACATTGCGCGTACCGGCGAAGGCGACATCTCGGGCTCGCTCCAGCGCGTCACCGGCCTGTCGGTCGTCGGCGGCGGCTTCGTCTATGTGCGCGGTCTCGGTGATCGTTATTCGCTCGCGCTGCTCAACGGCTCGCCGCTGCCGAGCCCCGAGCCGCTGAAGCGCGTCGTCCCGCTCGACATCTTCCCGTCGAACGTCATCGATTCGACGCTCGTCCAGAAAAGCTATTCGGCGAACTTCCCTGGCGAATTCGGCGGCGGCGTGATCAACCTCACGACCAAGGCGATCCCCCGCGAACCCTTCATCACCTTCAGCGGCGGCATCGGTTGGGACAGCGAGACGACGAACCAGCTCGGCTATACCTATTATGGCAGCGACACCGACGGCACCGGCTTCGATGACGGCAGCCGCGATGTCCCGTCGCTCCTGAAAGCCGCCTTCGCGAGCGGCAAGCCGATCCTCGAAGGCGCCGATTTCTCCCAGGAAGATCTGGAATTTATCCAGATGGAGCTGGTCAACAGCGATACGACGTTGCTGCAACAGAATGACCATATCCCGATCAACTGGTCCGCGGGCATCACCGGCGGCACGACGATCCCCTTCGCCGACGGCGAACTCGGGATCATCGCGACCGCGGGGATCAGCAACAAGTGGCGCACGCGCGACACGTTGCAGCAGACGTCGCTCAACCAGGATCTGTCGGGCGATCCGCAGACGAGCTACAACCGCGTGATCACCGACAACCGCATCGTCGTGAACGCGCTGCTCGGCTTCGGCCTCGAAATCGGCGAGCACAAGCTGCGCTGGACCAACCTATTTATCCGCGACACGTTGAAACAGGCGCGCCTCGGCCTGGGCACCGACGCGAACCAGGTCGGCCGCGACATTATGAAGCAGGACACCGCCTGGTACGAGCGCCAGCTGATCAACACCCAGTTCGTCGGCGAATTTCACTTTGATCAGCTGAAGGTCGATCTGCGCGGCGCCTATGCCAATTCGCAGCGCGAGGCACCCTATGAGCGCGGCTTCACCTATGTGCGTACCAACCTGCCGACCGCGCAGGACCCCACGGGTAACAAGTTCGTCAACGATCTTGGCGGCAACCGCGGCGACGCGACGATCGCCTTTTCCGACCTGAACGAAGACCTGTGGTCGGGCGGCGTCGACCTGTCGTACGAGCTCGCCCCGCAGATTACCGCTACGGTGGGTTACGCCTATTCGGACACGAGCCGTACCGCCGTGCGCCGCGCCTTCCAGTTCCGCGCCTCGGGTCTGCCGGTGCCGGTGACGCAGTTGCGTCCCGACTATCTGCTCTCCGATGCGTCGATCCAGCTTTATGACATCACGCTGGTCGAAACCTCGGCGCAGGACGGCACCGCGGCGTTCGACGCCGGGCTCACCACCCACGCCGGATATGCCCAGCTTCAGGCCGAGATCGTGTCGGGCATGAACGTCAACGTCGGTGTGCGCTATGAGGATGGCAAGCAGACCGTCGTGCCGATCGACCTGTTCGGCACGGGCGGAAGTGCGATTGCCGCAACCAATATCAAGAACGACTATTGGCTGCCGGCCGTGACGCTGACCTGGGAAGTCGCTCCCGATATGCAGCTGCGCCTCAACGCCGCGAACACGATCGCCCGCCCCCAGTTCCGCGAACTGATTGCGCAGATCTACCAGGATCCTGAATCGAACCGCCAGTTCCGTGGCAACCCGTCGCTGGCCGATAGCGAGCTGTGGAACAGCGAGCTGCGTTACGAATGGTATTTCGCCAAGGACCAACGTTTCACCGCGGCAGGTTTCTTCAAGAAGATCGAGAACCCGATCGAGGCTTACACCTCGCTCAGCACCGATTCGATCGCCAACACCAGCTTCGCCAACGCGCCCAAGGCGTTGCTCTACGGTGGCGAGGTCGAGGTGCAGAAATATTTCGCGCTCGACAAATTGTCGGACTCGGCCTTCTGGGCAAGCCGCCGCTTGGTGCTGATTGGCAACTACACTTACACCAAGTCGGAAATTCAGGTCGGCGCTGGCGACACCACGGTGATCAACGGCGTCGTGCAGGACGCGAGCAACTTCTTCTTCGACGGCGCGCCGCTCACCGGCCAGTCGGACCATCTGGTCAACGTCCAGATCGGGCTCGAAGATCAGGACAATCTGTCGCAGCAGACGCTGCTCCTGACCTATGCCAGCCCGCGCGTCACCAGCCGCGGTCCGTCGGGTCAGCCCGATATCCGCGAAAAGCCGGGCATCTCGCTCGACTTCGTCGCTCGTCAGGGCATCTCGCTGCTGGACAAGGAAATCGAGCTGAAGTTCGAGGCGCGCAACCTGACCGGGCGTAACTATGAGGAAGTGCAACAAGCGGGCGACAACCGCATCTTCCTCAACCGTTACAAGCTGGGCCGTACCTTCTCGCTCAGCGCGTCGCTCAAGTTCTAAGGTCAAATCCTCCCTGTCGCATAGCGACGGGGAGGGGCCGCCCGCGAAGCGGTATTAGATGGAAGGGTTGCTGGTCGATCCCGACCCTTCCGTCAGCCCCTCCGGGGCGCTCATTTCCTGCCCCCGCGGCAAAGGCAAGATACCTTCGAGCCGTCTCAGCGGACTCGCCCGAATGTCAAAAAACTGTAATCTCCCGGTCAACTGATTGTCACCGTTCGCCCCTAGGCGATTCGCGAGACAGGTTTTTTCAGTCTGGGGGGACAGAGACATTTCATGGCAACGCTGATGTCCGGATCGGCCGTTCGGCTGCCGCGCGCGCTGCCTGCATGGCTCCGCGGCGGGAGGCGCTCGCCGCGCGAGATCTGGCCGATGCTGCTGGCCGGTCTGCTCGGCGCGCTGCTGGTCTGGCAATGCGTCCGCCTGCTCTGGACATTGCTCACGCCGCTGTCGCCGCTCGGCGCGTGGCAGCCGCAGGCCGCGGTGATCGCATCGCCCGCGGAGAGGCGCGCGCTCTTCTCCAGCCTCGATCCCTTTTTCCGCGGCAATGCGCAGGGTCCGGCCTCGGCCACCGTCACCTCGGCGGGCCTGACGCTCTTCGGCATCAATCTCAACGAAGCGACCGGCGGTGGCTCGGCGATCATCGCGGGTGAGGATGGCATCCAGACCAGCTATGCAGTCGGCGACGAGATCGCGCCGGGGTTGAAGCTGGCCGGCATCGCCTTCGACCATGTCCTTCTCGACCGCGGCGGCGCGCGCGAAAGCCTGTTCCTCGACCAGAGCGGCGAAGCGCCGGCCGCAAATCCCGCGACGCCGCTGCCCACGCCGACACCCGAGATCGGGGCTGCTCCCGGCGGCGCGTCGGCGAGCGGCGAAATGACCCCCGCGGCGATCAAGGCTGGTGTCGGCTTCGCCCCGCGCACCGAAGACGGCCGCGTCACGGGCCTCGTCGTCCAGCCGCAGGGCGACGGCGCGGCGTTCCGCGCCGCGGGCCTGCGCCCCGGCGACGTCATCCGCTCGGTCGGCGGCCGCCCGATCGGATCGGCGAGCGACGCTGCCGCGCTCGCCAACCAACTTACCCCGGGGGCGCGGATCGCGCTTGAAGTCGAGCGCGGCGCCAGCGTCGTCCCCGTCGCCATTTTCCTTTCGAAGCAATAGGTTTTATGCGTCTCAAACTGTCCCTGATGCTCGCCGCCGCGCTGATTTCCGCCACGCCCGGCCCCGCATTCGCCCAATATACGCTGAACGTCCGCGACGCCGATATCCGCGCCTTTATCCAGGATGCGGCGCGGGTCACGGGCCGGACCTTCGTCATCGACGGCCGCGTCAACGGCAAGGTGTCGGTCGTCACCGACCGGCCGCTCTCGCGCAGCGAATATTTCGAGATTTTCCTCGCGACCTTGCGCTCGAACGGCCTCGTCGCGGTCCCCGGACCGAACGGAAGCTACCGCGTCCAGCCGATCGACGGCGCCGCGGCGCAGCCCGGCCGGATCGGCAGCCGCGGCGCGGCGCAGAACCAGTTCGTCACCGAAATCATCCGCCTGCGTTACATCGATGCGGTGTCGGCGGTCGAAACATTGCGCCCGCTCGTCAGCGCGCAGGGATCGCTGACCGCGAACCGCAATGCCAACAGCCTCGTCGTCGCCGATTTTGCCGACAATATCCGCCGCATCCGCGCGCTCGCGTCGAGCATCGACCGCGACAGCTCGACCAGCCAGATCGTCACGCTGAAAAACGCCGGTGCGCGCGAAATTGCCGCCGCGCTGCAGGCGCTCGTCCCGGCGGCGGGCGAGGGCGCGCAAAAGCCTGTCGCGATCGTGCCGATCGATAGCAGTAACGCGATTGCCCTGCGCGGCGATCAGGCGCTCGTCGCGCGCTTCGTATCGATGGCGCACGACCTCGACGCGAAGGCGGCGGGCGGCACCGAACTCCGCGTTTATTGGCTCGAACATGCCAATGCTGAAACCTTGCTGCCGACGCTGCAACAACTGATCGGCGGCGGCAGCGACCCGGTGCAAAAGGCCGGTCTGCCGCCCGCCTCGTCTTCGTCAATGTCTTCGTCGGGCGGCAATGGCGCGCCGGCGGCTTCCGCCGCCCCGGCTGCCCCGGCGTCGGTCGGCGGCGGCGGAAGCGGCAGCATCTCGACCCGCGGCCCCGCGATCATCACGCGTTACGAAGGCGCGAACGCGATCATCGTCGCCGCCAACAGCGAAGTGCAGCGCATGCTCGGCGAACTGATCCGCCAGCTCGACAGCCGGCGGCAACAGGTTCTGGTCGAGGCGATCGTCGTCGAGATCGGCGACGATGCCGCGAAACGCCTCGGCGTCCAGTTCCTGCTCGGCGGCAAGAATATCCCGTTCGTCGCGACCAGCTACAGCAATGCGCAGCCCAACATCCTGACGCTGGGCGGCGCCTATGCCGCGACCAAGCTGACGCAGGACAAGACGACGGTCGACGGCGAAACCGTCGTTACCCAGACCACCAGCTCGCTCGGCAACAGCTTGCAGGAAGCGGCGGCGGCGTCGCTGCTCGCGGCGACCGGCGGTTTCGCCGGTTTCGCGGGCGACATCGGCAAGAACACGATCTTTGGCGCGATCATCAACGCGGTGAAGTCGGACACCACGTCGAACCTGCTCGCGACCCCGCATATCGTGACGCTCGACAATCAGGCGGCGAAATTCCTCGTCGGGCAGGATGTTCCGATCACCACCGGCGAACAGCTGGGCGACAATTTCGAGAACGCGTTCCGCACCGTCCAGCGCGAAGAGGTCGGGATCAAGCTGGAAGTGACGCCGCAGGTGAATGGCGCCGGCGAAGTGAAGATGTTCCTGCGCCAGGAAGTGTCGAGCGTTGCCGGCCCGGTCTCGTCGCGCAACAGCGACCTCATCCTCAACAAGCGCTCGTTCGAAACCGTGCTGACCGTCGACGATGGCGAGATCCTCGCGATCGGCGGACTGCTCAACGACGACGAGCGCAAGACGATCGAGCGCATCCCGCTGCTCAGCGACATCCCTCTGCTCGGCGAATTGTTCAAATCGCGCAGCCGCACGCGGTCGAAAACCAATTTGATGGTCTTCATCCGCCCGACGATCCTGCGCAATCGCGAGGATAATGCCGCGCTCACCGCGCGCCGTTACGGCTATATCCGCGACTTCCAGCTTCAGCGCAATCCGGGCGAGGAACCCGCGATCGATACGCTGGTGCGCGACTATCTGGGTGCGGTGCCGCCCGCGCCGACCCCGCCGACCGCCGCCGACATCACCGTCGGCCCGGTCAACCTGCCCGAACTCCGCGGACCCGACGGCAGCGTGACAGCGACCGACGTCCCGCCCTCGATTTCGCAGGCGCCCGCACCGCCAACCGGAGACTATCCGTGACCGACATCGAACCGGCGGCGCCTCCCCCGGCGCCGGTTGATATACCCTACGGCTTTGCCCGCACGCACGGAGTCGTCATCGCGCAGGGCGAGGGCGGCGCGTGGCTCGCGACCTTGCGCGAAGGCGCCGACCCAGCGGTGCTGATCGAGGTGAAACGCTATCTCGCGCAGCCGCTGCGCGTCGCGACCGCGAGCGTCGCCGATTTCGACCGGCTGCTCTCCGACCATTATGCCGTCGACAGTTCGGCCGCCGCGATGGCGGGCTCGCTCGACGGCAGCGACATCGATTTCAGCCTGCCGAGCGCCGAGGATCTGCTCGACAGCGCCGACGATGCGCCCGCGATCCGCCTGATCAACGCGATCATCGCCGAAGCGGTGCGGCAGGGGGTCAGCGACATCCATATCGAACCCTATGAAAGCGGGCTCGTCGTGCGCATGCGCACCGACGGCGTGCTGCGCGAGCATCTGCGCATGCCGCCGCACGTCGCGCCCGTCGTCGTCAGCCGTATCAAGGTGATGGCGCGCCTCGACATCGCCGAACGCCGCGTGCCGCAGGACGGCCGCATCGGACTGACGCTCGCGGGGAAAGCGGTCGACGTGCGCGTTTCGACGCTCCCCAGCCGCGCGGGCGAGCGCGTCGTGATGCGTATCCTCGACAAGGATGCGGCGGGGATCGATTTCGACATCCTCGGCCTGACCGGCGCCGCCGACCAGATTTTGCGCGAGGCGCTCGCCGAACCCAATGGCATCATTCTCGTCACCGGTCCGACGGGGTCGGGCAAGACGACGACGCTTTACGCCGCGCTCAAGCAATTGAACGATGGCCAGCGCAATATCCTGACCGTCGAAGACCCGGTCGAATATGCCGTCGACGGCGTCGGGCAGACGCAGGTAAATTCCAAGGTGGGGCTCGATTTCGCCGCGGGCCTGCGCGCGATCCTGCGCCAGGATCCCGACGTCGTGATGGTCGGCGAAATCCGCGACCGCGAAACCGCCGACATCGCGGTGCAGGCGTCGCTGACGGGCCACCTCGTGCTCTCGACCGTCCACACGAACGACGCGGTCGGCGCGATCACGCGCCTCAAGGATCTGAAGGTCGAGCCCTTCCTGCTCGCCTCGACCTTGCGCGCCGTCATCGCGCAGCGACTTGTTCGCAAGCTTTGCGATCATTGCCGCGAGCCGGTGCAGGCCGACAACAGCGTCGCCGCGATGCTCGGGCTCGACATCGGCACCGTGATCTGGCGCCCGAAGGGCTGCGACCAGTGCGGCCATAGCGGCTACAAGGGCCGCATCGGCGTATTCGAGGCGATCAAGGTCGACGAGACCGTCCGCCGCTACATTTACAATGGCGGCGACGAGGCGATGATCACGCGTCATGCCTTCCTGAAATCGCCGACGCTGGCGTCGGCGGCGCGGACGATGGTCGCGAAGGGGCTGACGACCGCCGAGGAAGCGATCCGCATCGCGCGGCGCGAGGATGTCGATGCCTGATTATCGCTATGTGGCGATCGATCCGCAGGGCCGCGAGCGCAAGGGGCGGCTGACCGCCGCGAACGACGATGCTGCGCGCGCGGATCTGGTTCGCCGCAAATTCCATATCGTCGCGGTCGAGGCGGCGGGCGCGAAGCCAGCGGGCCGTTCGCTGCTCGCTTTCCGCAAGAATAAACTTTCAGCCAAGGAACTCGCGCTCTTCACGCGCCAGCTCGCAACGCTCGCCGAGGTCGCGCCGCTCGAAGAGGCGCTGCGCACCTTGACGCGTCAAAGCGAGGCCGAAAGCGCGCGCAATGTCATCGGCGATGTCCACGCGGGTTTGCTCGAGGGCCGCCGCCTCGCCGACGCGATGGGGCGCCAGCCGCGGAGCTTTCCGCCGCTTTACCGCGCGATGGTCGCGGCGGGCGAAACGACGGGCAGCCTCACCACCATCCTCGCGCGGCTCGCCGACCTGCTCGAACGGCAGGCCGAGGTGCGCGGCAAGCTGATTGCCGCGCTCGCCTATCCGATCGTGCTCGCGGTTGTCGCGATCGGCGTCGTCGCTGCGCTGATGATCTTCGTCGTTCCGCGCGTCGTCGAGCAATTCACCGACGTCGGCCAGCAGCTTCCTTTCCTGACCCGCGCAGTGATCGCGATTTCCAGCTTTGCCGCAAGCTGGTGGTGGTTGATCGCGCTGCTGATCGCCGGCGCGAGCTTCGCCTGGGTGACCGCGATGCGCCGCCCGGCATTCAAGGCGCGCGTCGATGCACGGCTGCTCCGCCTGCCGCTCTTCGGCCGCCTGCTCCGCGATCTTTACGCCGCACGCTTTGCGCGCACGCTGTCGACGATGGTGTCGAGCCGCCTGCCGCTCGTTGACGGCCTGCGCCTTACCCTTCCGACGATCCGCAACGCCGCGCTCGCCGGCGCGACCGCGACGATCGTCGATCAGGTGCGCGCGGGTGGCAGCCTGTCGGCGGCGCTCCGCGATGCCGGCGTCTTCCCGCCCCTGCTCGTCTACATGACCGCCAGCGGCGAAAGCGCGGGGCGGCTCGAACAGATGCTCGAACGCGCTGCCGATTATCTCGAACGCGAATTCGACCGCTTCACGGCCGCGTCGATGGCGCTTCTCGAACCTGTCATAATTGTCGTTATGGGGTCGTGCGTGGCCCTGATCATCCTCGCCATTCTGCTTCCGATCCTTCAGTTGCAGAACCTAGCCGGACTATGAAAATGTCGCTGATGAAGCTAATCTTTCGCCTGATGCTCGATACCTCCTATTCTGATCGGGGCCGGCCGACGGCCGGGCGCCGCAAGGCGGACGAGCGCGGCTTTACGCTGACCGAATTGATGGTCGTCATCTTCATCATCGGGCTGCTCGCCACCGTGGTGATGATCAACGTCCTGCCCAGCCAGGACCGCGCGATGGTGACCAAGGCCAGGGCCGACATCGCGACACTCGAAAATGCGCTCGAACAATATCGGCTCGACAATCTGACCTATCCCGCATCGACCGACGGGCTGAACGCGCTGACCGTCGCGCCGCCCGCGCTAGCGCAGCCCGAACGCTATCGTCGCGGCGGCTATATCAAGAAGCTGCCGGCCGATCCGTGGGGCCGCCCCTATAATTATCAGGCGCCGGGGCCGAACGGAAAGGCGTTCGACGTCTGGTCGCTCGGTGCCGACGGCGCTCCCGGCGGGACCGACGACAATGCGGATATTCGCAGCGACGGCTGAGGCGCGCGCGCGGCGCGGGCAGGGCGGTTTTACCCTTGTCGAACTGATGATCGTGCTCGCGATCATGGCGCTCGCCGCGACCGCGGTCGTGCTCACCATTCCCGGCGAAGAACGCACCGTGCGCAGCGAGGCCGACCGGCTCGCGGCGCGGCTCGCTGCTGCGCGCGATGTCGCGGTGATCGAGGGGCGCAGCGTCGCGGTCAATTTCGCGCCGTCGGGCTATGGGTTCGAACGGCGGATTTCGGGCGAATGGCAACCGCTTCCGGGCCGGGCGTTCGAGCAACGGAACTGGCCCGGCGACGTGCGCTTCGCGGCGGGCGACGGGCAGGGGGCGGCGCGCATCCTGTTCGACCGCGTCGGCATCAGCCCGACGCCGCAGGCGGTCGTATTGACCGGCGGCGAAGCGCGCGAGATCGTGCGCGTCTCGGCGACCGGGGAGGTCAGCCGTGGACCGTGATTGCGCCAAAGGCCGCGAAAGCGGATTTACGCTGCTCGAAATGCTGGTGGCCTTGAGCGTCATCAGCATCGCCGCGCTCGCGCTCATCCGCCTCGACGCCTATGCGGTGCGCACCGCGGGGGATCTCGATGAAAGCACGATGGCGGGCATCGTCGCGCAGAACCGCGCAGTCGAACTGTGGACCGATCCGGCGCCGCCGACGATCGGCAACAGCGCGGTCGGCGTCGCGAACGCCGGGCGCAACTGGCGCATCGAGCAGCGCGTCGCGAAGACCGCCGACGACGCCCTGCTGCGCATCGATCTGCTCGTCCGCCCCGAAAGCGGGCGCGGGCAGACGGCGCTGACGATCATCCGGTCGTCGCGATGAAAGACCAGCGCGGCTTCACCCTTGTCGAGATGCTCGTCGCACTCTCCATCTTCGCGGCAATCGCGGCGATGGGGGTGGGCCTGCTGCGCAGCAGTATCGATACGCAGGATGCCGTGCAGGAACGGCTGAAGGCGATGGGCGGGATCAACCGGCTGCGCGCGGTGATGGCGAACGATCTGGCGCAAGCGGTCCAGCGTTCGACGCGCGGGCCCGCGGGGGAAGCGGTTCCGGCCTTCATCGGATCGTCGACCGGCTTTGCGTTCGTCCATGGCGGCGCGGGCTCGGCGGGTGGCAGCCCGCGGCCCGCGATCGAGCGCGTTGCCTATGCACGCGTCGGCAACGAGTGGCGGCGCGCGGCGCAGCCGATGCTCGACGGCACCGCGCTCGGCGAGGGCGACCGGCTGATCGCTGACGTCGCCAGCGTCGCGGTGCGATACCGCGATGAACGCGGCAATTGGAGCGAGGTCTGGAGCTCGGAGCCGGGCGACCGCCTGCCGCGCGCGGTCGAGGTTCGCGTGGCCCGTACGGGGCGCGAGGCGCTGACGATGCTGTTTCTCACCGCGCCGACGCTGCCGCCGCCGCCGATCGCAGGCGTACCGACGCCATGAGGCGCCGTGCGAAAGACGAACGCGGCGCGGCGCTGCTCACCGTCTTGCTGCTCGTCGCTGTGATGGCGGTGATCGCCGCGACGGCGCTCGACCGGCTGACGCTCGCGACGCGCATCGCGGGCAGCGCGGCGACGGTCGATCAGGGCCGCGCTTACGCCTTTGCCGCCGAACAGATCGCGCTGCGCCGCGTCGCCGATCTTGTCGGGCGCGACCCTGCAAAGCTGACGCTTGCCGGAAACTGGCTCGGGCGCGATTTCACCCTGCCGCTGCCCGGCGGCCAGGGGCGCGCGAAGCTGATCGACGCGAACAATTGCTTCAATCTCAACAGCCTCGTCGCCGAGACCGTGCCGGGGCGGTTCAGCCAGCGATCGGGGGCGATGCGCCAGTTCGGCGAATTGATGACCTTGCTCGGGATCGATCCGGGACAGGCCCAGGCGATTGCGGGCGCGACCGCCGACTGGATCGACAGCGACAGCAACGAAGGGTCGCTCGGCGCCGAAGACAATGCCTATCGCTCGATGCAGGGCGCCTATCTGCCCGCGAACCGCAAGATGGCGGATGTCAGCGAACTGCGCGCAGTGCGCGGCGTGACGCCGAAAATCTATGCGCGGCTCAAACCCTGGATCTGCGTGCTGCCGGTGACCGATCCGGTGAAGCTCAACGTCAACACGCTGGCGCCCGAACAGGCGCCGCTGGTGGCGATGTTGGTGCCCGGCGAAATCGGCGTTGCCAAAGCGCGGGCGGCGCTGGCGGCGCGCCCCGCTGGAGGCTATGGCAGCAGCGTACGATTCTGGGAGGCGGGTCCGTTCGAAGGACGGAAACCGCCGAACGATGTTGCCGAACAGGCGGGCGTGAACAGCCGTTGGCTCACGCTGACGACGAATGTGACGATGGGGGACGGTTTCTTGACCGCAGTTTCGCTGATCGATGCCAATGGTGGGGCGCCCTCCGCGGGCCTGACGCCGCCGACGATCGTGCGCCGCGATTGGGGCGAGAGCGACTAATATGACGCGCACGCTGGTTCTCTGGCTGCCCCCCGTGGCTGCGCTTGGCGAAGGCGATGCGCCTCAGCCCGCGTGGCTGCGCGTCGATGATGGCGTGATCGTCGATAGCGGGCAGGACGACGGCTGGGTCGGCGCGTGGGAAAAGCCGCGCGACGATAGCGCCGACGACCGTCTGGTCGCGTTGGCGCCGGCCGCCGATGTGCCGCTCCGCTGGCTTCATTATCCCGACGCCGCGCCCGCACAGGCCGCCGCCGCGGCGCGGATCGACGCGCTGAAGAATAGTCTGGGCGACGCCGCGGCGCTCCACGTCGTCGCGGGCCAGCCCGCGGAAACGGGGCAGGCGGTCGCGGTCGCGGTGACCACCCACGCCGCGATGACCGCCTGGACCGACTGGCTGAAGGCGCGCGATCTGACGCCGGCCGCGATTATCCCGGCCGCCGTGGCGGTGCCGCCGCCCGAACCCGATACGCTGTGGACGGCGGAGGTTGGCGGCGAGCGGATCGTCCGTACCGCCGACCGCGCCTATGTCTCCGATCCCGAGCTCGATCCGCTGATCGCGGGCGGCCAAGCCGCGCTGCCGCTCGATGCCGACCGGATGCGCGAGGCGCTGCTGCTGACGCTCGCTGCGCCGCCGCTCGACCTGCTCAGCGGCGGATGGAAGCCCAAGCGCAGCTGGTCGGTCGACCCGGCGATGCTGCGGCTGGTGAAGCGCCTTGCCATCGCGCTTGTCGCGGTGAGTCTGCTGATCCCGATCATCTACGCGGTGCGCCTGTCGTCCGACACCGGCCGCGCCGACGATGCGGTCGTCGCGATGGCGAAGAAGGCCGGGGTGGCCGCGCCCGACGCGACCGCGGCCGAAGCCGAACTCGACCGCCGCCTCGCTGCTGCCGGCGGCGGGCCGCTCGCTTTCTCGGTTCCGGCATCGGCGCTCTATGACGCGATGGGCGATGCGCCGGGCGTAACGCTCCGGACGTTGTCGCATCGCACCGATGGGACGCTGACGACGACGCTCGCGGCGCCGCGCGTCGAAGATATCAACAAGGTGCTGCTCGCGCTGCAGGCGCGCGGCTATCGCATCACCGCGCAGCCGATGGCGGGCAGCGACGGGCAGCAAATGGCCAATATTACGATCCGGGCGGTGCCATGACCGAGCGACTGCAAAACTGGTGGATGGGCCTGTCGCTCCGCGAACGCTGGCTTGTCGGTATCGCCGGCGTGCTGGCGCTCGGCGTCATCCTGTGGGGACTCGGCCGTCCGGCGGTCGCGCTGTTCGTCGATCTCGAAAGCCAGCACCGCGCCGCGATTGAGCGCGAGGGGCGCGTGGCGGCCAAGGTGCAATTGCTCGCGCAGCGTCCGGCGAAATCGGTCGCGGCGACGGTCGATGCGGTCGCGATCGATCAATATCTTGCGCAGTCGGCGGGCGAGATCGGGCTGACGCTCGACCGCAACGAAGCACGCGGGCAGGGGCAGGCGACGATTGCGATCGCCACCGCGCGCGCGACGGTGCTCACCGACTGGCTCGCCTCGCTCGAGGGGCAGGGTTTTGTCGTCGACCAGTTGACGATCACCCCCGCCGCCGACGGCACCGTTGGCCTGACCGCCGAGCTTCGGAAGGGCGGACAATGAGTATGCGCAGGCGTTGGGCGTTTGCGGCGCTGCTGCTCGCGTTGATCCTGATCATCGCGACCCTCCCGATGCGGCTCGCGCTCGGCTGGTCGGGTGCGACCGACGCGGGCATCACCGCGCGCGAAATTCGCGGGTCGGTCTGGTCGGGCGAGCTGGTCGATGCACGGCTTGGTGTCTTGCCGCTCGGCACGGTGCGCGCCAGCCTGTCGCCGCTCGCGCTGCTCGGCGCACGTACCGAACTCGCCTTCTCGCGCGCCGACGAACGGCTTGGCGCGCTTGCGGGCCGGCTGCATGGCAGCAACCCGCAGGGCGTCTCCGACGTCAGCGGCACCACGTCGATGTCGGGCGGGCTTGGCATGATCCCCGTCGATACGATCCGCTTCGAAGGCGCCACGATACGCTTCGACGATACGGGAAAATGCGCCGCCGCAAGCGGGCGCATCCAGCTCGCGGTCTCCGCGCCCATCGCGGGGCTCGACCTTTCGCGCGGCCTGTCGGGTCCGCTGGCGTGCGCGAACGGACGCGCGCAGGCGGCGCTCGCCAGCCAGTCGGGCATGGAGCGGCTGACCCTGTCGTTCGACGGCAGCGGCGCGTACCGCGCGCAGTTCGCGATCAATGTCGACCGCGATCCCGCGATGGCGGGCGCGCTCGCCGCGCTGGGGTTCAAGGCCGGACCCACCGGTTTCGTGCTGGCGACCTCGGGCCGCTTCTGACGTGACGATCCTCGATGCCTTGCCCTTCGGCACGGGCGTCGCCTTTGCCGGGCTGATCGGATTGGTCCTGGGCAGCTTCATCGCGACGCTGGTGCTACGCTGGCCCGCGGGGCGCTCGGTGCTGGGGCGCTCGCAATGCGACGTCTGTGCGCGGCCGCTTGGCGCTTTGGAGCTCGTCCCGTTGTTATCGACCCTTGCGTCGCGCGGGCGCTGCCGGACGTGTGATTCGGCGATCGATCCTTTTCACTGGCGCGTCGAACTGGGCGCGACACTGATCGGTGCTGGTGCGCTGGCGCTTATGCCCGGAACAGCAGGCTGGCTGTGGGCTTTGTTCGGCTGGCTGCTGTTGCCGCTCGCGCTGCTCGATGCGCGTCATTTCTGGTTGCCCGACCGCCTCAACCTGCTGCTGGGGATCGCCGGCCTGCTCGTTGCGGGGCCGATGCTCGGCACATCGCTGATCGACCGCTGGATCGGCGCGTTGGCTGGAGGTCTGATACTGGCGCTGATTGCCTGGACCTATCGGCGCGCGCGGGGTGCCGAGGGCATGGGCGGCGGCGACCCCAAGCTGGTCGCGGCAATCGGTGCCTGGCTCGGCTGGCAGGCGCTGCCGCTGATGTTGCTTCTCGCCAGTGTCGGCGGCATCGTCTGGGCGCTCATCGCCCAACGAAAAAGGGACCAGCCGCTCGCCGAGCGACGGATCCCCTTCGGTGTCTTTGCCTGCACCGCCGCATTCGCGACGGTGCCTTTATGGCCGCTTCTTAGCGCCCGACAATGACCGTGACCGCGCGGCGGTTCTTGGCATAGGCTTCCTCGGTCGAACCCATCTCGGCCGGGCGTTCCTTGCCATAGCTGATGACCTGGATGCGCGACGGATCGACGCCGAGCGACGCGAGGTAATTTTTCGCGGCATTCGCACGGCGTTCGCCGAGCGCGATATTGTAATCGCGCGTGCCGCGTTCGTCGGCATGGCCTTCCAGCGTGACGCGCACCGCGGGGTTGCGCTGCAACCACTGCGACTGGGTCTGCAGCGTCGCCTGATCCTGTGCGTCGACATTATACTGGTCATAGTCGAAGAAAACGCGGTCGCCCATGGCGCCAACGCTGGCAAGGAAATCTTCCTGCGATCCGGGAACCACGCCGGTGCCGGTGCCTGCGCCCGTATCGGTGCCGGTGCCTTCGGGGGCGGGGGGGAGCGTGTCAGGGGCCTTTTTCGCGCAGGCGCCAACAGCAAGCATGGTGATCGCCGCGATCATCGCGGTGCTTTTGCGTATCGTCATGTCTCTGTCCTCTTGTTGTTGAAAATATTCGTGCGGCCGAATTGGCCCGTTCAGGACGCGATAGTTGAACCCGATCGCGCCTTTTTGGTTCCGGTTTTCCTCAGGGAAGTACCGGACCCCAGCTGGGATCCGACCCGTCTTGCGGGGTCGGCAGGCGGCGCAGGTTCACGCCGGTCAGGTCGACCTGCCACAGGCTCGACTTGCCTTCGCGGCCCGGGGTGGTGCGGAAGAACTGGATGACGCGGCCGTTCGGCGACCAGGTCGGGGCCTCGTCCTGCCAACTGTTCGTCAGCATCCGCGCGCCGCCGCCCGATGGCGTCATGACGCCGATGCGGAACTCGCCGCCGCCCATGCGAGTGAAGGCGATCAGGTCGCCACGCGGTGACCATTCGGGCGTCGCGGCACGCCCGCCGCCAAAGCTGATCCGCTGCTGGTTCGACCCGTCGATGTTCATCGTATAGATTTGCTGGCCGCCCGACCGGTCGCTTTCGAACACGATCTTCTTGCCATCGGGCGAGAAGCTGCCCCCGACATCGATGCCCGGGGTGCTCGTCAGCCGCACCGGGGTGCCCCCGTTTGCCGAGATGCGATAGATGTCGGTGTTGCCGTTGACGGCCATCGAATAGAGAATCTGGGTGCCGTCGGGTGACCAGCGCGGCGCAAAGGTCGCGTTCGCGCTCTCGGTCACCAGCTTCTGCGAACCCGCCGCGACGTCGTAGATGAAGACGCGGACGCGGTTGTTCAAATAGCTGACGTAGACGATCTTCTTGTAATCGGGTGAGAAACGCGGACTGATCGCGAGTGCCTGACCGTTGGTGATGAAACGGTGGTTGCCGCCATCGCTGTCCATGATTGCGAGGCGCTTGATGCGGTTCCCCTTGGGGCCGGTCTCGGCGATATAGGCGACGCGGCTGTCGAAGAAGGGCGCCTCGCCCGACAGGCGCGAATAGATGGCGTCGGCGCATTTATGCGCGGCGCGGCGCCAGTCGCCGGGCTGGATTTCGAACCCCTTGCGAACCAGCTCGCTGCCGAGCGCGGTGTCATAGAGATAGCAGCCGACGACGAGGCCGCCAGTCCCGCTCGCGTCGACGAAGCCGTGGACGACATTTTCGGCGTTGCGCGACTGCCATTCGGCGAAGCGCGGCGCCTGCACCTCGGCGCGGCTGATTGCGGGAATGCCGCTCGGCCCCATCGGATCGTAGAGGCCGCTGCGTTCAAGGTCGGCGGCGATGACTTCGGCGATCTGGCGGCCGAGGCTGTCGGTGCGCAGCCCCGCGACATTTTGCACCGAGGAGGTGGCGAGCGCGGGGATTGCGATGACCGTGCGCTCGTTCGACAATGTACCCGTTATGGACTCGCGCGGGCCCTCGGGCTGCGGCAGCTGGATGGTGGGCTGCGGCTGAGCGGTGCTCTGGTCCTGGGCGATCGCGGGGAGAGACGCTGTCGCCAGAACCCCTGCCATCAAATATCTCACTAGGGTCATGCTCATCTCGCTTTGTCAAAATCCAAGGTATAGTTTTGCCAGTAGCTGTAATTTTCTTCCGGCAAGTCGAAAGGCGCGGCCAGCTCGACCGCACGTTTGGCACATTCCTGGTGCCGCTGGACCTGGAACTTGTTGCTGTCGTTCTGGCCGGTCGTCGAGACGCCGGTGAAGCCCGCGAGCGCGCCCGACTGGGTCAGGCGGAATTTCACGACGGTCTTGAGCTGGTCGACATCGACCCCCGAGATGCGGCAGCCGTTCCAGCGCGGCGCGACCGCCGACTTGATGCTGACGTCGATCGAGCGCCGGACTTCGGCGGCGGTCGCGGCAGCGGGCGCCCCTTTGCTCGACGACGATTTAGGCTGCGATTTCGAAAGCCCCTCGGCGATGCCGTCGAGGCGGCCCGTCGGGCGGGCCGGGCGATTCTTTGCCGGCGGTGCTTTGGGAGCCGCTTTGGGCTGCGCCTTTTGCGCCGCGGGACGCTGTTTTGGCGGAGCCGCCTTGGGTTTCGCGACCTGCTTGGGTGTCGGGGCGGGCGTCGGCCGCACGACCGGTTCGGGCAGCGGCGGCGCGGGCACCGGTTCGGGCGCCGCGATGTCGACCATATCCTCTTCGCCGAGCCGCGCGGCGGGCGGGGTTTCGCTGATCACCGGCGCGGTCGATTGCACCGCGCTTTCGGCGATCAGGTCGACTTCCATCGGGGGGTTGTCGAACCGGCGTTCGCCCGCGGTCCACTGGACCGAGAGCAGGCCGATGATGACGACATGCGCCGCCACCGCGATGGCGATGCCGCGTCCTTCATTCCCCCTCACTGCCCGTTGTTCGGCCATCGTCTTAACCTAGGGCCGTGTTTCTGAACCGTCGGTGACCGCGGCGGGCTCGCCCTCGGCGGCGCCCTCCGATCCCGTCGTCACCAGCGATATCCGCGTCAGGCCCGCGCGGTTGAGCTCGCCCATCACGCGCATCACGCGGCCGTAATCGAGCCCCTTGTCGGCGCGCAGCATGATCTGGCGTGGCTTGTCCTTGCCTTCATTCTCGCGCGCGATCGCGTCGAGCCGCGCGGGAAGCTCGGCCTCGGGCACGACCTCTTCGCCGATATAGAGCGTGTCGTCGGCATTGATCGACAGCTGCACCGGCTCCTGATCCTCGGTCTCGACCGGCTTGGCGCGGCTTTCGGGCAGGTCGATCGGCACGGCGGAGGCGAGTAGGGGGGCGGTGATCATGAAGATGATCAACAGCACGAGCATCACGTCGACGAGCGGGGTGACGTTGATCTCGGCCATCGGCGCGCGGCGATGGCCACGGCCGCGCCGTCCGCCGATGCCGCCGGAGGGACCGCCCATCGCCATCAGGCTTCGACCTCGAGTTCGCGGCTGAACGTCGCGTGCAGCCCGTCGGCGAAGCGGCCAAGCCGCGATTCGAGCCGGTTCAGGCGCTGCGAAAAGGCATTGTACGCGATCACCGCGGGGATCGCGGCGAACAGGCCGATCGCGGTCGCGAACAGCGCTTCGGCGATGCCCGGGGCGACGACCGCAAGGCTGCTGTTATTCTCCGCCGCGATCGCGGTGAAGCTGCGCATGATCCCCCACACCGTACCGAACAGCCCGACGAAAGGCGCGACCGAGCCGATCGTTGCCAGCGTGCCGATCTTTTCGGCGAGCCGATCGACTTCGCCCGCGACCGCGCTGTTCATCGCGATGCCGAGCCGTTCGCGTGTACCGTCGCGGTCGACATTCTTGGTCTTGGTCGAACGGCGCCATTCGCTGATCCCCGCCCCGAGCACCTTGGCGCTCGGCAATTCCTCGCTGCCGTTCTTGTCGAAGAATTTGTCGATATTGTCGGCGCGCCAGAAATCGCGCTCGAAGCGTTCGGAGGCGCTCATCAATTTGTTGACGCTGCGGCCGTGGGTGAAGATCACCGCCCAGACATAGATCGACGCGAGCAGAAGGCCGATCATCACTGCCTTCACGATGATATCGGCCTGCAGGAACAGCGCGACGGGGGACAAGGTCGCCGCGTCGGCGGCCAGCGAGATATTGTCTAGCAAGGGAAAGTCTCTCCATTCATGATGGCGGTAAATCGATCGGCCCAACCCGCGGGCTGGCGGCGCGGCCGGCCCTCGGGCGACAGGAATGCGGCGGTGACTTGCCCGTCGGTCAATGTCTCGCCGCTTAACGTGTCAGTTCCGCGAAGGATGCGCTGCGAAATAATCACGCTCGCGCCGCGCACCGCCTCGACGGTGCTGACGACGAGCAGATCGTCGTCGAGCCGTGCGGGGCGGCGGTATTTGATCGCGAGGTCGGTCACCGCCCAGCTGCCTTCGCCCGCTTCCATCGCCGCGCGCTGGTCGATGCCCGCGAGCCGCAGCATGTCCGAGCGCGCGCGCTCCATATAGCGCAGGTAATTGGCGTGATAGACAATGCCCGACAGATCCGTGTCTTCGAAGTACGCGCGTGCCCGGAAATGATGCTCAGCCCCGACAAAGGCGCCGGGGGTGAAGGGGGGCGGGGCGTTTACCATTATCCCAACCGATAGCCTCGCAACGACTCGTCGCAAACCCCTCTTGAACGGTTCGTCGCAGATCGGGGCCGGTTGGTGGAATGAAAGCCGCAGAAATCCGTCTATTTTCCCTGGTCGAAAAGTCCGTCCTGCGATCCCGCGGGCGGGTTGAGCCCGAGATGCTTCCACGCGCTGGCGTTGAGCATGCGTCCGCGCGCCGTGCGCGCGATCAGCCCGACCTGCAGCAGATAGGGTTCGATCACGTCCTCGATCGTGTCGCGCGGTTCGGACAGCCCCGCCGCCATGGTCTCGACCCCGACGGGGCCGCCCCGGTAAATATCGGCGATCATCGTCAAATACCGCCGGTCCATCGCGTCGAGCCCGAGCGCGTCGACTTCGAGCCGGTTGAGCGCGGCGTCGGCCGCCTTCGCATCGACGATCTTATGCCCGGCAACGGTCGCGAAATCGCGTACCCGGCGCAGCAGCCGCCCGGCGATGCGCGGCGTTCCGCGCGACCGCTTGGCGATCTCGAGCGCGCCGTCGGACGCGATCGGCAGCGCCAGCAGCCGCGCAGCGCGCGTGATCACCTGCTCCAGCTCGCCATGCGTGTAGAAATTGAGCCGCACCGGAATGCCAAAGCGGTCGCGCAGCGGGGTCGTGAGCAGCCCCTGCCGCGTCGTCGCACCGACCAGGGTGAACTTTGGCAGGTCGATCCGCACCGAGCGCGCCGAGGGGCCTTCGCCGATCATGATGTCGAGCGCGCGATCCTCCATCGCGGGGTAGAGGATTTCCTCGACCGCGGGCGACAGCCGGTGGATCTCGTCGATGAACAGCACATCGCCGTCCTCGAGATTGGTGAGCAGCGCGGCAAGGTCGCCCGCCTTGGCGATCACCGGGCCGCTGGTCGACCGGAACCCGACACCGAGCTCGCGCGCAACAATCTGCGCGAGCGTCGTCTTGCCGAGCCCCGGCGGGCCGTAGAAAAGCACATGGTCGAGCGCGTCGGAGCGTGCCTTTGCGGCCTCGATAAAGATGCGCAGATTCTCGCGCGCCGCCGCTTGCCCGACGAATTCGGCGAGCGTCTTCGGACGCAGCGCGGCGTCGGCGTCCTCGGGGGTCCGGATCGGAGTGGTGAGGGCGGGCTCAGTCATAATGCTCTATTGCATCGCCGGCGATCGAAACCCAAGGCTCCTTGCGGTCTTCATAGACCGAATAGTCCGGCACGAAGCCGTGCCCGGGTTCGAAATTGCCCAGCGGTATTGCATAGGCGTCATGATAGGGGCGTGCCCTGTACCAGACGCCCGAACCGCAGGTGCCGCAGAAAAAGAAGTCCGCAACGTTGCCGCTGTCCCCGGTATACTGCCACATCTTCGCCTCGCCCTCAGTACGGACCTGCTCGGCGGGGAAACGAACCTGCGCGGCAAAGGCGCTGCCGCTCCGCGCCTTGCATTCGCGGCAATGGCAGACCGACACGCGGATAGGCTCACCGGTGCACGCGATGCGTATTTTGCCGCAGCGGCAGGCGGCGTGCCGGATGCCCGTCGGTGAAGAGGGGGCGCCGCTAATCATGCTTCGACGGCGCCAGTTGCTGTATCGGTGCCGCAATGGGGGCAATGTCTCGCAGGCCAAAATCGGTAGAATTCCCACGGATCGAAGCAGGTCTCATCGTCTCTGATCGGCCTCACTTTTGAGAATATCGAGCCATTGCATCGCCGACATTTCTTGAGGCCAAATATCTCTCCGATCAGGGAAAATAGACCCAGGCAGTTGTTTCGAGCAGGATGGCTCATGTGGACGTAAAGTTCATCCCGGGGAGCAGCAGCAAAAAAATCCCTCTTGTTCGACCCCAGGATAAAAAAAAGCGCAATCGACCAACCAAGTAGCGAGAGGCTCCTGATCGAGATCGCATACATCGCAATAGGGATGAAGATCATTCCCAATAGCTCGCTGGACCGCATGATGACCCCGAAAGCAAACGGAGACATATATTTGCCGCGGCTCATTTTGCAGCCTTCTTCAGTGCAGTACGGACCAATGCATCGAGGCTAGCATCCGAACCCAGTTCCTCGCTCGCTGCGGCGACCGCGGCGCTGGCCTCGCCGGGTTTGAAGCCGAGGCCGGTGAGGGCGGTGACGGCGTCGGCGAGCGGGCCGGGGGCGGCCGAGAGGATCGGTCCGCTCCCCGCGATCCCACCAAGCGCACCCGCCTTGTCCTTCAATTCATGCGTGATCCGCTGCGCGAGCTTCGGCCCGACGCCGTTCGCGCGCGCAATCATCGCGCTGTCGGCGCTCGCGAGCGCGCGCTGGAGGTCGCTGATCTCGAGCGCCGACAGGATCGCGAGTGCGACCTTGGCGCCGACGCCCTGCACGCTGGTGAGCAGGCGGAACCAGTCGCGTTCCTCGGCCTTGGCAAAGCCGAGCAGGCGGAGGAAATCTTCGCCGACGAGCATTTCGGTGTGGATGGTGACGTCGCCGCCAACCGGGCCCAATGCGTCTAGGGTGCGCGCTGATGCCTCGACCAGATAACCGACGCCGCCGACGTCGATCACCGCATGGCCTGCGCCGCTCGAATCCAGCCGCCCTGTCAGTTTCGCGATCATGCTCCGTGCCTAACGCGGGGAGAACGAAAAGGGAATCAATTTCCCTCATCGTCGGGAATACCCCCTCTTCGTCATGCTGGACTTGACCCGGCATCCATGACCCCGTGGACCCCGGATCAAGTCCGGGGTGACGAAGTGTTAGTGTCGCGGCCTATGGTTCGCATGGCAGATCGCGACCGCCAGCGCATCCGCCGCATCGGCGCCCGCGACCTTCGCGCCGGGGAGCAGCACGCGCAGCATCGCCTGTACCTGTTCCTTCGCCGCGCCGCCGGTGCCGACGATCGCCTTCTTGACGAGGCGCGGGGCATATTCGGTGACCGCCAGCCCGCCGCGCGCGCAGCCGAGTAGCACGACGCCGCGCGCATGCGCGAGCTTCAGCGTCGATTGCGGGTTGTCGTTGACGAACACTTCCTCGACCGCGGCGCACCCTGGCGCATGATCGGCGATCACCGCCGCGAGCACGGTATCGAGATGCGCGAGCCGTTCGGGCAGCGGCGCCTTTGCATCGGTCTTCACCTGTCCGTTGGCGACATGGCTGATCCGGCTGCCCTCGACGCGGATGACGCCCCAGCCAGTACAGCTGAGCGAGGGATCGAGACCGAGGATGATCATCAAATTCCGTTCGTGTCGAGCGAAGTCGAGACACCTCGAAGGCATCCACGACCGATGGGCATCCCGACTTCGCTCGATGCGAACGGTTGTTGGCGTTTAGCCAAGCTTTTCCATCACCGCGTCGGGGATTTCGTAATTGCCCCAGACGGTCTGGACGTCGTCGTCATCGTCGAGCGTGTCGATCAGCTTGAACAAAGTCTGCGCGGTCGCTTCATCGGTGACTTCGCTTTTCAGCGTCGGTCGCCACGCGAGTTTGACGCCTTCTGCCTCGCCGAGTTTGGCTTCGAGCGCCTTTGCGACTTCGTGCAAGGAATCGACACTGGTCCAGATGTCGTGGCCGTCCTCGGACGATTCGACATCGTCGGCGCCGGCGTCGAGCGCGGCTTCGAACACTGTGTCGGCATCGCCCGCCTTTGCGGCATAGCTGATCATGCCGAGCCGGTCGAAACCGTGGCTGACGCTGCCGCTGGTGCCGAGGTTGCCGCCGTTTTTCGAGAAGGCGGTGCGGACGTTGGTCGCGGTGCGGTTGCGGTTGTCGGTCAGTGCCTCGACGATCAGCGACACGCCGCCGGGGCCATAGCCTTCGTAGCGGATTTCCTCGTAATTATCGCCTTCGCCGCCCGCGGCCTTGTCGATCGAGCGCTGGATATTGTCCTTGGGCACCGATTGCGCCTTGGCGGCGTTGATCGCGGCGCGCAGGCGGGCATTCGCGTCGGGATCGGGCAGGCCCATCTTCGCCGCGACAGTGATTTCGCGCGAAAGCTTCGAAAACAGCGAGCTGCGTTTTTTGTCCTGCGCACCCTTGCGGTGCATGATGTTTTTGAATTTGCTATGGCCGGCCATGGCTCTCTTCTTTTCGGCTGGAAGGAACTGGAAGCGCGCGCTTACATCAGGACCGAATGTCAAAGCAACCGCTGCCACCACCCGACATCGCGCCAGCCGCCCATTTTCCAGCCGACCTCGCGGTAGATACCGATCGGCGTGAAGCCCATCGCCTCATGCAAGCCGATGCTGGCGTCATTCGGCAAGGCAATCCCGGCAAAGATGGCGTGGATATTGCGATGGGCCAAAATCGGAAACAGCGCCTCGTAAAGCCGCCGTCCAACTCCGGAACGTGCAAAGGTCACATCAAGGTAGACCGCGACATCTGCCGAGGTTGCATAGGCTTCGCGCGTGCGGTGAGGGGAGCCATAGGCATATCCCGCAATTTTGCCCTCGACCTCCGCAACCAGCCAGCCATGGCTCGCGCCATAATTCTCTATCCGCTGCGCCATTTCCACCGCATCGGGCGGATCGCATTCGAAACTGACCCAATTGTCCGTGACATAGGGAGCGTAAATCTCGGCACATCGCGCGGCGTCGGCTGACATGGCTGGGCGGATGTCGACGCTCACCCCAGAGTGACCGCCGTCCCTGACGCGCTGACCATCAGCATCGACCCATTCTGGCCGAGGACTTCATAATCGAGGTCGACGCCGATCACCGCATTGCCGCCGAGGCGTGCGGCCTCGGCTTCCATTTCGCCGATCGCCTCTTTGCGCGCGCGGGCGAGGACGTCCTCATATTTGCCCGAGCGGCCGCCGACGATGTCGGTGATGCTCGCGAACAGGTCGCGGAACAGATTGGCGCCGACGATCACCTCGCCGGTGACGATGCCCAGATATTCGCGGACCGGACGGCCCTCGACATTATTGGTGGTGGTGCTGAACATCGTCACTCTCCTGGCTGGGGGCGTCAGTCGATTCCGAGCGCCGACTTATAGACGTCGAGGATCGCTTCCATTTCCTTGCGGTCGTGGACCGGCAATTTGCGCAGGCGAACGATCTGGCGCATGATTTTCGGGTCGTAACCCTGCGATTTCGATTCATTATAGGTGTCGCGGATGTCGTCGGCGATGCCCTTTTTCTCTTCTTCCAGACGCTCGATGCGCTCGATGAAAAGGCGCAGTTGTTCGTCGGATACGGTGGCTTCGCTCATTTTTGGCTCCGGTGATTGGGATGATGCGGCGCGAGAATCGCGCCTGGCGCGTCCCTAATCGGCTCCGGGATTTTTGGCCATGCTTTCTTCCATCCGCGCGAGCTGTTCGGGCGTCGCGGCGGTATGATGCCGCGCTTTCCACTCCGCGGTCGGCATGCCGTGGACGATCGCGCGGCCCGCCTCCTTGTCCATGTCGCCCGCCTCGGCAATCCAGTCGCCGAGGCAGTTGCGGCAAAATCCGGCGAGGCCCATCAAATCGATGTTCGCGGCGTCGCTACGATGCTGGAGCAGGCGGACGAGGCGGCGGAAGGCCGCGGCGGCGACCGCATCGTCAAGGCTGTCGAGCGCCTCATTACCGGTGGTCTGATCGTCGCTGCAGGACATGGTTCCTCCGTTGAATGATTGAATAGCTATACGGCGGTTGCCTTCCTATCATCAAGGCGGCATTGCCGTCGTCAGCAAGCCGGCATTGCCCTAGCGCCCCCCCTGTTATCGGAGCTTTTGTGGTCCAGAATTTTACCCCCCGCCAGCGCAAGGTGCGCATCCTGGCGACCCTTGGCCCCGCAAGCGCCAACCCCGAGATGATCGCCGCGCTGCATCGCGCCGGCGCCGACGCGTTTCGCGTCAATATGAGCCACGGCGATCATGCGGGGCATGCCAAGGTGATCGCGGCGATCCGCGCGCTCGAAAAGGACACCGGACGTCCGACGACGATCCTTGTCGACCTGCAAGGCCCCAAGCTGCGCGTCGGCACCTTCAAAGACGGCCCGGCCGAGCTGGTGAACGGCAAGAGCTTTACGCTCGATACCGACAAGACACCGGGCGATGCGACGCGCGTTTACCTGCCGCACCCCGAATTGTTCGCGGCGCTCGAAACCGGCACGCGCCTGCTGATCGACGACGGCAAGCTGGTGCTGCGCGTGAAGAGTGTCGCGCCGGACAAGATCGAAACGGTTGTCGAGGTCGGCGGCAAGATCTCGGATCGCAAGGGCGTCAATGTCCCCGATGTCGTCGTCCCGCTCGCGGCGCTGACCGAAAAGGATCGCAAGGATTTGACCTTCGCGCTCGAGCAGCATGTCGACTGGATCGCGCTGTCGTTCGTGCAGCGCCCCGAGGACGTCGCCGAGGCGCGCACGCTGATCGGCGGCAAGGCGGCCTTGCTCGTGAAGTTCGAAAAGCCCTCGGGCGTGCAGCGGATCGAGGAAATCCTCGAACTCGCCGATGCGGCGATGGTCGCGCGCGGCGACCTGGGCGTCGAGCTTCCTCCCGAAGCGGTGCCGCCGCTCCAGAAAAAGATCGTCGCGACCGCGCGCCGCATGGGCAAGCCGGTGGTCGTCGCGACGCAGATGCTCGAATCGATGATCGTCTCGCCGTCACCGACGCGCGCCGAAGTGTCCGACGTCGCAACCGCGGTCTATGACGGTGCCGACGCGATCATGCTGTCGGCCGAAACCGCGGCGGGCGCCTTCCCGGTCGAGGCGGTGACGATGATGGATTCGATCGCGCGCTCGGTCGAAAGCGATCCCGACTATTTCCGCCGTCTGCATTTTACCGAGACCGCGCCCGACGCGACGACCGCCGACGCGCTGGCCGAGGCGGCGGGCAGCATCATTACGACGATCGCCGCCGACGCGATCATCTGCTTCACCGCATCGGGTTCGACCGCACGCCGCGTCGCGCGCGAGCGGCCGGGTGCGCCTTTGCTCGTCCTGACCCCGAAAAAGGAAGCCGCGCGGCGTATGGGTTTGCTCTGGGGTGCGCATGCGGTGCCGACCAAGGACATCGGCAGCTTCGAAGAGATGATCGCCAAGGGCAAGCGGATGGCGCTGCGCCACGGCATCTGCAAGGCGGGCGCGAAGCTGGTGATGATGGCGGGGGTTCCGTTCGGCACCCCCGGGTCGACCAATGTGCTGCATGTGGCGACGCTGACCGGCGACGAGCTGCGCGGCTACAGTTAGGATTTTATAACACTCAATCGAACATGAGGAAGGCAAGAGGACAAGTATGAACGGCGTCCCGTTCATATTACCGCTGTTGGTCAAAGAAAAAGGTCGAGAGATCCGGCGTCTCGCCTGTTTGCTTGTTCCCGATATCCCTCAACATGGCACGCGTCACGGCAGGTGCTCATCGATTTTATCCCAACTATTAATATTGTCGTTCCAAATAGGCGGAGATACTGGTCGTGAGAATGAGGGGGAGGCGATGTGAAGATTTTGCTGCAACAATTGAAGCTCAAATCTGGAGCAATCGCTCTCCTAAAGGCTTCTTTCATTTGCCTTGCTCTCTCCGGCTGCAATGAGAACCCGTTCGTTCAGGGGGATAGTTCCAATCAAAATGGGGAAGTTTTTGATTACAAGCGCGATGATTCAGCCGATGAATTTTCGTCGCTTTCAAAATCTTCTGCCTCGGCCTCGTTCGAAAAGAACAAGCTAATGGTTCACGTCACTGTGATCTGCATCAGCAATGCCAAGGACGCCGAAAAGAACGAAGTTGATCTTGAAGTCTATGCGGTTAGAAAAGAAAATGATCAAGAAATAGGCGATATTTCTGCGATTCTATACAAAATTGACGATCGTGATCCCCAAATTTATCGGGATGATGTGGGGAATGGTGTGTCATTTGACGGGCGAGTTAATGCTAATCTAGATCATTTTTATGGTATTATTGGTTCTAAGGCGCCGGAAATTATGAAAATTCGACTCGTCCGCGGCGCCACTCCCTTGGCGGTTGGTATTGGAAACATTGACGATCTGGCAGCGCTTCCAAAAATTGACCTGGAAATCCCAATCAGAACATCAAATGTCGAAAAGGTGATCGCGGACTGCCATCCCCGATAGATTCGGGTCCTAGTCGATTCAAATCGGCACAATCCTTACCGGCTGATTCACAAAATTTTCGGGTTGATTCAGATCGGGACGTTTAAAAATGGTAAATGGACTTTGCACCATTGACGCTGCGCGGCATAGTTGGTGCAAGTAGCGCGTCGGACCCGCGTCGGGGGGCTCCGCATTCGCCAGTCCGGAGGTTTTCCCGCGTGTCCGCACCGTTCCGTTTTCCGCGCTTTTTTGTCACCAGCCCGGCGCCCTGTCCCTATCTGGCGGGCAAGACCGAGCGCAAGGTGTTCACCGAACTCAGCGGCAACTCGGCGAACGAGCTGAACGACGCGCTCGGCCGCATCGGCTTCCGCCGCAGCCAGTCGGTCGCCTATCGCCCGAGCTGCGCCGATTGCTCGGCCTGCGTGTCGGTGCGCGTCTGCGCCGGGGAATTCACACCCAGCAGCTCGCAGAAGCGCAACCTGCGCCGCAACGGCGACCTTGTCGCGACCGCGTGCAAGCCGTGGGCGACCGAAGAGCAATATGCGCTGCTGCGCTCCTATCTGGGGTCGCGCCATCCCGATGGCGGCATGGCCGATATGGACGAGCAGGATTTCGCCGACATGGTCGAGCAGACCCCCGTCGATAGCTATATGATCGAATATCGCGAGCCGGCGGCGAATGGCGGCAAGGGCCGCCTTGTCGGCTGCTGCCTGACCGACCGGCAGGGCGACGGGCTGTCGATGATCTATAGCTTCTTTGACGCGGGGCATCCGATGCGCGAGGGGCTCGGCACCTATATCATCGCCGACCATGTCCAGCGCGCGGCGCGGGCGGGGCTGCCGTACGTCTATCTCGGCTACTGGATCGAAGGGTCGGCGCGCATGGCGTACAAGGCGCGCTTCCGTCCGCTCGAAAAGCTCGGCCCCGACGGTTGGTCGCGCTTCGAGCCCACCCAGTCCGAGCGTATCGCCGCGATGTTCGAGCTCGCCTGAACCCGCCCGCAGGGCGCTGTTGAGAATGGCTCGCAACGGCCAGAATCTCGCGTCGGCCGGTTGACCTTTCCTCGCTTTCAAGGGCATAGCTTTGCGTCCAGGACATAAGTCCGGGTCGCATCCGTTATGAATTCGCCGGGGGGCTGGCGACAGGGGGAAGAGGATGCCCGTGCGCGACTTCGTCAGCATCACGGCCAGCGACGGCAAGGGCGGCTTCCGCCGCGCAATGGTGCGTGCATGAGCGATCCGGTCAAGGTTGCGATCATCGGGTCGGGTCCCGCGGGACTCAGCGCCGCATCGCGCGCCGCGCAGCTCGGGCTCAGCCACATCCTGCTCGAAAAGACCGACCATCTGTCGGACACGATTTTCAAATATCAAAAGGGCAAGCGTGTGCTCGCGACGCCCGAGCGGCTCGACCTCCGCTCCGACTGCCGCTTTGCCGAGGGCGCGCGCGAATATATCCTCGGCAATTGGGACGAGGACGCCGCGAACAACAAGGTGAATGTCGCCTATCACGCGGAGGTCGCCGAAGTGAGCGGCGAAAAGGGCGCATTCGCTATCAAGACCGCCAAGGGCGATATCTATACGGCAGAGAATATCGTGCTGGCGATCGGCACGCAGGGCAATCCGAACCGCATGCGCTGCGAAGGCGCCGACCTGCCGCACATCATCTATCAGGTCGACGATCCCGAGGATTTCAAAGACAAGCATATCACCGTCGTCGGGTCGGGCGACGCGGGGATCGAAAATGCGCTTGGCGTTGCCGAGGAGGCGCTCGAGAATACGGTCACCATCCTCAACCGCTCGAAGGATTTCGCGCGCGCCAAGGCGAAGAATGTCGCCGACATGACCGAGGTCGGTGAGAACGGCTTTATGAGCATCCGCACCGAGACGCAGCCGAAGAAGGTCGAGCCGGGCTGGCTGACGCTCGAAACCCCGACCGGCGAAGAGCGGATCGAATGCGACGTGATCGTCGCGCGCCTAGGGTCGGTCGCGCCGCGCGGGTTTGTCGAATCGATGGGGATCGAGTTCACCGGCCCCGACCGCGAGGCTTTTCCGAAACTGTCGCCGACGTTCGAGACGACGGTCCCCGGCCTCTATGTCATCGGCGCGCTCGCGGGTTATCCGCTGATCAAGCATTGCATGAACCAGGGCTATGACGTCGTCGAATTCCTGAACGGCAACAAGGCGCTGACCCCCGCCGACGAAAAGGACCTCGCGGCGATCTTCGAAAAGCTGCCGCAGCAGAAATCGGTCAGCGAATGGCTCGAGTTCCTGCGCACGCGCATCCGCATCTTCGCCGATGTCTCGCCGCTCCAGATGCGCGAATTCATGCTCGATTCGAAGGTCGCCTTCTATTCCAAGGGCGATGTCGTGTTCGAAAAGGGCGAGCCGGGTTCGTCGCTGTTCGCGATCGCCGACGGCCATGCGCTCGTCGAGGTTGGCCCCGACTTCACGGTCCCCATCGAAGAGGGATCGATTTTTGGCGAGGTCGGGCTGATCTCGGGCCGCAAGCGCGGCGCGACGATCCGCGCGGGCGAGGACAGCATCTTCGTCGAAGTATCGCGCACCGCCGCGCTCAAGCTGATGGCCGCGGTGCCGGGCGCCAAGCGCGTGATCAATCGCATCTCGCTCGAACGCCAGCTGCTGCAAATCTTCAAAGGCGGGCTGACCGTCGAGGACCTCGAACCGATCGTCGAGGATCCGGCGATCGAACGGGTTCCCGCGGGCAAGGTCGTGCTTGCCGAGGGCGACGAGGGCGACGACGTCTATGTCATCCGCTCGGGGTCGATGGTCGTCGAAAAGGACATCGGCGGCAAACCGATCTTCCTCCGCTATTTGCCCGCGGGCAGCTTCTTCGGCGAAATGGCGGTGCTCAGTGGCGAGCGGCGTAATGCGACCGTCAAGGCCGCGGTCGCGAGCGAAGTGATCCGGCTGAAGGGCGAGCAGTTCAAGGCGATGCTCGCCAAGCGCCCGCAGGTGCGTGAGGCGACCGAGGCCGCAGTCGCCGAGCGCGCGGCGATGAACAGCTTCATCGAATCGCGCAAGGCCAGCTATTCGAGCGCGGTCGACCTCTATTCGGACACCGCGAGCTTCATCATGAAGGAAGGGCTGGGCGAGGCGACCGATGCGTTGCTGATCGACGAGAATCTGTGCGTCGGCTGCGACAATTGCGAGAAAGCGTGCGCTGACAGCCATGAAGGCCTGTCGCGGCTCGATCGCGAGGCGGGCAAGACCTTCGCGCATCTGCATGTGCCGACGAGCTGCCGCCACTGCGAGCATCCGCACTGCATGGCCGACTGCCCGCCGAACGTGATCCACCGCGGCCCCGACGGCGAGGTGTTCATGGAGCCCGGCTGCATCGGCTGCGGCAACTGCATGCGCAACTGCCCCTATGGCGTGATCCGCATGGAGGCCGCGCCGCCCGAGAAGCCGAGCCTGCTGCGCTGGCTGCTCACGGGTTTCGGCCCCGGCCCGGGCGAACCGTCGCCCAAATGGACGAAGAAGCAACTGGGCGACGAGAAGCCCAAGAAGATCGCGGTCAAATGCGACATGTGCAAAGGCATATCGGGCGGCCCCGCGTGCGTGCGTGCGTGCCCGACCGGCGCCGCGATCCGCGTCTCGCCCGAGGAATTCCTGTCGATCGCCCGGCTCGAAGAGGACGCGGGCTGATGGCGAGCCTGTTCCAGCGCCGCCGGTCGAAAGCGACCCAGACCGAGCGCGTGCGCGAGCGGAAGCATGAGGGCTTCCTGCGCTACGCGGGGTTTCGCTGGGCCAAGATTTCGGGCGCGCTCTGCCTGCTGATCATCGTCAGCTACGCGCTCGTCGATGTGACGCCGCGGCACAATGGCGGCAGCTGGTACGGTTATACGCTCGGCACGATCGGCGCGGGATTGATCTTGTGGCTCACCGCACTCGGCTATCGCAAGCGCAAGATGACGAGCGATTACTGGTCGCTGAAGGCATGGACCTCGGCGCATGTCTATCTCGGGCTCAGCCTGATCGTCGTCGGCACCTGGCACACGGGGTTTCAGCTCGGCTGGAATGTCCACACGCTCGCGTGGGCGCTGATGATGCTGGTGATCTTGTCGGGGCTTTATGGCGTGATCGTCTATGCGACGCTGCCCGCGGCATTGTCGAACAACCGTGACGAGATGACGCAGATGCAGATGCTCGAGGCGATCCGCGCCTTCGACCGCCAGCTGCACAGCGCCGCGCAGCCGCTGACCCCCGCCGACACCGCGCCGGTGCTGGCGGCGCTCGATGAGGATCCGTTCGCGGGCGGCGTCATGGCACGGCTGTCGGGTCGCTATCCCAATTGCGCGACCGCGGCGGCGCTGCGCACGCTGTCGCTCTCGAACAGCAGCGACCGCGAGGCGCGCGAGAAGGTGGTCGGGCTGCTCAAGCAGAAGGAGGCGGCGCTGACGCGGTTGCGCCGGCATCTCAAGATCCGCGCGCTGCTCGAAATCTGGCTCTACGTGCATGTGCCGCTGACCTTTGCGCTGATCGCGGCGCTGTCGGCGCACATCATCAGCGTCTTCTTCTACTGGTAAGGCGGGGAGGGGGACCATGAGCTTCATCCTGCGCCGTATTTCGACGACGAAGACCGGCAAACAGATCATCCGCGATACGGCGCTGCCGGGCGACGCGATCACCCTTGGGCGCGAGGGCAGCAACACCATCCACGTCGCGGATCTCGCGGTGAACCCGCATCACGCGACGATCAGCAGCGCCGACGGCCGGACCGTCCGCGTCGCGGCGAGCGAGGGGCTGGGCTTCGACCTCAACGGACGCAGCGAAACCATCGCCGATATCGACAGCGGCGCGGGCGGCGAGCTGCGCTTCGGCGGCCACCGGCTGACGATCGCGCGCGAGGGCGAGAATATCATCCTGCTCGTCGAGCGCATCGACGAGCTGTCGCAGTCGTCGAAGGATGTCGACGAGGCAAAGGCCTTTTCACTGCAGGGCGTGATGCTCGGCAAGCGCATGGGGGCGTGGCTGTTCGGGCTGCTGATGCTGCTCGCCTTCCTGATCGGGCCGATCTGGGCGTGGTACAGCTACAAGAATGTTAACGAGCGCCCCGACGGTTACCATGCCGACAGCGCGTGGCTGTCGGGGCCGCTGTCGAGCGCGCACGCGAGCCTGAAGAACGACTGCCAGTCGTGCCATGTCGAGCCTTTTGTCGCGGTGACCGACAAGGCGTGCGTCGGCTGCCACACCGGCGAGCACAAGGCGATGAGCATGGCGCATGCGGGTGCGCCGGCAGCGATGCTCCTCGCCGCGCGTCACCCGCCGGGGATCGGCGAAAAGGTGCTGGCGGGCTTTGCCAAGACCTTCAACAAGCCGCAGGGGCGCTGCGTCGAATGCCATACCGAGCATGAGGGCGCGGGGCCGATGCCCGCGACGCCGCAGAAATTTTGCGCCGATTGCCACGACGGCATGTCGGCGCGATTGAAGATTGCCGGGCATCCGACGACGCTCGCCGATGCGGCCGATTTCGGCACGAGCCACCCCGAATTCCGCCCGCTCGTCCGCGCCGCGCCCGGCGCGAAGCTGGTACGCACGACGCTGAGCAAGGGGACGGTCGACTACAACGGCCTCAAATTCCCGCACGACATGCATTTGCAGGCGACCGGCGGGGTCGCGCGCATGGCGGCGAGTTTCCGCGGCCGCTACGATTTCGGCAAGAAGCTGGAGTGCGCGAATTGCCACCGCGTCGAGGCCGACGGGGTGCGCGTCAAGCCGGTCGAAATGGAACGCGACTGCGCGATGTGCCACAGCCTCGCCTTCGAGACCGTCGGCGGGGTGACGCGGACTTTGCGCCATGGCGAGCCCGACCAGGTCGTCGCCGATCTCACCGCTTATTATCGCTCGACCCCGCCCGGGCGACCGCTCCAGCTTGGCGGCATGCAGCGGCGGCGTCCGGGCGCCTATGCCGAGGGGCAGGTTTACAACATCTATTTCAACGAAGTCGCGACACGGCCCAGCCGTGCGCAGGATGCGGTGCGCGCGGTCTTCTCAAAGGGCGGCGCGTGCTACGACTGCCACACGATCTTTGCGCCGCAGACCGGCAACAGCTGGCGGGTTGCGGCGGTCAGCCAGACGCCGCGCTACCTGCAAAAAGGCTGGTTCGACCATGACGCGCATAAGGAAACCGAATGCGCTGACTGCCACACCGCCGCGCCGGGATCGAAAACCTCGACCGACCTGCTCGTGCCGGGGCTGCGTCAGTGCCGCGATTGCCATGTCGGCGAGGGCGGGGCGCGCGTCGTAAAGGTCGAAACCGCGACCGAATCGCCCTGCGCGATGTGCCACGAATATCATTCGGACGGCGGGAAACCGTGGTTGCCGCCGCGCAGAGCCAAGAAAAACACCGCCGCAATCGCAAATAAACCTCTTGCTGCTACCTATAGTGTGAGCATGATCACAGGAACCGGGGGGCGGGGCCTTTACGATGTGACGTGGCGCACACCTCCCTTGCACGGGGCAAGGCGGGGCGGGTGAGGTTTTATGGGTCGGGACCAGCCGACCGGAACGGGGGACGGATATGCTGATCGCGCAGATCACAGATATCCATATCGGGTTCGATCCGGACAATCCGGCCGAATATAACCGCAAGCGCCTCGACGAGGTGCTCGACGTGTTGATCGAGGGGCCGAACCGGCCTGATCTGCTACTCGCGACCGGCGATCTTTCCGATCGCGGCGACGACGACAGCTATCGCCGCCTCGCCACCGCCTTTTCGCGCTGTCCCTTTCCGGTGTGGCCGAGCGTCGGCAATCATGATTTGCGTGACAATTTTCACGCCCGCTTTCCGGGTCTCGACGACGGCAACGGTTTCGTTCAGTACACGATCGAACTCCCCGAACTACGGCTGGTGACGATCGATACGCTGGAGGAAGGGCGCCATGGCGGCGCATTTTGCGACCGGCGCGCCGCCTGGCTCGACGCCGAACTGGCGAAGGATAGTGCGAAGCCCACCTATATCGTCATGCACCATCCGCCGATCGAAAGCGGGATCGAGTGGATGAACACCGACCCCGACGAGCCGTGGGTCGCGGTCTTCACCGACGTGGTACGCCGCCACCCGCAGGTTCGCGGGCTGATCTGCGGCCATCTCCACCGGAGCGTCACCGTCGCATGGGAAGGCCGCACGATCGCGATCTGTTCGTCGACGGCACCGCAGGTCTCACTCGACCTCAGGCCCATCGACGAGAACAAGCCCGACGACCGCCCGATGATCGTCGCCGAAGATCCCGCCTATGCGCTCCACCGCTGGAACGGGCGCGAACTCGTCAGCTTCTACGACCATGCCGGCGCGCACACCATGCTCGCCAAATATGACGAACGGCTGCAACCGCTGGTGCGCGAGTTGAAGGCCGAGCGGCCGCGTCAGTAGCCGAGCGTCAGATCGACCCGCGGCTCGACGGCCTCACCCTGCTTCCAGCGGTCCAGATTTTCGAGGAAACGCTGCGCCGAGCGGACGAACATCTTGTCCTGTGCGCGGCCCGACAGGTGCATCGTGATGTGGGCATTGTCGAGGCTCCACAGCGGATCGTCCGAGGGCAGCGGTTCGGGGGTCGTGACGTCGAGGAAGGCCGACGCGATCTGCTGTTCGTTCAGCGCCGTGACCAAGGCGTCCTGATCGACGACGCTGCCGCGCGCGATGTTGATCAGCGTCGCGGTCGGCTTCATTGCAGCGAGTTCCGCTGCGCCGATCATGCCGTCGGTCTCGGGGGTCGCGGGGACTGCGAGGATCACCCAGTCGAAAGCGCCGAGCTGCGCGCGCCATTGGTCGGGGGTCAGCGTATTGGGGCCGGGCGAGCGACGAACCACCGTCACATCGACGGCAAAGGCTTTCAGCCGTTCTTCGATCAGCTTGCCGATCGCACCGTAGCCGAGCAGCAGCGCCTTCGATCCGAACAGTTCGACCTTGCCCGGTGAGTCCATCAGCCACTCGCGGCGTTCCTGCGCGCGCACGACATCGCGGTACCCCTTGGCGACGGTGAGCATGCCCATCACGACATATTCGGCGATGGTGATCGCGTTGATACCGGCACCATTGGTCACAATCGTACCGCGCTCATGGAGCAGATCCAGCGGCATGCCGTCCACCCCGGCATAGATGGAATTGAGCCATTTGAGATTCGTCGCGGCGGTGATGACTGCGGCCATATCCTTCTTGTCGTACATGTCGAACCAGCCGATCTCGGCCTGCGGCGCGAGTTCGAGCGCCTCTTCCTTCGACGCGAAGAATTTGGGTTCGATCCAGTCGGGCAGCCGGTTTTCGACAAGTGGACGGATCAGGCCCGAAAGGACAGTCACGGTCTTGGTCATGATTTTCCTACTGCTGAAATGCGTGCCAGCCCGCCCAGGCCAGCGGGACGAGGCCGACCAGATCGACCAGCGCGATGGTGCCGAGCGCCGCGGGGCGCCCGTAGGACTGATAGAGAAACAGGAAGCTGAGCATCGAGATTGCGGCGAGCAAGGTCGCGAGCTTGCGCCCGCCGGGATCGAACGCCGCCCACACGCGGGCAACGAGCACCGCAAAGAACAGCGCGGCGCGGTGATGCATCAGCAGGAAGAGCGGGCTGTCCGGCGGGATGCGATAGAGCCGCGTGATCAACGCCGGCCGGAACAGCGCCAGCGCCGGGATCAGGTGGACAAGGCCGACGAGCAGCCAGCAGATCAGTTGCGACATGCAACGAGGCTAGCAGCCCGCGGGCCTGCGACAAGCCTCTAATTGGCGCTGGGTTGCCAGTCCCATCCGAGCGGGTCGCCGTCCATCACCTCGACCCCCGCGGCGACGAGTTCGTCGCGCAGCGCATCGGATGCGGCAAAATCCTTGGCGGCGCGGGCGTCCTTGCGGCGCGCGAGCGTCGCTTCGATTTCGTCTTCGCCGATCGTCGCGGTCTTGGGGCGGACGCGCAGGTCGGCGCGCGCGGTCGTCAGCAGGTTAAGGCCGAGGACGGCATCCATCGCGGCGAGTGCCGCATGCTTCTGGCCGGCGTCGATCTTTTTCATCGCTGCCGTTTCTTCGAGCAGCGTGAGCGCGACCGGCGTGTTGAGGTCGTCCGACATCGCCGCGTCGAACTTTGCCAGCAGATCCATGAGGCGGCGGTCGGTCGGCTCGGCCGGCTCTGCATCGCGCGCCGTGGCGGCCGCCATCACCAGTCGTTTGAGCCGTGTTAGCGCCGCGCCAAGACCATCCCAGCTGAACTCCAGCTCGCTGCGATAATGCGCCTGCAGGCACATGAGGCGATAGGCGAGGGGGTGATAACCCTTGTCGATCAGCAGTTGCAGACGCAAAAATTCGCCGCTCGATTTCGACATCTTGCCGCTGCGGTCGACGAGAAAATTATTATGCATCCATATCCGCGCGCCGCTGTCTGGCGAGCAGCTGTGCGCCTGGTTCTGCGCAATCTCGTTCGGATGGTGGATCTCGCGATGGTCGATCCCGCCGGTGTGAATATCGAACGGAAAGCCGAGCAGCGCTTCCGACATCACCGAGCATTCGAGGTGCCAGCCCGGCGCGCCGCGGCCCCACGGTGAATCCCATTCCATCTGGCGCGTCTCGCCCGCGGGCGTCTTGCGCCAGATCGCGAAGTCGGCGAGCGCACGTTTGCCATCGACGGGATCGATGCGGCTCTCGCCCTCATCGGTGCCGTGACGCGCGAGGCGGCCATAGTCGGGGACGGTGGCGGTATCGAAATAGAGGCCGCCATCGAGTTCGTAGCAATGCTTGTCGGCGATGCTTTTGCCCCATTGGATCATCGCTTCGACATATTCGGTGGCGCGCGGGTGCTGCTTGTCCCGGATATTTAGACGCGCAAGATCGGTCTCAAAATCCGCCTGATAGAAAGCCGCGATGTCCCAGGCGCTTTTCCCTTGCGCGGCGGCCGCCTTCTCCATCTTGTCGTCGCCGGCGTCGGCGTCGGATGTCAGATGCCCGACATCGGTGATGTTGATGACGTGGGTGAGCTTATAACCCTTGTACGACAGCGTTCGCCCTAGCGTGTCGCCAAAGACATAGGCGCGCATATTGCCGATATGCTGATAATTATAGACCGTCGGTCCGCAGCTATAGACGCGCGCCTCGCCGGGGTGGACGGGCTCGAACGGTTCGAGGCTGCGCGTCAGGCTGTTGAACAGCTTGAGCGGGGAGGCAGGGGCGTCGGTCATAACCGCGCCCATGCCTTGCTCCGCCCGCCGGCGTCAACCGAAAGCCTTATTGCTGCGGCGGCGTCCACAGATCGTCGTTGCCCGCGCCGGTCACCGGATCGTCGAGCAGCGGCTCGCCGGTCATCGGATCGATATCGCGCATCGTGATCAGCGCTTGCGGGAAATTATTGCCTTCGCCCACGCCGTCGTCATCGTCGACCTCCTCGTCGATAATATCCTGCACCGGGAAATTATTCTCGAAATCGAAGGTCACGGTGGTGCAGGCGGTCGGGCTGGCGATAAGGCAGCCGTTGAAGGTCGACCGGCGATCATAGCTGCCGACCACCGGCGCCGCGCCGCCTATCGTCAGCAGCGGGACCGTGTCGATGCCGGTGATCTGGCCGCCCGCGCCAAGCTGCACCCCGTTGATGACGATGCGCGACGTCCCTTGCGTCCGCACATCGAGTCCGCCGGCGCCGAAGGTCAGCCCGCGGCGCTGCGCGAAGTCGGTGCCCGCACCGCTGTTCTGGACATAGAAGCCGCCGACGACCTCGGCGCGGATTCCGCGTGCGAACAGCGCGCCCTCGTCGAGCGTGACGCCGTCATTCTGGCCGAGGCGCGTATTGATCGCGTCGGTCGTCGTCGCCGCGCCAACCGCGGTAATGGCGGCCTCGGTCGCGACGATGATGTCGTCCGATGCCATGTTGAGCTGCCCGCCCGGCGCATTATTTGCCCCGAGCAACCGGACGCTGCCCCGGCCGAGGATGACTTCGAGCGCATCGCCCGCGGCGAGGTTGAGCGCGTTGGCGTCGGTGAGGCCCGTTAGCTGGACATTGCCGATCACGCGCATCTTGCCCGGGGTGCGGATCGTCAGCGCGCCATTGGCGCCGAGGTTGGCGTTCGATGCGCCACCGGTCATCGTGAAGGTGTCGACGACGACGTCGGGCGGCGTTGCCGACCCGACCGAAACGGGCCCCGCGCTCTGCACCTCGGGCGCGAAGATTTCGATCTGTGTGCCATAGAGGCGCGTCAGCTCGTCGGCGTCGATATGATAGCCGTTGGGGCCGTTGGGTCCGGCAATGCCACCGACGAAGGTCTGGTTGGCGGTGTTGTTGTTGGCGACCGACAGCTGCCGGGTCACGCCCGCGGTGCCGACGCGGCCCGTCGGCGCAATGCTGATTCCCGCCGAGGCGAGCGAGATCGACTGGCCGGTGACGACGCCGTTGATCCCGAGCGATGCGCGCGCCGCGGCGGTGAGGTTGCCGGCAACGGTAACGGTGTCGAGATTGAGGAAACCGACCGAATTTTCGATGACCGCGTTGGCGGCGGTGAGGTTGCCGATGGTCATCGCCTCGCCCTGCGTGCGCAGGTCGGCGGTGCCGGCGACAGTGCCGGTGGCGACCGAGAAGTCGCCACCCCCGCGGACATAGGCGTCGCCGACGTCGGTGGTCAGCGTGGCAAAATGCAGATCGCCGCCGCTTTCGATGCGGATCGCATTGGCGCTGGCGTTGATCGTACCCCCCGCGATGAGGCTGCCGAGCTGGATATTGCCGTCGCTGCTGTCGAGGCTGGTCGTGCCGAGGGCATTGGCCTGGTTCGCAGCGACCCCGGTCGCGCCGGTGAGCGTCACATCCTGTCCCTCGATCGACGTGATGCCGATCGCGGTCCCCGCAGTCAGCGTCGCATTGCCAGCCGCGCGGACGCCGCCGCCCGTGATCCCGGCGGACGAATTGACGGCGACATCGCCGTCGGCGCTCAGCGTCGGAAGCGCGGAGCCGCCGGGGCTGGTGAGCGCGGCGAGCGTCACGCCCTGCGCGGTGATCGTCGCATTGCGTCCCGCCGCCACGGTGCCGGTCAGATTGGCGATACCCGCCGCATCGACCACAACGTCGCTGAAGGCATCGAGGCCCGCGAGCGTGGTTGCGCCGCCTTGCGTGCGGATGCTGCTGTCGCCGCCGGTGGTGCCGAGGCCGAGCGTCGTCGCGCCGTTGACCGCGATATTGTTCGCGGCGTTGAGCAGGATGTCGTCGCCGGCGGACAGCGTCGCCGCGCCGATCGCGCCGGCGGTCGACGCCATCACGATGTCGGCGCCGTTGATGCCTTGCGACCCTTCGCCCGTGCCGATGGTGAAGGTCGGGCTGCCCGAGGCTGTCGAGAAATCGAGGATATGCGTGTCGGCGCCGGCGCCGGTGGTGCGGACGTTAAGCGCGTCGATATTGCCCGCGGCGCGGACGGTGATGTCGTCGCCGCCCGTGACATCGGTCAGGCTGGCGGTCGTTCCCGCGATGACGAGAACGTCCTCGCCCGCCGTGCCGCCATCGATCGACGCCGCGACCCCGGCGTTGACACCGAACATGCGCGCCGCCGAGCTGTCGGTGAGCGTCGCATTGCCCGCGGCGATGACGAACAGATTGCCCTCCGCCGCGATGCCGTTGCGGTCGACATAACCGCCGTTCGCCTGCGCCGAAGCGTTGATATTGGCATCTGAATTCAGGAAGATATTGCCGCCCGCCACATAGGTGCCGGAAAGGTCGGCGGCCGAGAAGATCGAGATGTTGCCATCGACGTCGGCATTGGTCACCGCAACCGCGCCGCCGGTGCCGAAGGCGAAGAAGGACGCCGCGCCCGTGACATTGCCGGTGAGCGCGATGCTGTTGGCGAAGAGGTTGATGTCTTCGCCCGCGGCGATCGACCCGCCGCGAATGCCTTCGGCGCCCGCCGCCGTACCGTCCGCCGAAAGCCCGACCGACAGGCCGGCGGTGATCGAGTTAAAGGCGATCGACTGGCCCTGGACCTGGACGAAACCGCCCGCGGTCGAGTTGCCGAGGTCGACGGCGCCGGGCGAGGTGATCGAGATGTCACCGCCGGTGATGATCGAATTGAGCCCGGTGCGGAAGCTGGCGGCATTTGCGGTGAAATCATTGACCGCTTCGGCATGCTCGATGCTCGCGGCACCGCTGCTGCTGATCGTGATGTCGGCGGCATCGAGCCGATCGACACCGATCGTCGCGGCGGCGCCTTCGCCGGTCAGCGAGAGCGTGGCCCCTGCGGCGAGCAAGCTGCCCGGCGCGCCGCTGATGCTGGTTCCCGCGACGATGAACAGATCGTCGGTGGCCTCGATCGTCGGTGCCGCATTGGCCCCGCGCAAATCATGGCGGATATCGATCTGGTCGCCCGCCTGCAGCTGCGCCGTTTCGCCGACGGTCACGCGTCCGGCGCCCGCTGCATAAAGGCCGATCGAGCCGTCGGTGCCGAGCGTCAGGCTTCCGGCTTCGATTGTCCCGCCGGTCGCGCCAAGGAAGATGCCCGCGGGCGCTGTGTCGGTGTCGTTGTTGGTCGGATTGGCCAGGCCGCGCACCTCGACGTCGAGGCTGGTGAAGTTGACTCGGCTGTCGCTACGAATTTCGACGCGGCCTGCAGTATCGCCGCTGGCAAAGATATTGGTGTTGCCAAGGTCGATCAGGCCGGGGCCGGCGTTGGTAGTCAGCGCATCGATATTGACGCGCCCGCCGGCGGTGCCCGCAAAACCGCCGTTTGTGCCGGGCAGACTGCCGCCGCCGCCGGCAAGGCCGCCGTTGCCGCCGGTTCCCGACTGACCGCTGACATCGATTTCCAGAGACTCGCCGGCGGTCGTGATCGTGCCGCCGTCGGCAATCAGCCGTACCGATCCGCCGACCCCGCCGCCGCCGAGGCCGCCATCGCCGCCAATATTGCCGGCGCCGAAATCGGCGGTGCTGCCGTTGCCGCCGTTGCCGCCGATCCCGGTGCTGCCGAGTTCCACGACGTCGCCGGCGGCCAGGCCGAGCGTCATCGTCGCGCCATCGCGCGAAATGACCTCGATCGCGCCGCCCTGCGCGCTGCCGCCATCGCCGCCCGAGGGCGCGACCGCCGCCGACGAGCTGAAGCCGAGGCGGCCGTCGCCGCCATTGCCGCCGGCCGCGCCGGTGACAAAATTGGCCTGCGTCACCCTGACGCGCGCATTGGGGCCGTCGGCGAGGACGCTCGACGTCCCGCCAAAGGCATTGCCGCCGTCGCCGCCGCGTCCGTCGTCGGCATCGCCGCCGTCGCCGCCTTCCGCCGTCGAATCGAGACTGATCGCAAGCGTGCCGGCGTCGAAATCGTCGACGATCGCCTGCGCGATGCCGCCATAGCCATCGCCACCCGCGCCGCCGACATTGTACGCGCCGCCAAGGCCGCCGGTGCCCTGCGCAACGGCACCGACATCGGTGATCGTGCCCGACGTCGCCGCCAGTCCGATCGTCGCGCGCCCGCCCCGGCCGATGCCGCCCCGGCCGCCGACGCCGACGCCGGTCGCGCTGCCCGAACTGCTCGAGAAGAAGGAGGAGCCGCCTTGGCCGCCGATACCCGATGCATCGGCGGTCACGCTGCTCGCCGTGACCGAGCCGCCGGTCAGGTTGACGCTGGCGGTGCCGCCGGACCCGTTTCCGCCATTGCCGGGCGTTCCGGGTGGGGACCCGAAACCCGCGTTGAAGCCGCCGCCGGTGCCGCCGGTGCCATTGGCATAGGCCTCGATCACGCTCGCATCGACGACGGCGGTGCCGCCGATGTTGATGACCGCATTACCGCCGACACCCGCACCGCCGGTGCCGCCCGCGATGATGTTGGCCGGATCGTCATCATTCCCGTCCGTCCCCGGACGGCCTTCGCCGTTCGCCGATGCGATGATGTCGGCGGCGGTGATCGTCCCCCCCGACAGGTCGATCGTCGCGACACCGCCGGTGCCCGTGCCCGACACGCTCTGCGCGATCCCGCCCAAGCCATCGGCGCTGATGCTCATGTCGCTGATCGAGATGTCGCCGCCGGTCTGGGTGAAGGTCGCGGTGCCGCCGGTGCCGTTGGCGCCGCCGCCGCTGGCGCCGCGGCCGGAACCGTTCGCCGACAGCTCGATGAGGCCGCCCGACACGGTGCCGCCCCGGACATCGAGCGTGACCGTGCCGCCACGTCCGTTTCCGCTGCTATCGATCGGCCCGCCCGGAACCTCGATCTCCACCGCTGTGCGGCCGTCGGCCGCGGCAGAAAGCTGGCCATAGTCGATTGCGCTGCCGGAACTGGCGGCGGTCTGGATCAGGATGGTTCCGCCGGTGCCTGTCGGGGCGGCTCCTGCCGTTGTCGCCCCGCCCGATGTGCCGCCCGCGATCAGGTCGGCGCCGACGCCAAGGTCGAGGCGGCCGCCATCGGCGATCAGCTGGATCGTCCCGCCCGTCGCCGCGGTGCCGGCGGCGCTGCTGCCGGAAGTCGCGCTGGCGTTGAGCTCGTTTGTCGAGTCGAGAGTCGCCCGGATTTCCCCGCCATTGCGGGCAAACAGGTCGATCGTCCCGCCCTGCGCGGAGCCGCCCGTGCCAACGACATGGGCCGTGCTGCTGCTGGCATCGACCCGATAGATCTCGGCCACGATCGTTCCGCCGTCGGCGAGGAAGTCGACATTGCCGCCAACGCCGTTTCCGGCGCTTTGCGTGACGGCGTTGGACATGTTTCCGCCCATCGCCTGGACGATGAGGCTATTGCCCGTGGTAATCGTGCCGCCCGCGGTTGCGCTGACGGCGACATTGCCGCCGGTGCCCGATCCGAAATTCTCGCCGGCCGGGTTGGATGGAAAGGGATTCATGCCAACCGCGAAAAGATTGATGCCGTCGCTGCTGCTGATGGTCGATCCGTTGGTCGCCGCCAACGTCACATTATTCCCGCGCGCGTTGCCCGATTGCCCCGTGGTGCCGCTGGGGCTGAGCGCGATTCCGGCCTCGGCCGATGCGACGAGGGCGATCGACGCAAATTGCGCGGTGGCGCCGCCGTCGGCCGTCAGGCTCGCCGTGCCGCCCAGCGCATCGCCGCCGGCCGAATTTTCTCCGCCCGCATCGCCGCCCCGTCCGCTGGCATCGAGCGAGAGTGTGCCGAGCGATTTGATTCCGCCATTGTCGCTGTTTATGACGAGAGCGGCGCTACCGCCCGTTCCGTCGCCGCCGTTTAAGGTATCATCCGGGCCGGAGAAACTTCCGCCGGTGCCCAGCGCCTCGATCGATGTGTCCGAAGATTCGAACGCGGTGTTCGATCCGAGGATTTCGATGCGCGCGGTGCCGCCCGTTCCGTTGCCCGCCTGAGCCGGGCCGAATCCCCCGCTGCCATTTGCGTCGATCGACACATTGTTGGTCGCGCGGAAGCTTGCGCCATCGGAAACCGTCAGCGTCGCGGTGCCGCCTTGCGCATCGCCGCCGGTCGGGATGGAAATATTGGTGGGGCCGAACGCCGACGCGCTGATGAGGACGGTGCCAGTGTCCAGCAATGTGCCGGAATTGCTGACAGAAATGCTGGCAGTGCCGCCCCGGGCGTTTCCTGCCAGGCCATTTGTTCCGATGTCGGCAGAAGCGATTGCGGATAGGGAGAGGACCGGGGTTGTTACGGTGCCCCCGGTAATCGTCAGGCTGGCGGTCCCGCCCTGACTGTCGCCGGTTGCCGTGGCGGGCAGGCTCAGCGACGTGATCTGCAACAGATTACCTGTCGACAGCGTCCCGCCGGTCACATTCACTGCAACATTGCCTGCGGCGCCAGCGGCGCCATCCGATCGGACCGTCAGATTACCCGTCGCGCCGCCCTGCTGACCCGCGCCGATGGTCAGCGACGCACCGGCGTCGCCGCTGAAAACCCCGTTGCCTTCGACGAAGATTTGTCCCGCTGACGACAGAGGGGGCGGCGATCCCGGGATCTGTTGCAGCGCCTCGCCGACAAAGGTGCCGCTTGCACGCGCGACGGTGCTGCTACGGAACAGCGTATCGTTGACGATTATATTTGCCGCGGTGGCGTTCACGGGGTTCAAATTCTGTTCGCCGCTCGTGATATTATAGCCGGCGGACAGGCGTATCGCGCCATCTTCTTCTGTTGCCGAGACGGCGTCGTCATAACCGATCGCCCCCGACACCAGCATCGTCACCGCGTCATTCTTGGGAATGGCGACCATATAGATGCGGCTTTGGTCGGTATCGCCGTCCTGATGCGCGGGGCCGGTGGTCGTGCCGGTGTGGGTGATCGCGTTGCCGCCCTCGACCCCCCGGGTGACGTTGATGTCGAAGAGGCCGCCGTTGATGCGGATATCGGCCTGTTCGGCGGCGACATAAGCGGCCGACCCGTCGACGCGGACGGTCCCAGCCTGGACGACGCGCGGCGCGACGAGCGCGATATAGCTGCTGCCGGGATTGCCGACATTGTTCGCGTTGATCGCGCCGTTGACGGTGATTGCCGACGTGCTGCCCGCCGTCCCGTTGAACCGGATCGTTCCGCCGGGACCGAACAGGCCGCCGGTCGTGACGATGTCGTTGGTGGTGAGGACAAGGCTGCCGACGTTGATCACGCCCGACGCGCCGATCAGGATGCCGCCGGCGTTATAGAACCAGATATTGCCGCCGCGCGGGCCGCTGGTCGATCCGACATAGCTGTTCACAATGCCGTTCAGCGCGATCTGGTCGGTAATCGAGGTGCCCGCCCCGTCGACGAACCGGTTGAGAACGACATAGCCTGTGGTGTCGCCGACATAGTCCAGCGTGTTGCCTGTGGGCAGGAAGTCGATCACGCCCGCGACTGGCGTGTTGGAGGGTGTCCAGTCGACAATGCTTTGCGGCCCGTTGACGTTGACCGTCGATGGATTCACGCCCGTCCCCACGGTCGTACCCGAAGGGAGGGTCGTGATCGTGCCCGACCCCGCGACCTGTGCGAGCGTGGGGCCGCCATAGGCGAGCGCCATCATCCCGGCGGCGATCGCGCAGCTTGTCAGCAGTCGCTGCTTGCCGGGGCCGCTGGGCGAGAGGGAGGCGATGGCACGCATATCCGTTGTCCTCGATGCAAAATTCATGGTCAGCGCGCCCTCACGCCGAATAAGGTTGTCAGCGATATCAGCAGCCGCGGATCGGGCCGCTCGGCGAGGAAGCCGCCGCGGTTGAGCGGTACGGCGAGTGTCATGTCGAGCCGCGCGAGATCGCCGTAAGCGACGCGTATGCCGCCGCCCGCCGAATAGAGCTTCTGCGGATCGAGCCCGTCGAAGGCGGTGTCCTTGTTCCACACCCATGCGGCGTCGAAAAAGACGAAGGGCTGGAAGGCGAAGCTTTCGGTATTGGCGGGAACGAATGATCCGTAGCGCGCCTCCAAAGCCACCGCGACGCCGCTGTCGCCGATCACCGTGCCGGGGTCGAAGCCGCGTCCGACGGTGAAATTGCCACCCGAAAACTCCTCATAGGCGAGCAAAGGATCGTTCGCCCACTGCGCGCGCGGCGCCGCCGACAGCGTGAACAGCTTTGCCGGCCGCCATTCGGCGAGCGCATTGGCGCGGACGAGGAAGGCGTCGGGCTGTCCCTCGACACGCGTCAGCGGGATCGCGCCGGGCAGGAAACACGCCATGCCGCCGGGACCGCAATCGTCGCTGGCGCCGAGGAAGGAGGCGCCCTTGCGCGCTTCGAACGAAGTGGAGAGCGACCAGCGCGGTTCGCTGGGGCTGTAACCGCCGCGTCCCGCGATCGAGCCGGGATCGATCCAGCTCGCGTCCGCACGCACATTGAAGACGCGCAGCCGGTCGCGGTTGATCGGGAGGCTGGCCAGGCCGATGTCCTGGTCGATGAAATCGAGCCCGCCGCCGAGGGTCACGCGCCGTGCCTGTGTCAGCACGAGCGGATAGGCGGTGAACAGGCTGACGATCTGGGTGTTCGACTTGACGGGAAAGCCGGTGATGTCGGGGCGCGTCCAGGCGTAGGTATAGCTGGCGCCGAAGCGCAGCCCTTCGCCGCCGACGCGAAACTCGTGCGACGCCTGCACGACCTTTTGTTCGTCTAAATCGGGGGTCGCATAAAAGCTGACGGTCGTGAGGTCGCCCATGCCGGTGAGGCCGGCGAAGCGCGCGCGCGCGATGCCGCCCCAGCGGCCGACGTCGCGCGAACCGAAATTCTGGGCGTTGAAGTCGAAGGTGAAGGGGGTGCGCGCGACGGTGACTTCGCCGACGACCTCTCCTGGAACCGCGCCGGGGCGCAGCGTCAGGCGCGCATCCATCCCCGGAATGTCGCGCGCGAGCAGCAGGTAACGCTCGGCATCGACGATGTTGAACACCGGCTGGTCGTCGAGCCGCGACAGATAGCGTTGCAGCAGGCGTTCGTTCGCGCCCGCGTCGCCGCGCACCTCGATCCGCGACATGCGCGCCGACAATATGTCGAGCCGGACGACGCCGTCGCCGATCGTCTGCGGTGGCACGCGGACCGCCGCCAGATAACCCTTTGACCGCAAGATCGTCGCGGCGCGGTCGCGAATGTCGCACACCGCCGAGATCGGCAATTCCTGTCCGACGCGGTCGGACCAGCTCGGCGCCAGCACCGCATTGTCGATGCCTTCGACGCTCGAAAATTCGACCCCGCGCAAGGTGAAGCGGACGTTGGCGAATTCGGGGTTGGCGAGCGGGCAGGGCGCGCGCTCGATGCCGTCGTCGACCGCGACGACCTGTTCGTTGGGCTGGACCGCGGGCACCGGCGGCGGGCGCTGGATTTCCTCGCGCGTCGGGATTTGCGGGGTCGCCTGCGCCCACGCCGCGGCGGGCAGGACCGCGGCGATTACCGCCGCCGAACCGGCCAGCGCGCTGCGGATCGCGGCGCGCCCCGGCCGTTCGATCGCATGTATTCCGAAGTCCCCCGACACGGTCATCACCACCCCTTGCGTATAGGCGCGCCGCGACGATCGCGATGCGCCAACTCCACTGCGCTGCCACAAGGCGGCAGCGCAAATTTCGACCCAAGGAAATGTTCCGTCACGCGACCGGCGGAATTTCCTTAGAAGATTATCAGACAGATAGGGCGGGGACAATCGCCGCCGCCCCATCCATTTACCTTATCCCGCTTCGGCTTCCGACATCGTGTCGACGAGGCGGTTGAGCTGCGGCGAGCAGCCCTTCGCCATCAGCATGTCGACCGATCCTTCGACCGTGTCGGGCGCGTTTTCGATCGCGGCGAAGCGCACTGTTACCGGCTTGGCGAGGCCGCCGCCCGACAGGCGATAGTCGGTGCCATATTGCACCGGCAGCACATCGGTCGGCCATTTGCGGAAATTCGCGCCGTCGACGATCGCGACGGTCGCCTTTTTGCCGGCGCTTTCGATCTCGAGCGCGGTGTCGCCTTCCATATTGGGACGCCACAGCATCAGCACGGCCGGATCGAGGACGCAAAAGGTCCCGGCCTCGCGATAATCGAGCAGCCAGAGGTTCGGCGCGCGGACATTGGCGGGGGTTTCATCGCCCGGACCGCGCGAGAACCCACCGCGCGACCGCATCGTCGGCCCCTTGGCGAGCATGCGCGTGACGTTGCCGCCGAGCGACTGGCTCGCCTGCACGGTGCCGGTGGCGCCAAAGGTACCTGGCCCCGACAGCGTGCGCGTCTTGCCCGCCTGCATCAGCACGATCTTGTCGCCCGCGACGAGGGTCAGCTTGTCGACGGACTTGAGCTTGGCACCGGCGGGATATTTGCTCGCCGACGGGCCGGTCGAGCGGACAACCATCGATTGGGCAGCAGCGGTGCCGACGCAGGCGATGGCGGCGATGGCCGCGGCGGCGGTGAGGCCGAGGCGGCGCATCCGGAAATCAGGAAAGGACATAGCTTTCTCCCTCTTTTGTCTCGTTAAGGCGTTCTATCAGAAACATGATGGCTGCATCCTGACCGAAATCCGCCTGTATTGCTGTGGCACAGGTCACATAGGTTTTTTTGTCGCCCGCAGTGTGTGCGGCGACCAGCGCGGCGATGCGCGCGCGCTGGTCGGGGGCAAGGTCGGGGCGCGGAGTGAAGACATCGACGGGTTGCGCGCGGCCGCGCAGCGTGACGCGGCCCATCGGCACAAGGTCGTCGCGGCCCGAGCGCGCGCCGGCCTCTGCGGAGATCAGCACGCCCGTTTTCAGCCCCTTGTTCGCGGCCTCGAGCCGTGACGCAGTGTTCATGCTGTCGCCGAGCGCGGTGTACTGGATGCGTCCTTCGCCGCCGAAATTGCCGACGATCGCGTCGCCGACGTGCAGGCCCACGCGCGTCATCCCGATTGGCGGGACGTCCTCGCCGGACAGGTCGACGCGATATTTCTCGCCCGCCTGATACATGGCGAGCGCGGCGGCGGCGGCCCGCGGGCCATCGTCGGGGCGGCTGAGCGGCGCGCCCCAGAAGGCGACAATCGCATCGCCGACGAATTTGTCGATCGTCCCGCCATGTTCGAGGACGATGTCGGACAGGCGATCGAGATATTCGTTGAGCAGCCGCGCGACGGTTTCCGGCGTCACCGCGTGGCTGAGCTTCGTAAAGCCTTCGAGGTCGGTGAAGACACAGAAAATATTGCGCCGCTCGCCGTGGAGCGAGAGCTGGTCGGGGTCGCGCATGATCTGCGCCGCGACGTCGGCGGGCAGATATTTGCCAAGCGCCGACTGCGCAAAGGCGCGCTGGCGCGACCCGATCGTGCGTGCGGCGGTGCCGACCGCGGCGTAACCGAACAGCCAGCCGACCGCCCAGCCGAAGGTCGGCAGCGTCGTCGTGTCGATGCCGCGTCCCTGCAGCCAGAAAGGGAAGGCGATGAAAAAGGCCATTTGCCCGAGGAAGGCGAGCGCGACCCAGCGTGCGCGCAGGTCGATAAGGCTCGTCAGCCCGCCCGCAAGAACGATCAGCACCGCGAGCACCCAAAGCGCCGGCGCGGCGATCGGCCGCGTCCATGCCTTGTCGAGCTGCTGCGCCAGCATATGCGCGTGGACCTCGAGCCCGATCATCGTTTCATGCTGGCCGGTGATCGCGTCGGGAAAGCGGCTGAGCGGCGTGTTGAACTGGTCGTTGTCGATGATGTCGCCGCCGATCAGGATATAGCGCCCTTTGACCAGCTCCGAAAAACCGGCGCGCATCTCGGCATCCATCGGCATCGCGAAGGTGTCGATCGGGATGTTGGCGAAGACGGGTTCCTCCTGCCCCGCCGCGGCGCGCGCGGGGACGAGGAAGCGGATATTGCCCTGGAAATTCGCATGCGCCGCGTCGACGGGAGCCATCGCATTGGACATCAAAGGCGGCAAATTCTTCGGCCGGTCGGGCCAGTTGCGGATCACGCTGTCGTCATCGGTGCGAAACAGCACGCTTGTCGGCTTCGTCTTCGCGGTCGTGACGTCGGCGATATAGGACTGGAGGAATTTCTGCTGTTCGTAGAAGATCGTGTTCGGGTTGCTCGCCTGTTCGGCATAGGCGAGCCAGGTCGGGGTCTTCATCGCGCGCAGCTGCGCCTTCAGCAGATCGTCGTCGGGGCGCGGCGAGTCGAAGGCAATATCGATGCCGATCGCTTTCGCGCCCATCTGGTCGAGATTGCCGAGCGCATTGGCGAGCAAAGTACGGTCGAGCGGCGAGCGGATGCCCGTGTTGAACAAGGTCTCGTCATTATAGGTGACCAGAGTGATGCGTTTATCCTGCTCGACATGCGGTGCCATCAGCGTCGCGCGCGCGTCGTAAAGTGCGCGCTCGGCGGCGTCGATCAGCGGCATCTGCCAGCTGAAGCGCGCGATCAGGATCGCGACAATCAGGAAGACGATCGTCGCCGCCATCCGCGACGGGCCGAGCTGCATGACCAGCCGGCGCACCCGCTTGCGCAGCGGCACCGCGGCCTGCTGGCCGTCCTGCGCGGGCGCGTCGGCCGCGGGAACAAGGACGTCGGGTGCGTTCATCGATTTAGCGGGCGGCGCGCCCGGCAGCCTCGCCGTTTCGGGCGGTCGTCGCGCCGTTGTGAAGCAGCGCCTGGCCGCCGTCGCCGATGATCGCGAAGCCCGCCCAATAATAGGGATGCGACGTTTGCTGGTCGTCCATCAAGCGCAGCTGCGTTCCCCATAGGGCGTCGGCGACGCTCGTGCCCTGATTGGCGGCAAACAGCCCGCCGATCAGCCGCTGGGTCGCATCGAAATCGTCGGGCGCGGGCCAGTGGCTTGCGATCACCGACCGGCCGCCCGCGCCGATGAAGCTGCGCACCAGCCCGTCGAGCGCATTGCCGCCGCCCGAGAGGCCGGCTTCGCGGGTCGCCGCGACGCTCGCCGCGCCGGCGGTGTCGCACGCCGACAGGATGACGAGGTCGGCGTCGATCTTGAGGTCGAAGATTTCCTGGAAGGTCAGCAGCCCGTCCGAATCCTGCCCGCCGAACGAGGTGACGAGCGCGGGGCGCGCAGGACAGGCCGGGCGCGGCGCGGTGACAAGGCCGTGCGTGGCGAAATGGATGATGCGATAGTCGCCAAGGTCGGCGCGATTTTTCACCGCGGTGTCGGTAAAGGCGCCGCCGGTGAGCAGAGTGCCCGCCTCGCGGCCCATCGCGTTGCGCGCGGTCACCAGTTCGTCGGCGGAGATCGGGCGGGACCATTGCGCGACATCCCACAGGCAATCGCCATCGACGCCGCCCGCCACGGCGCCGCGGGTGCCGAGCGAGGGCAGCCGTCCGCTGACTGGCAGATTCTCGCCCAGCCCGAAATATTGGTTGGCCGCCCTCGACGGCGCGGCTTGCCGCGCGTTGCGGAAGCCGAGCGTCGACACCGCGGTGCTCGGCCGCGACGTCCGGCCGAGCCAGGCGATCTGGCGCATGTCGAACGGATCGGCGTCGGGATCGAGCAGGCGCTTCTCATAGGCGGCAAGCCCGGTGTCGGTGGTGACGAGCAGGTTGATCGGCAGCCGCAGCATCGCGCCGTCGGGCTCGAAGATCAGGTGCGCGATGGTGGGAAGGCGCGCCGCTACGGGTGCGAACAACTGGCCATAAAGCTTGTACGAGGTGGCGGCGTCGAAGGGATAGGTGACGCGGCGGCCATTCTCGACGAGCGAAATGGTCGAACGGATCGTGTCGACCGCCGTGTCGAGGTCCGACGCGCTGATGTCCGATTTCCAGAGCTGCGCCCCGTCTTGCTCGATCAGCATCGCATAAACGCCGTCGCCAACGACGAGCATCTTCAGATAGGCTTCGCCCGGACGCAGAACCTGCTGCAACTCGGCAAGGTCGAGCTTACCCGATGCAACGACGCGATATTGCGGAAAGGCCGACAGCGCGGCGACGGTTTCGGCCTGCTGGACCGACAAATTGTCGAGCTGCGCCTTGATGTCGGCGCGCAAGGCGTTGACTTCGGGCGATTCCGGCAGCTGGGCAAGCCGGGCATCCTCGATCCGCGCGCGCTCCAGATCGCGATTTAGCGTCGTCGCCTGGCGGAACAGGCGGGCGCCGTCGCTGCTGCCGCTCGACAGTTCGCGCGCGAGCACCGCTTGCGTATCGGCGACGCCCGGGCGGATCTGGAGCTGGCTGGCGACGAAGAAATCCTCGATCGCCTTGGGTTCGGTCGCCGAACGCGCGGCGAGCCGCCGGTAATAGGGCGCCATCATGTTCGCCATGCCCGCGGTCGATCGCTGCGTGCTGGCGAGCGCGGTGACGACCTCGCGATAAATGCCCATCGCCTTGTCGTCCTGTCCCTCGCGGGTGAGGAAGGCGGCGTAGCGCGCGCGCGCCGAGGCGAGCGCGTTGGTTTCGGGATATTCGACGGCGAGCAGGTTCACCGATTCACGGAATCGTGCGTCGGCGGCCGCCTTGTCGCCGCTCGCCTCTTCGGCCAGCGCGAGCTCGCCGAGCATCTGCGAACGCAGGCGGATGATCGAGGTGACGCGGCCTTCGCGTACCGCGATCGCGTCGGTCAGCCCCTTGAGCTGCGCGGTTTTCGACGCCTGCGCATTGCCGCGCAGCCGCTCGACGGTGCCGAGCAGGTGGATCGCCTGCGCATCGATGATCTGCGCGCGTTCGAGCGGCGAAAGCCGCTCGCGATCGCCGGCCTGGCGGATGACGCGGGCATTGTCGCCGCTGTTGACCCCGGCGACGATCTGCGGCGTCAGCGTCACCGCGGTGCCCGCGACCGTCACGCCGGTCGTGAGCGGCGGGATCGGCGTCTGGAGCCGCGTGGCGGCCCCGTCATAATCGCGCTGGTTGAGCGCGTTGATCGCCCGGAAATTGCGGCGGAGGCGCAGCTGGACCGGGTCGCCGGTCGGGATCGCCTCGACCTCGGCGAACAGCCGTTCGGCTTCGGCGAATTCGCCAAGGTTCGAGCGTTGCAGCGCGCGGTTCAGCGTGACTTCGGTCGGGTCGATGTCGGCCGCCGACTGTTCCTCGGCGGCGCGGCGCGACAGCGCTTCGAAAAATTCGGCCGCCTCGGCATAGTCGCCGCTGTGGTTGCGGCGATATCCCTCGGCCAGCGCCTTGTCGACGTCGATCGTCCCGGCGATCGTCCGGGCAAAGCCGTCGTTGCCGCCGACAGAGATGGTCGCGACCTTGATGACGCCGGGCACGACCTTGCGCTGGCGGATCGATTCGAGCGCGATGTCGAGCGCGTCGCCATAGGCCTCGAAGCCCTCGACGGCATAGGTCGTCTCGCCCGCCGCCTCGATCCGCGTCTTCCATGCGATATTGGTGTCATGCACCGTGCAACCGCCATCCTTGACGCACGTGATCGCGCCCGTCCGTCCAATGGCGTTATTGATGCGCGCGCGCGCATCCTCGGGCGTGGCGCGCAGCATCCGGACATAGCCGACCGGCTGGCTCGCATCGCGGCAGACGATCGTCCAGGCGCGATCGAACATGCCCTTGACGACCTCGTCGCGAACGGTGGCCTGCACCTCGCAGAGCGAGCCGCCCTGATCGCCGATCGAAAAACTGTCGCGCAGCGTCGGATCCATGCCCTGCGCGAGTGCGGTTCCGGGCGCGGCGAAAGCCAGCAAGCCCAGAATCGACACAAGTTGCGGACGTCGAACGGTCATCACAAATCCCCCAAACACAGACGCAGAGACGCCATGCCGATTCGACGCCGGCAGGGCGGAAACTTTATTGCTGCGGTGCGACCCATTCCCTTGGGACGAAACCCTAAACCCTTCGTAAGCGAAAGGGAAGTGATCTGCCGCACAGGCGGCTTGCGCCGCGGGGACGCGCGACCTATCTGCAAAGGGACTTTCCCTTCGCACGAGGACAAAATGAGCGGATTCGACGATCGTGAACGCGCCTTCGAGGCAGAATTTGCACGCGACCAGGAGGTTCAGTTCCGGATCACCGCGCGCCGCAACCGGCTGGTCGGCGAATGGGCGGCCGAGCGCATGGGGCTGACCCCCGAGGAAACCGACGCCTATGCCAAGGCGGTGGTGCAGGCCGATTTCGAGGAAGCGGGCGACGAGGACGTCATCCGCAAGCTCGCGGGCGACCTCACCGCGGCGCAGGTCGAGATCAGCGATGCCGAGATTCGCGCGGCGCTGAACGACAAGGCGGTCGAGGCGCGGCGCCAGTTCATCGACAGCCAGAACTGAGGCGATAACGATGGGTATGCGCGAAGATGATTTGCGGGCGATGATCGTCGCGGCGTTTCCCGATGCCGAGGTCGCCATCACCGACCTTGCTGGCGACAACGACCATTATGCCGCGCATGTCGTCAGCGAATCCTTTCGCGGCATGACCCGCGTCGCGCAGCACAAGGCGGTGTACGCCGCGCTCGGCGGACGCATGGGCGGCGAACTTCATGCCTTGCAATTGACGACCGCAATCCCCTCATAAGGGGCATGCTTATTTGGGGCGCCAACGCGCCTGCCCGGAGACTGACAATGACCGACCCGACCACCCACGACCGCATCGCCAAGCTGGTCGCCGACAACCCCGTGCTGCTCTTCATGAAGGGCACGCCTTTGTTCCCGCAATGCGGCTTTTCTTCGCGCGCGATCGCGATGCTCGACCGCCTCGGCATCGAATATGAAACGGTCGACGTGCTGCAGGACATGGAAGTCCGTCAGGGCATCAAGGAATTTTCCGACTGGCCGACGATCCCCCAGCTTTATGTGAAGGGCGAATTTGTCGGCGGATCGGACATCATGATGGAAATGTGGGAAGCGGGCGAGCTTCGCACGCTGATGACCGGGATTCCGGCGCGCGCCGAGTAAGCTGCGCGGCTTTCGAATGCAAAAAACCCGCCGGCGCTCAGGCTCCGGTGGGTTTTTTATTGGCTGAAGGGTTCAGGCCGCCTCGGCATCCTCATACGCCTGCGCTTCGGCGGCGATCAGGATGTCGGCGAGCATCCAATAGGCTTCGCCCCACGCCGCGAGCACTTCGTCGGTCGCGACCTCTTCGCCCAGCACGTCGCGGATCGCGGGCAGCAGGGCTTCTGCAACATGGGGATAATGCTCCGGCTTCACCCCGGTTTCGATATGCCGTGCGACCATGCGCGCCACCGCGGTTCCGACGTTCTGCAGCTTGTCGATATTCTTGGCGTAGGCGAGGACCGCCGCCGCGAGGCGCTTCGGCTGCTCGCCGCTCGTCTGTGCGGCACGGTCGAACATCGCTTCGATATCCTTGTTCTCGAACAGCCGGGCATACATCGCGGTGGTGATCGCGAGGCCATGCTTTTCGAGCGCCGGGGCGGTGGCCTTGACGATCGTCATCGCGTGGGCGGAAGCAGTACGCATGTCTTTTGGATTCCTCTTCTGGACGGTGGATGAAAAAAGGCGACGTTCAGGCGGCGCGGCGACCGGCGGGGTCGCCCAAGCGGAAGAAAAGCGCGAGCTGGAGGCTTTCGGCGATGCGCGCGGCCTTCGCCTGCAAAGCGGTCGCGGCGGCGGGCGCCAGCAGCTCGTTCGTGGTGTCGGCCCAGATCGCGAGCCAGCGGTCGAACATCGCGGGAGTGATCGCGGCCTTGTGCTTCAGATGCTCGGCGACCGGGCTGCCCTTGTAGCGGCCGCTGGTCAGCATCACCGACGACCAGAAGGCGACGAGCTTTTCGAGATGGTGGGGCCAGTCGTGCACTGCGGCGTTGAACAGCGGCCCGATGTCGGCGTCGGCGCGCACGCGGTCGTAAAAGGCCGGGATCAGGCGCTCAAGCGCGGCTTCATCGATCTGGTCCTCCTGCGTCACGACTCGCTCCAATCATGCATTTGATGCGCATGTATGATCGCAATTTGAAACATGCAACAAAAATGCATATTATGGGATGGCGGACATTTTCGAAGGATCAGGATGCGCCTAACGCGCTACACCGACTATGCGATGCGCGTGCTCCTCTATGTGGGCGCGCAGGATGACGCGCGGCTGTGCCCGATTTCGGAGATTTCGCGCGCCTACGGCATTTCGCAGAACCATCTGATGAAGGTCGTCAACGACCTGGTGAACGCGGGTTATCTCGAAAGCGTGCGCGGGCGCTTCGGCGGGATCCGGCTGGCGCGGCCGGCGGCCGAAATCAACGTCGGCGCAGTGGTGCGCCACACCGAGGAAGGCTTCGACCTTGTCGATTGCGCCAGCTGCATCATCGCGCCCGCGTGCGGGCTGACCGGCGCGCTCGCCGAGGCGCTGGCGGCGTTTATGAAAGTGCTCGACGGCTACAGTCTCGCCGACCTGCTCGCGAAGCGCGCGAATTTCGCCGCGCTGTTCGGGATCGATCAGCCGGCCGCCACCTGAAAGATCGTCAGCGGCGCGCCCAGCCCTTGTCGCGGGCCTGCCGTTCGGCCGCGGCATCGAGCGGATCGCCCGCCATCATCGACGCCGCGGCGGCCGCGAGTTCTCCCGACGACGCCTGGCGATATTCGGTGCCCGCCTGTCCCTGCATCGTTCGTTCGAGGTGCCAGCCGCCGTCGTCCCGGCAGCCGATGCCGTCCAGCGACCGGCTTTCGAAACTGCGGCAATAGCGGCCGGCCTTATCTTCAAAACTGAGACCGATCCGCACCGCTGTGTTCGTGGATTGACCGGAGGCAAGCTGCGTCTCAAGCGCCGCCGCAAGCGGACCCGCGGCGATCATCGTGCCATTGGCTTCGGTGACGCTCGCGGGGGGCATCCATGGCTTCAGCCCAAGCGCCAGCCCGAGCGCGAGCGAGGCCGCGATCGCCCCCCAGTGGACCGGCGCGAAGCGTATCCGCTTTGCCTCGCGGCGCCCGGCGAGGCTGGCGTCGACTTTGTCGGGCGTCGCGAGCAGGGCGCGGAGCCGTTCGGGCACCGCCTCGTCGATCACGGGGGCATAATGCGCCGTCAACTGCGCCTTCAACGTCCGGTGCCGCGCGATTTCGGCGGCAAGCGCGGGGTCGCTTGTCGCTTCGCGTTCGATGCGGCGTGCGGTCAGGTCGTCGAGTTCGCCGTCGACAAAGGCGGCGACGGTGGCGGGATCGAAACTCATGCGGCCTCTCCCAGCAAATGCATCAGTGTTTCGCGACCGCGGGCGAGGCGCGAGGTGACGGTGCCGATCGGCACTTCCAATATTTCGGCGGCCTCGCGGTACGCATAACCTTCGACGAGGACGAGCATCACGACCTCGCGCTGTTCGCCCGGCAGGCGCGCCATCGCGCCGTCGACATCGCCGCGTAGCGCCCCCGCCTCGACTTCGGCCGCGCCGTCGCCGGCGACCTGCGTCGCGGCCTCGTCGATCGGGGTGTGAACGCCGCGACGCCCGGTCGCACGGCGATCGTCGATCCAGAGGTTGCGGGTGATGCGGTACATCCAGCTATCCAGTCTCGTTCCTTGTTGCCACTGTTCCTGCGACTTCAGGGCGCGTTCAATCGCCGCTTGGCACAAATCGTCGGCGTCGCTGGCATCGCGCGCCAGTCCGCGCGCAAAGCGGCGCAGACGGGGCAGCAATTCGACCAGTTCCTCTTCGAAGCGCATTGTCGCCTTATCGATTGTTCGAGGAAGAAACGTCAGGCTTCTATCGTTTCTTCCGTACGATGCTAAATTTTTTCGGGAACCGGCCGCCGTACCGGCCCTTGTGAGACTGATGATGCGATTCTGGACGATTTTTCTGGCGATGCTCTGCCTCCTGCTCAGCGGGACCGACGCGCGTGTCGCGGCGCAGATTGCGCTGCCGTCGGTGCAGCTTCCCGATGCCGCGCGCACGCTGCCGTCGCTGTCCGAGGTGGATACGGGGCGGCTGGCCGGGATCGGTGACCGGTTGCTGGATGTCCGGCTCGACCGCATCACAGCACTGGTCCGCCGCAATCGCGACAGCATCGAGCTCGACGAGCGCGGCGAACCCGCGGTGCGCGGCGTCCTTGTCGCGAGCGGGGTCGATAGGGCGATGATTGCGCGGGCGGGCGAGGCGGGGTTCGCGCTGATCGACCGCGAGCGCATCGAGGGGCTCGATCTCGATATCGCCCGCTTTCGCGTACCCGAGGGGCGCAGCCTTGGCCGGGCGCGCAAACAGCTTGCGAAGCTGCTTCCGGGTGCCGAGGTCGATGCCGACAATCTCTATTTTGCGAGCGGGCCGGGCGGCGCGTTGCCCGGGGCGATGCTCGCGGCCGCCCAAGGCAGCGGCAAGGCGAGCCTCGGCCTGATCGACGGCGGCGTCGCGGCGCATCCCTCGGTTGCAGGCCGGGTCGAACAGCGCGGTTTTGCGAAAGGCGCGCCGTCGGCGAGCCGCCATGGCACGGCGGTGGCGTCGCTGCTCGTCGGGAGCGGTTCGGTTCAGGGCGCGGCACCGGGTCAGCGCCTGCTCGCGGCCGATGTCTATGGGACCGACCCGGCCGGCGGCAACGCCAGCGCGATCGCGCGCGCGCTCGGCTGGCTTGCCCAAAACGGTGCCGCAGTGACGACGATCAGCCTCGTCGGACCCGACAACAAACTGCTTTCGACAGCCGTTTCGCGGGCGCAGCAGCGCGGGATGCTGATCGTCGCGGCGGTCGGCAACGACGGGCCCGCCGCGCCGCCCGCCTATCCGGCTTCGTACAAGGGCGTGTTTGCGGTGACCGGGGTCGACGCGAAAGCGCGCGCGTTGCCCGAGGCCGGGCGCGCACTGCATGTCGATTTTGCTGCACCCGGCGACGCGGTGCTGGCGGCGACGGGGGCAGGAAGCAGCGACCGGCTGCGCGGCACGTCTTTTGCCGCACCGCTCGTCGCCGGACGGCTTGCGCTTCGCTATCCCGCCCCCGCGATCGATCGCATCGGGCCCGCCGTCGCGGCGCTCGTCATGGAAGCCCGCGATCTGGGCAAGAAGGGGCGCGACAAAATCTATGGTCACGGCCTGATTTGCGCGACTTGCGCGGGCCGCTGACCCCTCCCTCGAAATTATCCGGAAGAAAATCGAATGCGCCATCGTTCTCTCTCCAGGCCCACCCCCTCCGGGCCGAAAATTCAGGAGAAGACCAATGGCAAATCGCATCCTCATCCCGGCCCTCGCGCTCGCCGCGTCGGCCATGGCTTTTTCGGCTCCGGCCAACGCGCAGCTGCTTGGCGGCGGCGGTGGTGGCGGTCTGGGCGGCAACCTCGGCGGCACGCTGGGCGGGACGCTCGGCAATCCGACCGGCCCCATCGGCGGCACGCTTGGCGGCGCGGGCGATCTGACCGGATCGGGCCGCAGCGACGCGCAGGTTGACCGCCGTTCGGGCCGTGTTCAGGGCAAAGGCAATGCCGATGCGAACGGCAAGGGCTCGGCGAACGGCAGCGGCGATCTGCTCGGCAACAGCCTTGGGGGTAACGCCAGCGGCTCGGGCAACGCTTCGGGCAGCGGCAGCCTCGACGCGCAGGCGGTGGGGACCGATTTCGTCGGCAGCACCGCGCGCGGCACTGTTGGCACTGCAAGGGGCGTGGCTTCGACCGCAACCGGCACCGCGCGCGGTGCGGTCGGGACTGCCCGTGACCGGACCGGCGCCGCACTGTCGAACGTCTCAGGCAGCGCCAGCGGCGCCGGATCGGTTGCGGGCAGCTTCCAGGGCAGCCTCGGCCAGCTCGCCGCCGCGGGTAGCGGCGCGGCCAATGGCGCAGGGATGTTCGCGGTCGAACCCGGCATGGCGGTGACCGACGCGCGTGGCAAGGTGATCGGCCATGTCCAGGAATTGCGCCAGACGGGCGGCGGTGTCGTGCAGGCGGTGACGGTCGAGGTCGGTGACCGCGTCGCGACGCTGCCCGCGGCGAGCTTTGCCGGGTCGGGCGACGTCCTCGTCACCGGCATGACCAAGGGCCAGCTCAAGAAAGCGGCCGAACAGCAGGAAGCCGAATAGCAAGATGGGGTGGCCGCCGTGCGCGGCGGCCATATTCTGGGCGGGCCGCCTTTGCGGTCCGCCCTTTTTTCGTTCGGGTGAAAAGCGTCCGGGGGGCGGGGCCTTTCGGCCGCTCCGCCCCCCGTCTGCATCGGGGGTAAGTGGGGTTTTCCCGGGTGGGGGCAGGGGACATCAGGGACCAGACTGATGCCCCCCACCGCTCCATTTGAGCGGAACACTCGGGAACATTTGGATACTATACAATTGCCGTGCCAATTTTCGGCATTTGCGGAATCCGGCGCGAGACGCTGGTTAGCGATTCCTTACCGGGATCGCGCACTGTCAAGAATCCCGACACTTCGCCGTGTTTCCTCCCGTCATTCCCGCGAAGGCGGGGATCCCGCTTTTACTCGGCGGTGACAAAGCGGGATTCCCGCCTTCGCGGGAATGACGAAGGTGGATCCGTTCATCTTTGTTCAGGAAGCGTTCAGCCCTTTGACTACATTTGTAGTCGCATCGGTGACGACGACGCCAATGGGAGGGGTCCGCATGGCAGAACGAGCAAGCGATTCGGAGATGCAGGTGCTGTCGGCGCTGTGGGAAAAAGCCCCCCAGACCGCCGCGGACCTGACCTCGCGCATCGGCAAGATCAACGGCTGGACGCAGGCGACGGTGAAGACCTTGCTCGCGCGGCTTGTCCAGAAGGGCGCGGTGACGGCGGAAGCCGACGGCCGGCGCTATCTCTATAGTCCCGCGATCGAACGCGCCGACGCCGTCGGCGAGGAATCGCAGCGCTTCGTTGATCGCCTGTTCGGGGGGCGAGTAAGCCCGCTGATCGCGCATCTCGCCGACCGCGAGGCGCTGACCGACACCGACATCGCCGAAATCGAGGCGCTGCTCAAGAGGCTGAAGTCATGAGCGCCGCTGTGCTGCTCCAGGCGTGGGCCGATACGCTCGTGACCACGGGCCTTCTCGTCCTCTTGATCCTGATCGTCCGCAAACCCTTTGCGCGCCATTTCGGCCCGCGGCTGACCTATGCCTTGTGGGCGGTGCCCGCGCTGCGGCTGGTGCTGCCGCCGCTGCCGTTTGCCGATCCGGTGGTTATCATGCCCGAGCCTGCGGCCGACATGGCGGTGATGGTGCCCGTTGGCCTGCCCATCGCAGCACCCGCTGCAGCCGAACCGCTCTGGACGCTCGCCGAGCTGGTGCCGCTCTTCTTCGCGCTGTGGGCGGCGGGCATGATCGCCGTTATCGTGACCGCGATGGTGTCGCATCGGCGGTTCCGCCGCGCGGTGCTGGGCGAGGCGGTCGAGCTCGAGCCGATCGGCAACATCCGGCTGGTGATGTCCGATGCGGTCGACGGTCCGGTAGCTTTCGGCCTGTGGCAGCGCTATGTCGCCGTCCCGCACGATTTCTTCGCGCGCTATGTCGCCGAAGAGCGTGCGCTCGCGATCGATCATGAGCTGTCGCACCACCGCCACGGCGATTTGTGGGCGAACAGCGCGGCGCTCGTGTTGCTCGCCGCCCAATGGTTCAACCCCTTCGCCTGGCGCGCGATCCGTGCCTTTCGTTTCGATCAGGAGGCGGCGTGCGACGCGCGCGTGCTGACGATGACCCATTGCGACGAGCGGCGCGAGCGGACCGCGCGTTATGCGACCGCGATCGTCAAGGCGGCGGTCGGGCCGCGCCTGTCGCTCGCCGCGCCGATGGCGGTCCACGATAATCTGCAGGAGAGGCTGACGATGTTGACGCAAGGGGATATTTCAAAGAAGCGCGGTCTTGTCGGCCGGTTGCTGATCGGCAGCGCGACGCTCGCCGTGCTCGGCGCGACCGCGACGCTCGTCCCCGCGGGGATCGTCGTGGCGAAGGCGCAGACCGCCGACCTCGGCGAACCGCCCGCGCCGCCGGCACCCCCCGAACCGCCGCTGCCGCCCGAGGCGCCCGACGCGCCCGGCACGATGGTCTTCACCGAGCATAGCGACGACGCCGCGACCGACGACGGCAAGAAGAAGCGCGAGGTGCACCGCATCGTCATCCGCCGCGACGGCGACAGCGAAGGCAAGGCACTAGCCGACGGCAAGGACAAGATGCGCCGCATCGAAATCCGGTCCCCCGGCGGCCTGTCGCGCGACGATGTTATCGCGACGCTGAAGGAACAGGGCATCGCCGGCAAGCGCGCCGAGGCGATCGCCGACAAGCTCGAGGCGAAGCGCAAGGAACGTATCCGCACCGTGATGGCCCCGATGCACCCGATGCCGCCCATGCCCCCAATGCACGGCACCTGGAGCACTCACGGCAAGGCGATGGTCCTGGGCAAATGCGGTGACGGCAAGGCGGCGCCGATCGTCAACCGCGACGAAAGCACCGGCAACAAGCGCAGCCACGTGATGATGTTCGCGTGCAGCGACGGACCCGAAGCCAAAGCGGCGCGGCTCTCGGCACTGAAGAAGGCGCGCGAGGCATTTGCCGATGGCGAACGCGCGCGCGGCCTGTCCGAAGACATGCGCGCCAAGGTCGCCGCCGACCTCGAAAAGGCGATCGCCGAGATCGAGAAATCGGGCAACTGAGCCCGAGCAGCTTCTAACGCCGGCTTTTACTCCCCGGTGGGGCCGGCGGCAGGGGCGGGGAAAGGGGGCGGCGCATGTCGCTCCCTTTTTCACGTGCGCTTTTTCGCACCCATCCCTTTTCCTTCGCGGTGCGCGATGCCACATGGGCGGCATGAGCGAAGAAAAGCCCTGGCCCGACAGCATCCGCGCCGGCGAATGCGAACAGCATGAACCGCTGGTGCGTCGCGTGCTCGCGCCGAACCCGTCGCCCTATACCTTTACCGGCACGCAGACGTGGATCGTCGGGGCGGGCAGCGACGTCGCGGTGATCGATCCGGGTCCGACGGGCTCGGGGCTCAGCATCGGCGACCCGGCCGACATCAACGGCACCGGTCATGTCGACGCGATCCTGCGCGCGACCGAAGGCCAGCGCGTCGCCGCGATCCTTTGCACGCATACGCACCGCGATCATTCGCCCGCCGCGGCGCCGCTGAAAGAAGCGACGGGCGCGCCGATCATCGGTTGCGCGCCGCTGGCGCTGTCCGACGACGGGCCGCGCGCTGATTCGGCGTTCGACCCCGATTATTCCCCCGACCGCGTGCTCACCGACGGCGAGCGCATTTCGGGCGACGGCTGGACCCTCGAAGCCGTTGCGACCCCCGGCCACACCTCGAACCATCTCTGCTTCGGGCTTGTCGAGAGCGGCGCGCTGTTCACCGGCGATCATGTCATGGCCTGGTCGACGAGCGTCGTCAGCCCGCCCGACGGCGATATGGCCGCCTATATGGCGAGCCTGTCGAAGCTCTATGAGCGTGAAGACCGTGTCTATTATCCCGCGCACGGCCCCGCGGTGACCAAGCCGCGGCAGCTGGTGCGCGGCATGCTCGGCCACCGCAAGCAGCGCGAGCGGCAGATTTTGCGCGAACTCGAAAAGGGGACGAGCGTGATCCCCGACATGGTCAAGCATATGTACAAGGGACTCGACCCGCGGCTCAATGGCGCCGCCGGCCGCTCGGTGCTCGCGCACCTGATCGACCTTCGGACGCGCGGGATCGTGCGTGCGCATGACGAAGAATGGGAACTTGCCTGAATGACCTCTGCTTCCCCAGCGCGCCTTGCGCCCCGCCTGATCCTGCTTGCCGCCGCGGCGTTGCTGCTCGTCGCCGTCTGGTGGGCGGTCGCGGCCTGGCAGGACTGGCAAAAGGGCTATGATCCCGAAACCGTCGTCGCCGCGAGCCTGCAGGGCCTGCAGGAACAGAATGTGCTCGTGCCCTTTACCGCGCGTTATGTCGCCGTCGTAACCTCGACGCAGAGCCGGCTGGGGCTGAGCGCCAAGAAGACGCTGATCATGCCGGGCACGGTCCGCTACGAACTCGACCTCGGCAAATTGAAGCAATCCGACCTCGACTGGGATGCAGCGACCAACGCGCTCACCGTCACGCTGCCGCCGTTGCGGCTCGCGGGCCCCGAGATCGATATCGACGCGATCAGCGAATATCGCGACGGCGAGATCTTGCTGACGCTGACCGACGCTGAACGCACGCTCGACGCCGCGAACCGCAAGCGCGCGCAGGAGGAACTGATCGCGCAGGCCAAGGGCGCGACACCGATGCGCCTCGCGCAGGGTGCGGCGCGCACCGCGGTCGAGCAGAGCTTTGCAATGCCGCTGAAAGCCGCGGGGATCGATGCCAAGGTAACCGCGCGCTTCGCCGACGCGCCATCTGGGTAAATCCCCGCTTTCGGTAGATTCGAGGCTGCGCTATTCTCGCTCCCGGTCGGGCAGGGGGAACAGGCATGGCTAGTACCGCGGGGGGCGCCGCGCGCGCCGAACTTTTCTGGCATCGCATGGCGATCGGCCTCGCGATTTTTATCGTCTTCGGTTTTCTGCAATTCGCGCTGAGGGGCTTCGTCGATCCGGTCGCGGCGCCTTTCTGGGTGCATCTGCACGGGATGGCGATGCTGGCATGGCTGGCGCTGCTGATCGTTCAGCCGACGCTCGTCTCGCGCGATAATCTCGCGCTGCACCGGCGGCTTGGGTGGATCGGCGCGGGGCTCGCGCTGTTCATCACCGGCCTCGGCATCTTCACCGGCCTCGCGTCGCTGGTGCTGAACCGCTTTCCGCCCTTCTTCACGCCGCCTTATTTCTTCGCGCTCACGACTGTGGAATCGCTGGTCTTTGGTCTGATGGTGTGGGCGGCGATCCGGCGGCGCCATACGACCGCGTGGCACCGGCGGCTGATGATCGGGGCGACGATCGTCATTCTCGAACCCGCACTCGGCCGGATATTGCCGATGCCGCTGATGATCGGCTGGTCGGACATTCCGATCGGGCTGATCCAGCTGGGCGTGGTCGGCATCATCGCGCTGTACGATCGCCGCACGCTGGGGCGCGTCCATTCGGCAACAAAAGCGATCGCGGCGATTGTCATCGCGGTGCGCATCACCATCTATCTTTTGGCGATGACGCCCCCTGTCATCGCGCTCGCGGAGCGGCTTGCCGGTTGATAGCCGAATTGCCCTGTCGCGGGCGGCGGTGTAGGGGGTGCGCCAAGGCTAAAGCCATATAAGGAAAAGCGATGACTGCTCCCATTCGCGAGAATCTCTCGGGCCTCGACCTGCGCGCCGAAATCGAGCGCCTGCGCAAGGAGCGCAATGCCGTCATCCTCGCGCATTATTACCAGAAGCCCGAGATTCAGGACCTCGCCGATTTCGTCGGCGATTCGCTTGAGCTGTCGCGCAAGGCCGCCGACACCGACGCCGAAGTCATCGCATTCTGCGGCGTGAAATTCATGGCCGAGACCGCGAAGATCCTCAGCCCCGAAAAGACCGTGATCCTGCCCGACATGGACGCGGGATGCAGCCTCGAGGACAGCTGTCCGCCCGAACAGTTCAAGCGCTTTCGCGAGAAGCATCCCGACCATATCGCGCTGACCTACATCAACTGCTCGGCGGCGGTGAAAGCGCTCAGCGACATCATCGTCACCTCGTCGAGCGCCGAGACGATCATCAGCCAGATCCCCGAAAGCCAGCCTATCATCTTCGGCCCCGACCGTCACCTCGGTGGCTATCTCAACCGCAAGTTCGGGCGCGAAATGCTGCTGTGGCCGGGCGTATGCATCGTCCATGAGGCGTTCAGCGAAACCGAGCTGATCAAATTGAAGGCGCAGCATCCGGGTGCCCCGGTCGCGGCGCACCCCGAATGCCCGCCGCATATCGTTGACCATGCCGACTATGTCGGTTCGACGAGCGGCATCCTGCAGTTCGCCAAGAGCTTCCCCGGCGACACGCTGATCGTCGCGACCGAGCCGCACATCATCCACCAGATGGAGCTCGCGCTGCCCGAGAAAAAGTTCATCGGTGCGCCCGGCGCCGACGGCAACTGTAACTGCAACATCTGCCCGTACATGGCGCTCAACACGATGGAGAAGCTCTACATCGCGCTGCGCGATTTGAAGCCGCAGATCGAGATGGAAGAGGGCCTCCGCCTCGCTGCGCGCAAGAGCCTCGACCGGATGCTCGAAATGGCGTCGGGCACGATCGGCAAGGGCGATCTCGGCAAGCGATAGCCCCGATTTCCCGCCGCGATGTTTGCTTTCGCGGAAAATGATATAAGTTCCGCCTCCTAAGACGCGAGTCTCGCCCCCCGTGCGAGCGTCTGACGACGAACCCTTGCGTCTAAGCAGGAGGAAATCGCATGGCAGAAGATTGGCTGGCGGATGTCAGGAAATATGTCGCGGACGCCGACGAAAATGTGGTGTCGGCGATCGTCAAATATCTCGGCATCGCTCTCAGAAACCGCGATTCCTCGCTCGTTTCCTTTACCGACACAAAAGAAACCGACCGCGTCCGCGAAAACTTCCTCAAGAAAAAACTGGGGCTGACCGATGACGACGCCACGCTCGATGCGGCTATCGCCGGGGTCGGCGAACGGATGAAGGAAGACCGGACCAAGAACCGCGTCACCGTCTATTATCTCCTCGCGCAGCATTTCGGCCTGCTTACGCTCTTTGGCGGCGCGGCTGGTGCTGCGGGCGCCGCCGCAGGGCTCGCCGCCGTCGGCGGGCTGGACGGCGATTCCGGCAAGGATGATGACACGACCTCGGCCGTCCCGCTGGCTGCGGCGGGTCTCGCCGGCGCGTCGGCCATTCCCGCCGCCGCGGCCCCGCCGCCGGCGGCATCGCCCGCGGCTCCGGCGCCGTCGGCGGCAAGTCCGCAGACCGCCTATTCGGGCGGTGATGGCGAAAGCGAAAAGAGCGGCGGCATGGGCTGGCTGCCCTGGCTTCTGCTGTTGCTCGTTCTGGCGGCGCTGCTGTTCTTCGGCCTGCGCTATTGTTCGAAACAGGAGGCCGCAGTCGCGCCGGCCACCGACGAGACCGCGATCAGCGAGACGGTCGCGCCCACCGATACGGGAGCCGCGCCCGTCGTCGCCATCCCCGAGGGTGCCGGCGTCGTGGCGGCGGACCGCGAGGGCAAGCCGATGCTGACCGTCTATTTCGACACCGGAAAATCGGAGGTGTCGAACGACCTGACAACCGCGGCATCGTCGGTGAAGACCTATCTCGACAGCAACCCCGCCGCGACGCTTGCGGTATCGGGCTATAACGACCCGACGGGCAATGCCGCGGCCAACGCCGAATTGTCGAAAAACCGCGCGCAGAGCGTCAAGGCGGCGCTCGAGAAGCTCGGCTTCGCGGCCGACAAGGTCGTGCTCGAAAAACCGGCCGAGGTGACGACGACCGGGACCGACAATTCGGCGGCGCGCCGGGTCGAGGTCACCGTGAAGGGCTGATCGTGCACCGAGCATGAAGAGAGCGGGGCCTCCGGGTCCCGCTTTTTTTTTATGCCGAGTCGCGACTCGTGGGCAAGAAAATCGACGTCGATTAGATGGCGGTGCCCGCGAGTCGGCTCGGATTCTGAATCCGAAAATGCTGCAGGGCTGTTACAAAAATGCTGCAGCGAATCCGCTTGTTGCTAATGCCGGACTTATCCACAAGTGCAGGCGGTTCACGGAGGCTTTGCGCGCATTTTTTGTTGGCGGCCCGAAAGCTTCATGTCAGCTTCAAATCATCGGACGACAGAGACGCAGACCACCGGGACATCAAGGGTAGTTGCAAGACTAGCCAGAAGAGAACGGACGGATTGGCGAGGAAATCGACCGGTAGCCTGATCACGGAACGTAGCGATTCCCACGAGTTGATACGGACCCGATTGGGTACAGGAAATGCAGTCCATCGCTTGGACAGCGACCGCTTCGGCGGACGCAAGAAGAGATGATGAAGGGCTTTCCAGGTGCGGCCGGCCCCCGAAAGGGGGCCGACCAAACCGTCGCCGGATTGTTCCGGCGTGCGCCGCAACGCATCGTTTTGCGGGCTGCTGATCGCAAGAGAAGCGGACCGGGATGAGGTGGAGCGAGGTACGTGGGGCAAAGCCGGATAGTGGGGGTTGGCAGCGATGTCGGCCCCCATTTCGCATGCGGCGGCCGGAGCGCCCGCATGGTGGCCGCGCATGTGCCGCGGACCCATCCCATTTATTTTCACCCCTGTGACTTTCGTCACATCAGCGTCAAACGCGGCTGCTTAGTGGCGTCTTGCGACCCGGAGACGTTCCCGATCAGGAACCGATCCCACTTTCCCGGCCGAGCCCACGCGGGCCGGCCGGGAACCTTTCGCTCCCGACCCGCATTCTTTGGTCGTCGTTGAAACGATGTCCGGGCGCGACCGGACGTTCGCATGATCGCCGGGCATCGGCGCTTGCCCGGCCGGTTCAGGAAGGGAAATATCATGGGTCTGATCATTACATTGATCGTCGGCGGCATTATCGGCTGGCTGGCGAGCATCGTCATGCGCACCGACGCGCAGCAGGGCATCATCCTGAATGTCGTTGTCGGCATCGTCGGCGCGTTCCTCGGGAATTTCCTCGGCAGCTTTTTCGGCATGGGGGCGAGCCTCGATGCCTTCAGTCCGATCGGGCTGCTCTGGGCCTTCATCGGCGCGGTGGTGCTGCTGGGCATCGTCAACCTGGTTCGGCGCGGCAGCGTCCGCTGAACGATGTGGCGGCGGGCGTGATCGCGCCGCCGCCATTCTGCTAGGCGATATCAAATATTTGGGTTACCAAGTGATGCCTGCAGGGTCAGGCGCCAACATCGATCGTAGGGGGTCATCTTATGACTTGGATTATCGCTATCATCATGGGCGGCATCATCGGCTGGCTCGCCAGTATCGTGATGCGCACCGACGCGCAGCAAGGCATTTTCCTCAACATCATCGTCGGTTGTGTCGGGTCGATCCTCGGCCGCTTGCTGTTCGGCAGTTTCCTGGGCGGCGGACATCTGCGCGGCAACGCCTTTGATCCGATGACCTTGCTCACCGCCTTCATCGGCGCGGTGATCCTGCTCGGGATCGTCAACCTCGTGCGGCGCGGCCGGGTCCGCTGACCGCCTGCCGATAACGGCTGGCCGTTCGGACCGGCCGGAAGAAAAGGGTGGCCGCCGCAGGGCGCGCCGCCCTTTTTCATGGCGGTAAGCACTGGAAATTGAACGAAGACAAGCCTATGAGCCGCGATCCGGGGCGCAGGGGGGATGGCGAAGTTTCGCCTCTTGCCAGTGGTGATTTAATTAGGTAATACACCTCGCAGTGGATTGATCCTGTCGTGCGGGGTCGAGGGGACAGGCGCGTCTGCGCCTGCCGCAGCATGATGCCGCGCAAGGCAGGGAGGGTTTTCGGCGTGAACTACGAGCGGAAAGTGGATGTGATGGACAGCCTGGCGGGCACGCAAAGCTTTTATGAAGACGCGGGCGACAGCCGCCGCAAGCGCACCTGGCTGATCGTCGCGCTGGTGCTGATCGCACTCGCCCTGGCGGCGACCTATTATGCCTTCACGAGCGGCAAGGCGGCTGCCGATGCCGACGCGGGTACGGCTGCGGCGCCCAACGTCACCGTGATCATTCCAGGCCGCGTTTCGGTCGAGGCGGCGATCTCCGCCAACGGCACGATCGCGGCGCGCCGCGAAATGCCCGTCGGCGTCGCGGGAGAGGGCGGACAGGTCCTTCGCGTCCTCGTCGAACCCGGCCAGTGGGTCGGTGCGGGGCAGACGCTCGCGGTCATCGACCGCTCGGTCCAGGCGCAGCAGGCCGCGAGCCTTGCCGCGTCGATCCGCGTCGCGCAGGCCGATGCCAAACTGGCGCAAGCCGAACTCGAGCGCGCGCAGGCGCTCGTCGGGCGCGGCTTCATTTCCAAGGCCGACATGGATCGCAAGCGCGCGACCCGCGACGCCGCCAACGCACGCGTTCGCGTCGCGCAGGCGCAATATGCCGAAGCGACCGCGCGCAACGAGCGCCTCAATATCGTCGCGCCCGCCGCGGGCCTCGTGCTGACGCGTGACGTCGAGCCGGGCCAGATCGTCGGCGCCGGCAGCGGGGTCCTGTTCCGCATAACGCGCGACGGCGAGATGGAAATGCTGGCCCAGATGGCCGAGGCCGATCTGGCCCGCGTCAATGTCGGCACGCGCGCGACGATCACCCCGGTGGGCAGCAACCTGAATATCGCGGGACAGGTTTGGCAGAAGTCGCCGGTCATCAACATGGAAACGCGGCAGGGCACCGTCCGCATCGCGATTCCGTACAGCGAGGCGCTGCGTCCAGGTGGCTTTGCCGACGCGCGCCTGATTGCCGGCACGGCGGAAGCGCCGCTCCTCCCCGAAAGCGCCGTGCAAAGCGGCGTCGAAGGCAATTTCGTGCTGGTGGTCGATGCCAATAACACGGTCCAGCGCCGTCCGGTGAAGGTCGGGACCGTGACCGACGGCGGCGTGTCGATCGCGTCGGGGCTTACCGGCACCGAAAAGGTCGTCGCGCTCGCGGGCGCTTTCCTCAACCCCGGCGACAAGGTGAAGCCGGTGGTACAGAAATCGTCGCAGTAACCGGCCAGCGGCGCATTAGAGATTCAGTGCACAAGGGCGTTTGATCATGAGCTTTCGCAACATTTCCGCCTGGTGCATTCGCAATCCGGTGCCGCCGATTGTGATGTTCATCCTGCTTCTTCTGGCAGGTGTCGTCAGCTTCAACCGGATGGACGTCAACGACAATCCCGACGTCGAATTTCCGATGGTCCAGGTGGTCGTGGTGCAGCCCGGCGCGGCGCCGTCCGAACTGGAGACGCAGGTCACCCAGCGTGTCGAGGCCGCGGTGCGCGCGGTCAGCGGCGTCGACGAACTGTCGTCCTATGTCGCCGAGGGCAACAGCCGGACGATGGTGCAGTTCGCGATCGGCACCCCGATCGACCGCGCTTATAACGACGTCAACCAGGCGGTACAGCAGATCCGCAGCGACCTGCCCGACGGCATCCTCGAACCGCAGGTCGTGCGCGTCGACGCCGCGGGCGGCCCGATCACCTATTTCGCCGTCGAAACGTCGGACATGACGCTCGAACAATTGAGCTGGTTCGTCGACAATACGATCGCCAAGGAACTGCTTTCGATCCAGGGCATGGCAAAGGTCAGCCGGTCGGGCGGGGTCAATCGCGAAATCCGCGTGATCCTCGACCCCGCGCGCATGCAAAGCTATGGCCTCACCGCGAGCCAGGTGAACCAGGAATTGCGCCAGGTGAACGTCAATGCCGCGGGCGGGCGTACCGAAATCGCCGGATCGGAGCAGGCGGTGCGCGTGCTCGGCAACGCCGAAAACGCCTTCCAGCTTGGCGAAACACGCATATCGATCGGCAGCGGCCGCACGATCCGCCTCGCCGATGTCGCGACCGTGACCGACGGCTACGCCGAACAGCGCAACCTCGCGAAGATCGGCAACCGCCAAGTGTTGAGCTTCTCGATCGAAAAGGCGAAGGGCGCCTCGGACGTCACGATCCACGACGAGGCGATGAAGAAGCTCGCCGAGATCAAGAAGGCGAACCCGCAGGTCGAATTCAAGATCCTCTTCACGCGCACCGAATATACCAAGGAACAATATCGCAGCTCGATGCTCGCGATGATCGAAGGCGCGATCCTCGCCGTGGTCGTCGTGTTCCTCTTCCTGCGCGACTGGCGCGCGACGCTGATCAGTGCGCTCGCGATCCCGCTGTCGGCGATCCCGACCTTCTGGTTCATGGACATGATGGGCTTTTCGCTGAACAGCCTGTCGCTGCTCGCGCTCAGCCTTGTCGCCGGCGTGCTCGTCGACGATGCGATCGTGGAGATCGAGAATATCGTCCGGCATATGCGAATGGGCAAAACCGCCTATCAGGCGTCGATCGATGCCGCCGACGAAATCGGCCTCGCGGTTGTCGCGACGACGATGTCGATCGTCGCGGTCTTCCTGCCCGTCGCGCTGATGCCTGGCATTTCGGGGCAGTTCTTCATCCAGTTCGGCATGACCGTTGTCTTCGCGGTGCTCGTCAGCCTGGCGGTCGCGCGCATGATCACGCCGATGATCGCCGCCTATTTCCTGTCGGCGCAGGGCGAGCAGGATCATGCCTCGGGCCCGTGGGTCGACCGCTATGAGCGCCTTCTCAAATGGACGCTCGACAACAGAAAGCATCATGCGGTGCGCGCGCGGTACGAGGCGCATCGGACGAAGCTCGCCTATCTGGCGGTTCCGCTGGTGCTCGCCGGTCTGTCGGTCCTTTATGCGATCTACGCCTATTTTCAGCCGGTCCCGGTCGGGCAGGATGCGCCCAATACGGCGATGTACTTCCTGCTGAAGACGCCTGTCGATGCGATCCTGACGTATCTCGGCGTCAGCCTGATCGCGATCCTGCTCGGCGCCCTCGCATGGCTCATCGGAATGCGCGAATGGGGCTTCACCAACTGGGCGAAGTTCATGGTCCAGCGTGCCTATGCCCGCCTTTTCGACCATCGCGTCTGGATTGTCGGCATCGGCTTCCTGTCGCTGGGGTTGAGCGTCGCCTTGCTGATGATCCTGCCGCAGCAGTTCCAGCCGACGATCAACAGCGACTACAGCCAGATCCGTTATGAATTGCCACCGGGCTCGACGCTGGCGCAGAGCGAGCATATCTCGAACCAGATCAACGCGATCCTGTCGAAGGACAAGAATGTCGCAAACGCCTTTTACGAGGTCAACGTCAACGACGGCGGCGTCTACATCACGCTGAAGAAGAAGCGCGAAGTTACCAGCGTCGAATGGGAACGCAGCCTGCAGCCGCAAATGGCGGCGATCCCCGACGCGCGCGTGACCTTCCAGAGCCAGTCGGGCGGCTTTTCCGGCCGCGATATCACGATGGTCATCGGCAGCGACGATCCGGTCGCGCTCGAGAAGCATGCGCGCCTGATCGTGTCGCAGATGGAAAAGCTCAAGGAAGTGCGCTCGCCGCGGATCGAGGGCGATATTCCGCGCCCGGAAATCATCGTCAGCCCGCGGATGGACCTCGCCGCCGAACTGGGCGTGACCACGTCGGCGCTCAGCCAGACGATCCGCATCGCGACGATCGGCGATATCGACCAGAATGCGGCGAAATTCTCGCTGTCCGATCGCCAGATCCCGATCCGCGTGCTCCTGTCCGAAGATTCGCGTCGCGCGCTGGCGACGATCGAGAATCTGCCTGTGCCGACCGCGCGCGGGACGACGGTGCCGCTGAAGTCGGTCGCCTCGATCGGCTTTGGCGCGGGCCCCACCGAACTGCGCCGCTATAACCAGACGCGGCGCATCGTGATCGGTGCCGATCTGGCACCGGGCCTGGTGACCGGCGAAGCGCAGAAAAAGATCGATGCGTTGCCCGCGATCACCACGATGCCGCAGGGCATTCGCAAGGTCGTGCAAGGCGATCAGAAGTGGCAGGCCGAACTGATCATGAACTTCATGATTGCGGTGGTGTCGGGGCTCTTGCTGGTCTTCTCGACCCTGGTGCTGCTCTATCGCCGCTTCCTGTCGCCGCTGGTCAACATGTCGTCGTTGCTGCTCGCGCCGTTGGGCGGCCTGCTCGGCTTGTTGATCACCGGCATGGAAATCTCGATGCCCGTTTATATTGGCCTGCTCATGCTGCTCGGCATCGTCGCGAAGAACTCGATCCTGCTCGTCGATTTCGCGATCGAGGAAATGGACCATGGCGTCGAGAAGAATGCGGCGCTGCTCGACGCGGGGCGCAAGCGCGCGCAGCCGATCGTGATGACCACGGTAGCAATGGTCGCGGGCATGGTGCCGACCGCGCTGTCGCTGTCGGGCGACGGCGCCTGGCGCGCGCCGATGGGCGTCGTCGTGATCGGCGGCCTGATCCTGTCGACGCTGCTGACGCTGCTGATCGTTCCCGCGGGCTTCAGCCTTGCCGACAGCATCGAAAAGCGCCTCGGCCGCTTCTTCTCGAGCAACCTGCTGACCTATCGCAAGGGTGACGATACCAAGCCGCACGGCGCGCCCGCGCCCGAACCGGCGGAATAATGGGAGCGCGCCGGCGCGGTAAGCGACTGCGCCGGTTGCAACCTTTGCGGCATTTCGCCATTTGGTTCATATGACCGACCGCACGCTTTCCCGGCCGATTGGCGTCGCCATCCCGGCAAGAGGATCGAACATTCGCGTCGTCGCGACGGGTCTGCTCATCGTCATGGCGTTCGTTTTCCTCGGCGCGAAATATTTTCAGGACGTCCATCCCGCGATCGGTTTTGTCCGCGCCTTTGCCGAGGCGGCGATGGTCGGCGGGCTTGCCGACTGGTTCGCGGTTACCGCGCTGTTCCGCCACCCGATGGGGCTGCCGATCCCGCACACCGCGATCATCCCGCGCAACAAGAACCGGATCGGCGACACGCTCGCGCGCTTCCTGCTCAACAATTTCCTGCTGCCGCGCCTGATCGCGCGCAAGATGCAGACGGTCGATGTCGCGGGCGCGGTCGGAAAATTCCTGTCCGAACCGGGCGAGGGCGGCGGGCGCCTCCGGCTCGGCGCGTCGCGGATCATCGCCGACGGTTTGGGCGCGCTCGACCAGCAGCGCCTCGGCGGCATCGTCAAATCGGCGATCGCCGATCGCCTCCGCGAACTCGACGTCGCGCCTTTGCTCGGCCAGGCATTGCAGGCCGCACTCGCCGAGGGACGGCACCAGCCGCTGCTCGACGCGATGGTCAAATGGGGGTCGAAGACGCTCGAACTCAACGAGCATCTGATCCATCAGATGGTGCACGACAATTCGAACGCGATCGTGCGCTTCACCGGGCTCGACGAAAGCATCTCGAACCGCATCGTCGCCGGGCTGTCGAAGCTGCTCAGCGAAATGGCGGTCGACGAGACGCATCCCTTGCGCATCCGCGTCGAGGAAGGGCTCGCCAAAATGGCGCTCGACCTACAGCACGACCCCGAGGTGAAGGCGAAGGTCGCCAAGGTTCGCGACGAGTTGCTCGAAAACAAGGCGGTCAAGCGCTGGCTCGACGGTTTGTGGGAGCAGGGGCGCACCGCGCTGCTCAAGGCCGCGCGCAACCCCGACACGATGCTCGCGGGCCGCATCGGCGAACTCGTCACCCAGTTCGGCGCGATGCTCGGCGAGGATGCGGGGATCAAGCGTACGCTCAACCGCTATGCGCGCCGCGCGGTGGTCGGCGTCGTCGACAGCTATGGTGAGACCGCGCTCAGGCTGGTGTCGGACACGATCCGTGGCTGGGACGCCAAGACGATCACCGACCGGCTGGAAAATGCCGTCGGCGACGACCTGCAATATATCCGCATCAACGGCACGCTGGTGGGCGGGCTTGTCGGCGTGCTGATCCATACAGTCGATGTTTTGATATAATACCGTCGCCCCCGCGGAGGCGGGGGCCGCTGGCAACC
>NZ_JBQENY010000015.1:0-99855 GCF_052044915.1 Sphingopyxis sp. 22461
CGCTGGAGGTTTACACAGCGTCGAAGAATAAGGCCGACTGCGGCCCCCGCCTTCGCGGGGGCGACGACCAATAATTAGGCGCAAGCCGCCCTATTCCTCAGTCCGTATCAAAATCATCTCGCCGATCAGCGCAAACAATATGAACGGCCCCCACGCCGCGAGGAAGGGCGAGTAGGCGCCAAGGTCGCCCATCGCGAGCGCGAAATTGTCGGCGACGAAATAGGCGAAGCCGAGCCCCATGCCGATGATCGCGCGGATGAACAGCTTGCCCGATCGGGCAAGGCCGAACGCCGCGACCGCGCCCAAGAGCGGCATCAATATCGCCGACAGCGGGCCCGAAATCTTGTGCCACAGCACGCCCTTGAGCGCATCGACCGGCCGCCCCGCCGCCTCGAGATCGGCGATCGCCGACTGGAGCTTCAGGAAGGGCAGCTCGTCGCCGTCGACCTGCGCCAGCGTGAACTGGTCGGGGCGGACATCCTTCGCCGCGACGATCGTGCCGAGCGGTTCGAGCGTGCCCGAGCGGCGCAGGAAACGCCGCGCATTGGTCAATTCCCAGCCGCCGGCCGGAAGCGCGCGTGCGCTGTCCGCCGACAGCATCGACGACAGCACCCCGCCGGTGCGCTCGTAAATCGTCACATAGCCGAGGACGATCACCGGGCCGCTGGTATCGACCGTCGCGGCGTTGATCAGATTGTCGCCGTCGCGGACCCAGATGTTGGTGCGTATGCCGCTGTCCTTGGGGACTTTCTTATACTCGACCTTTTGCCAGGCGCTGAGCGCCGCGGTCGAGCGCGTGACGATGCGTTCGTTGAACGCAAAGCTGATCCCCGCGACGAGCAAGGCCGCGAGGAACAGGGGCGCGAGCACCTGATGCGCCGACATGCCCGACGCCTTCATCGCGATGACCTCGCTGTTCTGGTTGAGCGTCACCATCGTCAATATCGTGCCGAGCAGCACCGAAAAGGGCAGGAAGGTCTCGATAATCTGCGGCATCCGCATGCCGACATAGCGCCACACATCCGAATCGCTGTTGCCCGCGACCGCGAGGATCTTGCCGCTCTCGCCGAGCAGGTCGAGCGTCTGGAGGATCAGCACCAGCGCGAACAGGATCGAGAAGGACCGGACGAGAAAAAGGCGGCCGACGTAGAGCGCCATCGTCCGCGACGGGAAAAAGTGGAGCTGATGCATTTAGTTCACACTCTCCACCAGCCCCGGCTTGCGCTGAAACATCGTCAGCATTTTGCGGATTTTCTGCGCCGCCTTCGCCGCGACACGCTCGAGCGCACCGATCGGCTGGCCGCCGGGGACATGCGCGACGACATAATACATCCAGATCGCGAGCGCCGCGAACAGCAGATAGGGCACCCATAGCGCGATCAGCGGGTCGACCACCCCGCGCGCGCCCATGTCCTCGGCATATTGGTTGATCTTGTGCTGGGTGACGAGCAGCACGATCGACAGGAAGACGCCGAGTGAGGAGGTCGATCGTTTGGGCGGGATCGCGAGCGCGATCGCGATCAGCGGGATCAGGAACATCGACATCACTTCGACGATGCGGAAGTGGAAATTCGCGCGCGATTCCAGCCGTGTCTGCACCGACTGGCTCTTGTCCTTGCCCGCGACAAACAATTCGGGGATCGTCATTTCGCGGTCGGCGCCGCCGCGCAGGCGGAAGGCCTCGATCTTGGGCAGGGGGATCGGCAGGTCGTGATTGTCGAAGGTCAGGACGCGCGGAACCGAAAATTTCGGCGATTCATGGATCAGCACGCCCTGCGACAGGCGGAGGATGATTGTGTTCGGATCGTCGGTCGCGAGGAACTGCCCGCGCGCTGCGGTGGCCGACACGCGCTGTCCGTCTTTCTGCTCGCCGCGCACGAAAATGCCGCGCAAGCTGCGCCCGTCGTTGTAACTTTCCTCGATCCTGAGCGTCATGCGGTCGCCCAATTTGGTGAATTCGCCGACCTTGATCGACGCGCCCAGCGCGCCCGAGCGCAGTTCGAACTGCAGCCCTTCATAGGCGTAGCGCGCGACGGGCTGGATAAAGCCGACGATCGCCAGATTGAGCGCGGCGAGCGCGATCGCATAAGCGAAGGGCACGCGCATCAGCCGCCCGAAACTCATCCCCACACCCTTCAGCACATCGAGCTCGCTCGATGTCGCAAGGCGCCGGAAAGCAAGGAGAATCCCCAGCATCAGCCCGATCGGAATGCCGAGCGAAAGATATTCGGGGATCAGGTTTGCAAGCATGCGCCACACGACGCTGACCGGGCCGCCCTCGGTCGCGACGAAATCGAACAGGCGCAGCATCTTTTCGAGCACGAGCAGCATCGCCGACAGGACGAGCGTGCCGAGCATCGGGAAGAAGATGAGCCGCGCGATGTAGCGGTCGATGGCAGGAAGCTTATTCAATCTTTGGTCGCCCCATCACCATGATTTGGCCGCAGTTGTTTCCGATATGCCGATTCAAGGGCGACAGGGACCCGTGTCAGCGTGCGCTCTCGCGCTTGCTGAGATGGCTATAGCCTCTGGAGGTTTTGAGGTCATGTCGAAAATGTTTCTCGCCGGACTGCTTGGCGCCGGTGCTGCCGGAGCGCTGATCGCGCCCGTCGCGGCGCAGGGTGCCGCGCTGGGTCCGAGCGCCGCGCTGTGCAACAGCAACGCCACCGCCGTCCAGGTCGACGTGCGCGGTTTCAAGCAGCGCACGGGAACCGTGCGCGTGCAGATTTACAGCGCGAACAGCAGCTATCTGGAAAAGCGCAAATGGCTCGAGCGCGTCGATGTCCCCGTGTCGCGCGCCGGCACCATGTCGGTCTGTGTGCCTGTGAAGCAGCAGGGCAATTATGTCATTTCGGTGCGGCACGACATCAACGGCAACGGCAAGTCGGACCGTAGCGACGGCGCGGGCCTGTCGGGCAACCCCGACATGAAGGTCAGCGACTTCATCTTCAAGCGGAAGCCCAAGTTGGCAACGGTCAGTTTTGCGGTCGGCGGCGCCACCAAGCGCGTCCCGGTCGTGCTGAACTATGTCAACGGCCTGTCCTTCGACCCCGTCGAATAGAGAGACTTTAGGGATATATGGCAAGCGTCGCGCTCCTTTCGAATCCACGCTCCACGGGCAACCGCTCGCTGCTGCCGCGGGTTCGCGAATATTGCGCGGCGCACCCCGACATCTTTCATTATGAGGTCGAGGACGTCGACCAGATCGAAAAGGCCATTCGCACCATGGCGATGGTCGGCCCGCGCGTCGTCGTGATCAACGGCGGCGACGGCACGGTCCAGGCGGCGCTGACCGAAATTTATTCGGGCGACCATTTCGGCGGCTCGCCGCCGCCGGTCGCGGTGCTTCCGAACGGCAAGACCAACCTCATCGCGCTCGACCTCGGCGCCGAGGGCGATCCGATCAAGGCGCTCGATCGCGTGCTCGAACTCGTCGCGAGCGGCCGGCTCGAGGATCATGTAATCGAACGCCAGCTCATCTCGCTCGACAGCGGCGGCGAAGCGCGGCCGGTGCTCGGCATGTTCCTCGGCGGCGCCTATCTCGCCGACGTGATGCTCTATTGCCGCAACCGCATCTATCCGCTCGGCCTGCCGAACGGGATTTCGCATTTCCTCGCGGCGATCCTCGGGCTGTTCGCGATCATCTTCGGGATCGGCGGCGGCCGCCTGCCGCCCAAGCCCGAAAATATGACCGTGTCGCTGATCCGTCAGGGCGAGTTCAAAGGCAAATTCTCGCTGCTGATCGTCACCACGCTCGAAAAATTGCTGCTCAGCATCCGCACGAGCGACGGCGGCGGCACCAACGGGCACATGAAATTGCTCGCGACCGACAGCAATGTCGGCGCGATGTTCCGCATGCTCGGCGCGACCTGGCGCGGGACGTTGGGGCAAAAGCCGCTCGACGGCGTGCATTTCCAGCAGGGCGACGAAATCCGCATCGAGGGCGAACGGTCGAACGTCATCCTCGACGGCGAAATCTTTCAGGCGAAGCACGGCATGCCGATCATCCTGACCTCGACGCAGCCGGTTCCGTTCCTGCGCCTCGCCGCCTGAGCCTTCGCGCGTGTCCGACCTGCTCGATCTGGTCCGCGCCGAACTGGCGACCCCCGTCGACCCGCGCGCCGCCGCGATGGCAGCGGCGATCGCTGCCCAATATCCGGGCAGCGCGCGCGCGGTGCTGTTTTACGGCAGCTGCCTGCGCGAGAGCGAGCTCGACGGGCTGATGCTCGATTTCTACCTGATCGTGTCGGACTATAGCGACGCCTATCCCAAGCGCTGGATGGCGGCCGCCAACCGCCTGATCCCGCCCAACGTCTTCCCGTTCCAGTCGGGCGGGCTGATCGCCAAATATGCGGTGCTCAGCGAAGGTGATTTCGACCGGCTGAACGGTGCGGAGACGCGCAATGTGTCGGTGTGGGCGCGCTTTGCGCAGCCGTCGCGCCTCGTCTGGGCGGTCGACGATACCGCGCGCGACCGGGCCGTCGCGGCGGTGGCGCGCGCGGCACCGACGCTGCTCGCTGCGGCGGGCCGGGTCGATGGCGAAGCGTCGCTCGACTGGTGGCGGCGCGCCTTTTCGCTCACCTACTCGGTCGAGCTGCGCGCCGAGCGCACGAGCCGCGCACAGTCGGTGGTCGACGCCGATGCCGAACGATACGAGCGGTTCAGCCTGCCCGCGATCGCCGCGATCCCGGCCGATGCGCGCGCCGGCGGCTGGGCGCGGCGGCGGCTGGAGGGCAAGGCGCTCAGCATCGCGCGGCTTGCCAAGGCCAGCCTGACCTACGCCGGCGGGATCGATTATCTGGCGTGGAAGATCAATCGCCACGCGGGGACCAAGATCGAGATCAAGCCGTGGCAGCGCCGCTGGCCGCTCGTCGCCGCGCTGACTTTGGTGCCGCGCCTGATGAAGAGCGGGGCTATTCGGTAACACCCGTAGTCATCCCGGCGAAGGCCGGGATCTCGCCGGTGTGTCAGAAATCGAGGGTGAGATCCGGGCCTTCGCCGGGATGACGGATAACCCTAACTCGCCAGCCTTTGCCCTTCGGCCGGCCGCGCCTCGCCGCGCCGGCGGATGGCCTGGTCGAGCGCGGTGAGGGTAAAGGGTTTGCGCAGCACATCATGGTCGCCGAAGCTTTCGACCTCGCTCGCGTCGCCGGCATAGCCGGTCACGAACAGCACCGACAGGTCGGGCCAGCGCTGTTTCAGCTGCGCGACCATTTCGGGGCCGGTCAGCTGGGGCATCAGCACGTCGGACAGGATCAGGTCGAAACCGCTCCCTCCCTCCGCCAGCCGCCGCTCGACCAGCGTTTCGGCCTCGAGCGGGTTGCCGCAGGCGACCACGCTATGGCCCAGCTCGCTGACCGCATCGACCGTCGCCGCGAGGACGCGTTCGTCGTCCTCGACGACGAGGATGCTGAGCGCGTCGTCGGGCGATGCGGGACCGTCGGCATCGACGGGCAAAGTTTCGGTGGCCGCATCGGCCTCAGGCTTGGCGATCGGCAGCAGCATCGCGACGCTGGTGCCTTCGCCCTCGGTCGACGAAAGCTGCACTTCGCCGCCCGACTGGCGGCAGAAGGCGAAGACCTGGCTCATGCCCAGCCCGGTGCCCTGGCCCGCGGGCTTGGTCGTGTAAAAGGGATCGAACACGCGTTCGAGCACTTCGGGCGACATGCCGCAGCCGGTGTCGATCACCCGCACCGCGAGCGCCTTGCCTTCGCCATCGTCGAGCGTCTGGATCGTGAGCGAGCCATGGCTGTTCATCGCGTCGCGCGCATTGACCGCAAGGTTGAGCAGCGCATTTTCGAATTGCTGCCGGTCGACCCAGCAGGCACGGCCCGGCGCCTGCAGGTCGAGCGTCAATGCGATGCGGTCGCCGATCGTGCGTTCGATCAGCTCGGCAAAGCTCGTGATGCACGCGTCGACCGCGACCATCTCGGGTCGCGCGGGCTCCGACCGGGCAAAGGTCAGCAGCCGGCGGGTCAGGTCGGCGGCGCGATTGGCGCCGTCGAGCGCGTTCGCGAGGTGGCGCGACGCTTTTGCGGGCGACCGTTGCGCCAGTTCGAGCCCGCCGACGACGACCGCCAGCATATTGTTGAAATCATGCGCGATGCCCCCGGTCAGCTGGCCGACCGCCTCCATCTTTTGCGCCTGGCGCAGCTGGGCCTCGGCGGCTTCGCGCTCGATCATCTCGCCGCGCAGCGCATCGTTCGCGTGCGCGAGTTCCGCGGTTCGTTCGTTGACCGCCGCCTCGAGCTGCGCGGCGCGGTCGCTTTCGATCAGCTGCTCGTTCCGCGCGAGCCGCCGTTCGCCCTCGGCGCGGATCAACGAGAAGGTCGTGCCGATCGCGATGACCGCGGCGCCCGCGCCGAGTAACGAAAAGAGCAGGATCGCCTGGTTGAGGCTGGCGCGGTCGGCCACGGCAAGCCGGTTGCGCTCGCGCAGCAGTGCGCGCTCGTTCGCGATGATTTCGCTGAGCAGCTTGTCGATCCGGCTGACGCCCTGGCCTTTGCCCGCCGCATAATATTTCGAAATGGCCGCGACGGTCTGGTTATAGTTGGCGCTGAGCGCCGCGTCGCCAAGCTGCGCCCCGCGGCTGTCCATTTCGCGCGTCAGCTGTTCGACCAGCGCCATCTGTTTGGGATTGTCGCGGACGTTACGCTGCAATTGCGCGAGGAACTGCCGCGCGCGGCCCCATTGATATTCATAGACGCGCCCATCCTCTTTCTGCAGCCCGACCGCAAAGCGGCCGAGCGACGCCTCGGCGCGCGCGATCGCGGCGTCGACCGACCGCGTTTGCGAAATGACTTCCATGCTCTGCGTCTGCCAGCCGAGCGAGCGGTCGTAATTGTCGTTGGCGCGCGCGAGCAGCAGCACGAGCGCCCCGACCACACCGGTCAGGATCGCGCCGAGGACGATCGTCAGCCAGAAGCGAACACGCTCCCGCCGGCCGTCATTTTCGCTGTCGCCATCCCTCTCGAACACGCGCATCTCTTACCGGACAAGCGCGGCGCCGCAAAGCGCCGAAGCCGCCGTTAACTTAACACCGCTTCAACTCGACCCGAAAAGGAATCCGCTGGTCGGCGCGCAGGCTCGGTTCAGCCGATAATGCCGACGCGCTGGCCGGCGCGTTCGAACCGGCCGAGGATTTCGCCGACCTGTTCGATGCTATGCTCGGCGCAGAGCGAGCAGCGGAGCAAGGTCATGCCCGCGGGGGTCGCGGGCGGGCGCGCGAGGTTGACGTAAAGGCCTTCTTCCAGCAGCGCTTCCCACATCATCGCGCCGCGTTCAAGGTCGGGCATGATCACCGCGATGATCGCCGACTGCGGCTCTTCGGTGCCGAGCTGGAAGCCGAGGTCGCGCAGTCCCTTGTGCAAAACCTTCGAATTTTCCCACAGGTGCGCGCGCTTGTTCGACCCGTGCATCAGCTTGCGGATGCTCGTCGCCGCGGTCGCGACGACGCTTGGCGGCAGCGAGGCGGTGAAGACATAGGGACGGCAGACGAGCCGCAGGATTTCGAACTTCGGATGGTTCGACACACAGAAGCCGCCGACGGTGCCGACGCTCTTGCTGAAGGTGCCGATGACGAAGTCGACGTCGTCCAATACGCCCTGCGCCTCGGCGACGCCGCGGCCATTCTCGCCGATGAAGCCCATCGAATGCGCTTCGTCGACGAGCACCATCGCGCCGGCTTCCTTCGAGACGCGGATCATTTCCTTCAGCGGCGCAACGTCGCCGAGCATCGAATAGACGCCTTCGAGCACGACGAGCTTGCCCGCTTCGGGGGGCAGGCGCTTCAGTCTTTTTTCGAGCGCCTCGACGTCATTGTGGCGGAAAGCGACGATTTCGGCATTGCCCATCGCGCAGCCGTCATAGATCGACGCATGGCTGTCGATGTCGAGGATGACATAGTCGCCCTTGCCGGCGATCGTCGAAATGATGCCGAGGTTCGCCTGGTACCCCGTTGAAAACACCATGGCATGATCCATGGCGTAAAATTCCTTGAGCGCCTCTTCGCACTCCTTGTGCCCCTGATAGGTGCCGTTGAGCACGCGGCTGCCGGTCGTGCCGCTGCCGAACTTGTCGAGCGCGTCCTTGCCCGCGGCGATGACATCCTCGTCGAACGTCATGCCCATATAATTATAGGTGCCGAGCAGGATCGTCTCGCGCCCGTTACAGATCGCGACGGTCGGCGAGATCACCTTTTCCATCACCAGATTATACGGATCGGTGACTCCGGTCGCGAGCAGATCCTCGCGCTGCTGGATCAGCGGGTCGAATTTCGAAAAGAGGTCGGTCATGTCAAATGTCCAAAATCCGTTCGCATCGAGCGAAGTCGAGATGCCCCTCGAACTTGCGCTGTCCCGATGGGTGTCTCGACTTCGCTCGACACGAACGGGGAAAAAGATTTAGCCCTGCAGCTTCTCGACCGCGGCGACCAGCTGGCCGACGGTTTCGATTTCGGCCTGCATGTTCATGCTGATGATGATGTCGAACGTATCCTCGACCTCGGCGACGAAATCCATCACCGTCAGGCTGTCCCATTCGAGGTCGCCGGCAAAGGTGGTGGCGTCGGTCAGTTCGACGCCCTTCTTGTTGAAAGGGGCAATCAGCCCGAAAATCTGGTCGCGCAGGGCGGTGCTCATGTGGTGCGTCCCATAAAGATATGAAGTTGCGTGCGGCATGCCGCGAAGGCCTCCGATTGGCAAGCGAATGCGGCGGGAACAGGGCAGCATCTTGCCGCTGGCGGGACTTCGTGGCATCGCTGTGGCGGGTCGCCAGCAGGGGCAGCTTGGCATGGACAGCGAAGATTCAAAGATATCGCAGGGCCGGCCGGCGATTTCCTTTCCGCCGAACGCGGTGCACCTCGTGCGCACCAACCAGCAGATCACGATGCAATTGTCGCAGATGGCCGACCAGAAGGCATCGATCCTGATGGGCGCGACCTTCGTCGTCTTCACGCTTGCGATCGGGCAGGCGCGCTCGGGCGGCGGCGCGCTTGCGATGCCGCTCGCGATCCTCGCGACCTTTTCCTTCCTCTCGGCTTTGCTCGCGGTGTCGGCGGTGCTGCCGCGCGTCGGCAGGGCGCCGCCGGTCGTCTACAAGGACGGCAAGGATCACAGCAATATCCTCTTCTTCGGCCGCTTCGAACAGATGGACGAGGATGAGTTCATCGCCGCGGTGAAGGCGCGCCTGCGCACCGAGGAGGATCTCTATGAGACGATGCTGCGCGATACCTACCAGAATGGCGTCGTCCTCGCGCGGCGCAAATATCGCTATCTTGCCTATGCGTACCGGCTGTTCGTCGTCGGGTTGACGCTGACCTTCCTGGCTTTTGCCTTCGAGATGGCGACGCTTTGGAGCAAATGATCCCTCAAAGCATTATCCCAGCATGACCGACGTCTTCATCAGCTACAAGCGCGAGGAGCGCGGGCGATGCGTTGCGATCTGCACCGCGCTCGTCGACCTGAAGCTGTCGGTCTGGTTCGACGCGCATATCGAACCGGGCACCGATTTCGATCGCGAGATCGAGCGTGAGGTACGCCGCGCCAAGGCGGTGCTGGTCCTCTGGTCCGAACTGGCGGCCGACAGCGACTGGATCCGCGCCGAAGCGCGCACCGGGCGGCAGAGCGAAAGGCTGGTCGCAGCAAGGCTTGACGACTGCCTGCCCCCGCTCGAATTCGCCTCGGTACAGGCGGTTGACCTGTTCGACCGGCCCGATTTTCAGGCGGGCGACGGTTGGCGGCAAATCGTCGCGCGGATCGGCCGTCTCGTCGGACGGCCGGGGCTGGGCGATTATGTCCGCTACGAACAATCAGCCGACGCGGGACAGTGGCGCGGCTGGATTGCGGCTAACGCGGGCGATCCGCTTCTCGGCGAGGCGCGCGAACGGCTGGCAGCCCTCGCGGGCGCCAAAGTCGCAGGCACGCCTTCGCCCGTTGCCGACCGTCCAGAAACGACGGCGGCTGCGACCGATATCGCTCCGGACCGGCTGGGTCATATCGCCGCGTTCGTGCGCCGCCATCGCCTGACCGCACTCTGCGCGATTGGCATTGCGCTGCTGATATGGGCGGCTTCGGCTTATTGGTCCGGACAGCCGGTCGGCGCGCCGGTCGATAGCGAGGCGTCGTTGGCCGGGGTCGAGGCGCCATCGGGGCCGCCGCCGGCGGTCGTCTCCGACATGACGGAGGCGTTCGTCCCCAAAGATCTCGGCTCGGCGGTCTGCAACACCGGACCTTATCCGATTGCTTTTGACAGCGGGATGGCGGCGATCACGCCCGATTCGCGCGCCATGCTCGACATGCTGGGCAAGGTCGCGCGGGATTGCGGCGGCGGGATCGAAATCGTCGGGCCGAACGACCGGATGACCGCGGTCGTGCAAAATTATCTGGAAGCGCGGGGCGTTGCGCCGCGAAATATCACGCGCCGCACTTCGGGCTCATCGGTCGAAATCACCCTGCGCTGATGCGCATGCGCCGGCAGTTGTTGCCTTTTTGCCACCCCTTGGGCCGAAAAGCGGAGTGATCGACGCGCGCAATTGAAAGCGTCGGGCCGCTCGCCTATCCGGGCCGGCTATGCTGCATCAGGCCGCCCCTCTGACCGCGGAAACACCGCCGAGCCTCCGCGCCGAATTCCGCGCGACGCTGGCGCTTGCGGTGCCGCTCGCGGCCGCGAACCTGTTGCAAATGCTCGTCCATGCGATCGACGTGATCTTCGTCGCGCGGCTCGGCGACGCGGCGCTCGCCGCCTCGTCGCTCGGCGTCGCGATCTTCGGACTCCTGCTGTGGACCGGCTCCGGCCTTATCGGCGCGTCGGCGCCGCTGATCGCCGCCGAGCTCGGCCGCCGCAAGCATGCGGTGCGCGAGGTGCGGCGAACCGTGCGCATGGCGCTGTGGCTCAGCGCGCTGGTCTCGCTCCTCTTCATGGGCATCTGCGCCGCGGGCGGGCCGATCATGCTCGCGACGGGGCAGCCGGCCGAAACCTCGGCGCGTGCCGCGGGCTTCCTGCTGATCCTGATGTGGGGCATGTTCCCGATGATCGCCGCGGCGGTGCTGCGCATCTTCGTCTCGGCGCTCGGGCGGCCGACGATCGCGACCGCGATCACCTTCGGCGCGCTGTTCGTCAATGCGCTGGGCAACTGGGTGCTGGTGTTCGGCCACCTCGGCATGCCCGCGCTCGGCCTCCACGGCTCGGCAATTTCGAGCGTGATGACCAGCTTCCTGATGCTGATCGCCTATGTCGTCGTCATCCAGAGCGACCGGCGGCTGCGGCGCTATCATCTGTTCGGCAACTGGTGGCGGTCCGAATGGACGCGCTTTTTCGACATGCTGCGCATCGGCACGCCGATCAGCCTGACGATCCTGGCCGAGGCGGGGCTGTTCACCGGCGCCGCCTTCCTGATGGGCCGCATCGGCGAAACCGAGCTCGCCGGGCACACGATCGCGCTGCAGGTCGCGGCGCTCGCCTTCCAGATCCCCTTCGGCGTCGCGCAGGCGGCGACGATCCGCGTCGGTCTTTTCTATGGCGCGCGCGACCATCGCGGTATCGCACACGCGGGGCAGGCGTCGCTCATCCTCGGCATCGGCTTCATGGGGCTGACCGCGCTCATCATGTGGCTGTTCCCGTCGCTCGTGCTGTCGATCTATGTCGACGTCGATGCCGCGCGCAACGCCGCGCTCGTCGGTTTCGCGATGCAGTTCCTCGTCGTCGCCGCCGCCTTCCAGCTCTTTGACGGGGCGCAGGCGGTGGCGGCCGGCGTGCTGCGCGGATTGCAGGATACGCGCACCCCGATGATCATCGCGATCTGCGGTTACTGGATCGCGGGTTATGGCACCGCCATCTACCTCGGCTTCTGGACGCCGCTCGCCGGCGTCGGGGTGTGGATCGGGCTGGCCGTGGGGCTGATTGTCGTCTCTGCCGTGCTGCTGCTCCGCTGGCGGATGCGCGCGCGTCTGGGCCTGCTTCCGGCCTGACGCAAAAACTTCGCGAGAATCTTGTACCCCTGCGCTTGACGCCTATCTGACTCCCACCCATATGGCCGACTGTTAGCACTCGCGTCCTGTGAGTGCTAAACGACATCATTTCCATCTCTGGAGGGATTTCCATGCAATTTCGTCCGCTGCACGACCGCGTGCTTGTTCGCCGTATCGAAGCCGAAGAAAAGACGGCTGGCGGCATCATCATCCCCGACACCGCCAAGGAAAAGCCGCAGGAAGGCGAAGTCGTCTCGGTCGGCACCGGGACCCGCGCCGATGACGGCAAGGTGACCCCGCTCGACGTCAAGGCGGGCGACCGCATCCTGTTCGGCAAATGGTCGGGCACCGAAGTCAAGGTCGACGGCGAAGAGCTGTTGATCATGAAGGAATCGGACATCCTCGGCGTCATCGCCTGAGCGATTTCATCGAATTCAGTGTGAAGTTACGCAGTTTTCTGCGGATTTTAAAGGAACAAGCCCATGGCTGCTAAAGACGTAAAATTCAGCCGCGACGCGCGTGAGCGCATTCTGCGCGGCGTCGACACCCTCGCCGACGCGGTGAAGGTGACCCTCGGTCCCAAGGGCCGCAACGTCGTGATCGACAAGAGCTTCGGCGCGCCCCGCATCACCAAGGACGGCGTCACCGTCGCCAAGGAAATCGAACTTAAGGACAAGTTCGAGAATATGGGCGCCCAGATGCTGCGCGAAGTCGCATCGAAGGCGAACGACAAGGCCGGCGACGGCACCACCACCGCGACCGTTCTGGCGCAGGCGATCGTGCGCGAAGGCATGAAGTCGGTTGCCGCCGGCATGAACCCGATGGACCTGAAGCGCGGCATCGACCTCGCGGTCACCAAGGTTGTCGAAACGATCAAGGCGCAGTCGAAGCCCGTTTCGGGCACCGCTGAAATCGCGCAGGTCGGCATCATTTCGGCCAATGGCGACAAGGAAGTCGGCGACAAGATCGCCGAAGCCATGGAAAAGGTCGGCAAGGAAGGCGTGATCACCGTCGAGGAAGCCAAGGGCCTCGATTTCGAACTCGACGTCGTCGAAGGCATGCAGTTCGACCGCGGCTACCTGTCGCCTTACTTCATCACCAACCCCGAAAAGATGCTCGTCGAGCTTTCGGATCCGTACATCCTGATCTTCGAAAAGAAGCTGTCGAACCTCCAGTCGATGCTTCCGATCCTCGAAGCCGTGGTGCAGTCGGGCCGTCCGCTCCTCATCATCGCCGAAGACATCGAAGGCGAAGCGCTCGCAACGCTGGTGGTCAACCGCCTGCGCGGCGGCCTGAAGGTCGCTGCCGTCAAGGCACCGGGCTTCGGCGATCGTCGCAAGGCGATGCTGCAGGACATCGCGATCCTCACCGCCGGTGAAATGATCAGCGAAGACCTGGGCATCAAGCTTGAGTCGGTCACGCTGAACATGCTTGGGCAGGCCAAGCGCGTCACGATCGACAAGGACAACACCACCATCGTCGATGGTGCTGGCGACCATGATGCGATCAAGGGCCGCGTCGAACAGATCCGCGCGCAGATCGAAACGACGACCAGCGACTACGACAAGGAAAAGCTGCAGGAACGTCTGGCGAAGCTCGCCGGCGGTGTTGCCGTGATCAAGGTCGGCGGCGCTTCGGAAGTCGAAGTGAAGGAACGCAAGGACCGCGTCGACGATGCGCTCCACGCGACCCGCGCTGCGGTCGAAGAAGGCATTGTCCCCGGCGGCGGTACGGCGCTTCTGTACGCGACGAAGGCTCTCGACGGCATGTCGGGCGTCAACGAAGACCAGACCCGCGGCATCGACATCATCCGTCGCGCGCTGCAGGCTCCGGTTCGCCAGATCGCTGAAAACGCGGGCTTCGACGGCGGTGTCGTCGCGGGCAAGCTGTTCGACCAGAACGACAGCAACTTCGGCTTCAACGCCTCGACCGACGTCTATGAAGACCTCGTCAAGGCCGGTGTCATCGACCCGACCAAGGTCGTGCGCACCGCGCTGCAGGATGCGGCCTCGGTTGCCGGTCTCTTGATCACCACCGAAGCCGGCATCGCCGAAACACCTGACGACAAGCCCGCCATGCCCATGGGCGGCGGCGGCATGGGCGGCATGGGCGGCATGGACTTCTGACGACCCCAACAGGTCGTCACCCCGGCGAAGGCCGGGGTCGCATGCCGACTTGCCGAACGGCCAAGTCAAAAAAGAAGGGCCGGGGGAGCAATCCTCCGGCCCTTTTCTTTGTGCAATTTATCTTCATCGTCACCCCGGACTTGATCCGGGGTCCATGCCACGGGCGGCGTCATGGATGCCGGATCAAGTCCGGCATGACGAAAATGGCATGACGAAATAGGGCAGGCGGGACATTGCCAGTTCAGGCGATGCGGCATAGCTAAGAGTGGTGATGCTATTCGTTCTTCCCCTTGCGCTGCTCGCCGATCCTGCGGTTGCCGCCCCCGCGCCGCCGCCGATCGAGCGCTGCGGCTACCGCATCGTCGAAACCTTCCCGCACGACGCGACCAGCTTCACCCAAGGCCTCTTCTGGGACGAGGGGCATCTGTACGAGGCCACCGGTCAATATGGTCAGTCCCGCGTGGCGCGGCTCGACCTCAAGACCGGCAAGGCGCTGGCGCAGACAAAGCTGCCGGCCGACCAGTTCGGCGAAGGCATCACGCGCTGGGGTGATCAGATCATCGGCGTGACCTGGCAGGGCGGCGCCGGCAATCGCTGGTCGATCAAGGATCTGAAACGCGCCGGCACCTTCAAATATGAAGGCGAGGGCTGGGGCGTGACGATGGTCGAAGGCAGCCTGGTGCTCAGCGACGGCACGACGGAGCTCCGCTTCTTCGATCCCGCGACAATGAAGGAGCAGAGGCGCGTCACGGTGCGCTTCGGCGGCCGGCCGATCTCGATGATCAACGAGCTGGAGACGATCGACGGCCAGATCTGGGCGAATGTGTGGATGACCGATTTCATCGTCCGCATCGATCCCGCCACCGGCAACGTCGTCTCGCTCGTCGACCTGACGGGGCTCAAGGCCGACGCCGGTGTCAGGGGGACCGACAGCGTGCTCAACGGCATTGCATGGGACGCGAAAACGAAGCGCTTGTTCGTCACCGGAAAATATTGGCCGAAACTTTACGAAATCGCACTCGCGGGCTGCCGTTAGGGTCTGGACCCTAACCGCCCGACAACGCCGCCTCCATCCGCGCTGCTGCGGCGTCATAGACATGCTCTTTCAATCCCGCGGTGATCGCCTTGGGCGCGCGGTCGGGATGGCCGCCGGGGAAGGGCGGCGCGGGATCATATTCGATCGCGAGCTGGATCGCCTGCGCGACCGCATCGCCGCGCAGCCGGGCGATGAGCGTCAGCGCGAAATCGAGCCCCGAGGTGACGCCGCCGCTGGTCACGACATTCCCGTCCTCGACGACGCGTGCCTTCACCGTTTCGGCACCGACCAGTGGCAGCAGGTGGGTATAGGCCCAGTGCGTCGTCGCGCGCTTGCCGTCGAGCAGCCCGGCGCGGCCGAGCAGGAAGGCGCCGGTGCAGACGCTCGTCACCCACTGCGCGCCCGCCGCCTGGCGCGCGATGAAATCGATCGTCGCGGCATCGCCCAGCGCGTCGGCGACGCCGTGCCCGCCGGGGATGCAGAGGATGTCGCCCTGCGGCGCACTCGCGAAATCATGCGTCGGCACGATCGCGAAGCCGCTGTCGGTCATGATCGGGTCGAGGCTGGCCGCGGCGCCCGCGAGTATGGCACCGGGCATGCGCGAAAGCGCCTGCGCGGGAGCGGTGAAATCGAGCTGGGTGATACCGGGAAAGAGCAGGAAGACGACGGTGGTGCTGGGCGTATCGGTCATGCGGATGTCCTTGCGCTGGCGATGGATCACCCAGGCGCGCGGCTCCTGTCGACCTGTCGGTCCGCCCCGCTTCCCGATGGGACTCCATCTTCAGCGCCAGTTGCGGGGCGAGAGCAGCCTAACGCCCTGATGCGGCGAGGGGAAGGCGCTATTTGACGGTCTTTTCGGCGTCGCCGTCCGGCTTGTCCGCGGCGGCTACCGGCGCGCTATCGCGGCTTTCGAGCATTTGGGCGGCATCGTCGAGCGCCTTGGCCTCGCTGACGGTCACGCCGCCGGGGCCGGGCTCATTGTCGGTGCGGCTGCATCCCGTCGTCAGGATCAGCATCGCGAGCGCGGCGCTCGTCATCCGAAGGTCGATCATCGCATGCGCTCCCATGAAAAAGGGCCCCATCCGTGGTGGATGGAGCCCCCGATATCAGCCCGAAGGCGTGCCGACGACTTACTTCTTGTCGTTGGCTTCGGCCTTCTTGGTTTCTTCGGCGATATTGGCGCCGGCCTTGTCGGCGGCTTCGCCCGCGGCATTCACGGTGCCTTCGACGGCGTTGCCGGCCTTGTCGGCGGCGGCGGCGGTCGCATCGGCGGCTTCGTCGGCGGCAGCAGCCGTCGCGTCGGCAGCGCCAGCGGCAGCATCGGCAGCGGCATCGCCAGCGGCGGCGGCGTCATCGGCGGCCGAAGTGGCGGTTTCCGAAGCGGCGTCCTGGGTTTTTTCCGAGCAGGCGGCGAGGCTGAAGGCCGCGGCGGCCATCGAGGCGATGATGATCTTGCGCATGATATTCCTTTCGAATGCAATGGCCGGGCGACGGCCATAGGGACTGAGAGTTAACGGCGGATCAGGGGCTTGGCAACTGCGCCGATTGATACCTGTCCCGAATGAAAAAGGGGCCACCGGCGAACCGGCGACCCCCCTTTGCCTGTGGCATTTCTTCGGCCTGAAAGGCCGAAAAGACGCTTACTTCTTGGCTTCTTCCATCGCGCCCTTGGCGGCGTCGGCAGCTTCCTTGGCAGCATCGGCAGCTTCGGTCGCCTTGTCGGCAGCCTTGGCAGCGTCGCCCGAGGCAGCGGCATCGCCAGCGGCGTCGGCAGCGGCGCCGGCTTCGCCAGCAGCAGCTGCGGTCGCGTCGGCAGCGCCTTCGGCCGCTTCCATCGCGCCATCAGCAGCGCCTTCGACGGTCGCGGCTGCGTCTTCGGTTGCAGCAGCCGTGTCGTCGGCAGCCTTTTCGGCGCAAGCAGCGAGGCCCATCGAGGCGGCGAGGACGAGCGACAGAGTGATCGATTTCTTCATTTGGGAATACCCCTCTCGGTTTGAACTGACCGATCGGCACAGGAACTGATCGATCCCGAAATTTGCCAATCGCGCGCAGAATTACCCCCTCGCCAAATGGCACGCAACGCCCTTTTTGCCAGAGCCCCGCTGTTTCGTCGTAATTCGGTCCCGGCTGAAGGGTGCGTGGCGGAAATAGGGGAGCGGCGCTTGGTTGACCGGATATAAAGAAAGCTTTATATGTTACCCCATGAGCGAGCTGATCGACATTTTCCGTGCCCTCGCGGACCCGACGCGATTGCGAGTCGTCGCGCTTTTGCGCGAGATGGAGCTCGCGATCGGCGAATTGGCGGTCGTGCTCGACCAGAGCCAGCCGCGCGTGTCGCGCCATGTCCGGATCCTTGTCGAGGCCGGGATCGTCGAGCGGCGGCGCGAAGGAAGCTGGGTTTTCCTGCGCATCGCGAACGGCGGGCCGGTCGCCGACATTATCGGCCAAGCCGAAAAATGGCCTTTCTCTGCGCGCGAGACGCGGGTCATCGCGCATGATGCGCGGCGGCTGGCGGCGGTGCGCGACGAGCGCGCGGCGTCCGCCGAACGCTATTTTGCCGAACATGCCGCCGAATGGGATGCGATCCGGTCGCGCCACGTCGCCGAAAGCGAGGTCGAGGCCGCGATGCTGGCGATGATGCACAACCGCCGGCTCGGGCACCTGCTCGACATCGGCACCGGCACCGGCCGGATGGCGGAAATCTTCGCGCCGACCGCGCGCCGCATCACCGCACTCGATCGCAGCCCCGAAATGCTGCGCATCGCGCGCACCAAGCTGGCGGAGCAATCGGTTCCGGTCGACCTGCTCCAGGGCGACTTCCTGAACCTGCCGGTCGATGATGCGAGCATCGACAGCATTGTCATCCATCAGGCGCTGCATTTCGCGCACGAGCCCGACCGCGTGATCGCCGAGGCGAGCCGGGTGCTGCGCGGCGGTGGCCATTTGCTCGTCGTCGATTTCGCGCCGCACGAGGACGAAGAGTTGCGCAATTTTGCGGCGCACGCGCGCCTCGGCTTTTCGGACGCGCAGATCCGCGGCTGGTTCGCGTCGGCAGGGCTGCTGCTGGAAAATACCCAGACGCTGGAAGGCGGGGAGCTGGCCGTGAAGCTGTGGCTCGGCCGCCGTCGCAGCGATGAAGATCAACCCCCCGTCATCGGTGACGGACAAAGTAAAAGGCTTGCGGCATGACGTCGAACTTGAATTCGCTGGCAGAGGCGCGCCGCGCCGCGGCCTCGCCGCTGTTCGCCAATCTCGAAGGCGACATCGGCGTCAGCTTCGAATTCTTCCCGCCCAAGACCGAGAAGATGGAAGCGCAGCTGTGGGACACGTTCCGCACGCTCGAGCCGCTGGGGCCCAGCTTTGTGTCGGTCACTTATGGCGCGGGCGGATCGACGCGCGAGCGCACCCATGCGACCGTCGCGCGCATCGCCGCCGAAAGCGCCGTTCCGCCCGCCGCGCACCTGACGTGCGTCGAGGCCTCGCGCGCCGAGATCGACGAGGTCGCGCATGCCTATTGGGATGCCGGAGTGCGCCATATCGTCGCGCTGCGCGGTGACGTCCCGGGCGGCGCGCCGTACCGCGCGCATCCCGACGGCTATGCCAATGCGATCGAACTCGTCGCGGGGCTGAAGGCGATTGCGCCGTTCGACATTTCGGTCGCCGCCTATCCCGAAACGCATCCCGACGCCGATTGTCCGCAGTCCGACCTCGACAATCTGAAGCGCAAGCTCGACGCGGGCGCGACGCGCGCGATCACGCAATTCTTCTTCTCGCCCGACAGCTTCCTGCGTTTCCGCGACGCGGCTGCGGCGGCGGGGATCACCGCACCAATCATCCCGGGCATCCTGCCCGTGTCGAACGTGTCGCAGACGCGGCGTATGGCCGATATGTGCGGCACCGCGATCCCCGCGTGGATGATCTCGCTGTTCGAGGGGCTCGACGACCTGCCCTCCGCGCGCCAGCTTGTCGCCGCAACGATCGCCGCCGAAATGTGCCGCCGCCTCTATGCGGGCGGGGTGCGCGACTTCCACTTCTACACGCTCAACCGCGCCGAGCTGAGCTATGCCATCTGCCACCTCCTGGGCCTCCGCCCGGCGGTGGCCCCCGCGACGGAGAAAGCCGCATGATCAGCGCACGTGAAGCCCTGCAGGCAGCGGCGAAGGAACGTATCTTGCTGACCGACGGCGGCTGGGGCACCCAGATCCAGCTCCGCAAGCTGGTCGAGGCCGACTATGCCGGCTCGCTCGGCCTGACGCACGACCAGAAGGGCAATAACGACATCCTCGCGCTGACGCGCCCCGATGTCGTCACCGCGATCGGCGAAGCCTATCTGGCGGCGGGGTCGGACATCGTGTCGACCAACACCTTCAGCGCCAACACGATCAGCCAGGCGGATTATGGCGCCGAGCATCTGGTCGCCGACATCAACCATGAAAGCGCGCGGCTGGGCCGCGAAGCCGCCGATCGCTATCAGGAGCGCGACGGTCGCCGCCGTTTCATCGCGGGCGCGGTGGGGCCGACGAACAAGACTTTGTCGCTGTCGCCCGACGTCAACAATCCCGGCTATCGCGAGATCGACTTCGACGAGCTCAAGAATGTCTATCTCGATCAGGTCGTGGCGCTCGCCGAAGGCGGCGCCGATTTCATTCTGATCGAGACGATCTTCGACACGCTGAACGCCAAGGCTGGCATCGCCGCGACGCTCGAGGCCGAGGCGAAGGTCGGGCGCGAACTGCCGCTGATGATTTCGATGACGCTCACCGATCTCAGCGGCCGCAACCTGTCGGGGCATACGGTCGAGGCTTTCTGGTACGCGGTGCGTCATGCCAAGCCGCTGACGATCGGGCTGAACTGCTCGTTCGGCGCGTCGCAGCTTCGCCCGCATGTCCGCGTGCTGTCGGACATCGCCGACGCGCTGGTGATGGTCTATCCGAACGCGGGCCTGCCGAACGAACTCGGCGAATATGACGAAATGCCCGACACGACCGCGGGGCTGGTGCGCGAATGGGCCGAGCATGGCCAGGTCAACATCCTCGGCGGCTGCTGCGGGTCGACCCCCGCGCATATCGCGGCGATGGCCAAGGCGGTTCAGGGCCTTGCGCCCCGGCATATTCCCGAGGTGCCGGTGCGGACGCGGCTCGCGGGGCTCGAGCCCTTCACCATGGCGGCCTGAACCGATGACCGACAATCCGACATGGACGATCCGGGAAGCCGGAGCCGACGATGCGTCGGCGCTCGCGCTGATCGGCGCCGCGACCTTCCTCGAAACCTTCGCGGGCATCCTCGACGGCGATGCGATCGTCGGTCATTGCGCCGCGCACCACAATGAGGCGGCGTACAAGGCCTATCTGGCGGCTGGCGCGCGCGCGTGGATCGCCGAGGCGAAGCCCGGCGGCGCGCCGATCGGTTTCGCGCTGGTCGGTAAGCCCGACCTTGTCGCGGCGCTTGAAGGCGATATCGAGTTGAAGCGCATCTATTCGCTGTCGCGCTTTCACGGCAGCGGGCTCGGCGCGGCGCTGATGAAGCAGGCGCTGGAAGCGGCGCGCGGCCATCGCCGCCTTCTGCTTGGTGTTTATGCGCAGAACGAACGCGCGCTCGCCTTTTACCGCAAGCAGGGGTTCGCCGACCTCGGCACGCGCCAGTTCAACGTCGGCGGCAAGCTTTACGACGATCTCGTCCTCGCCCGCCCGCTCGCTGCCTAATACTCAGTTTCAGGATTACCCGATGACCACCGCCGCCTCATCCAGCTTCGTCAATATCGGCGAACGCACCAACGTCACCGGATCGGCGGCGTTCAAGAAGCTGATCCTCGCCGACGATTATACTGCGGCGGTCGAGGTCGCGCGCCAGCAGGTCGAAAACGGCGCGCAGGTCATCGACGTCAATATGGACGAGGGTCTGCTCGACGCCGAATATGCTATGACGACCTTCCTCAAGCTGATCGCCGCCGAGCCCGACATCGCGCGCGTGCCGGTGATGATCGACAGCTCGAAATGGAGTGTGATCGAGGCGGGGCTGAAATGCGTTCCCGGCAAGCCGATCGTCAATTCGATCAGCATGAAGGAAGGCGAGGAGCCTTTCCTCGAACATGCGCGCAAGTGCATGGCTTATGGCGCCGCGGTCGTCGTGATGGCGTTCGACGAGGTCGGGCAAGCCGACACCAAAGAGCGCAAGATCGAGATTTGCGAGCGCGCCTATAAATTGCTGATGACGATCGGCTTCCCGCCCGAGGATATCATCTTCGACCCCAATGTGTTCGCGGTCGCGACAGGGCTGGAAGAGCACGACAATTATGCGGTCGATTTCATCGAAGCGGTGAAGGAAATCCGCGTCCGCTGCTCGCACGTCCATTTCTCGGGCGGCCTCTCGAACCTGTCCTTCGGTTTCCGCGGCAACGAAGTCGTGCGGCGCGCGATGCACAGCGTCTTCCTCTATTATGCGATCCCCGCCGGGCTCGACATGGCAATCGTCAACGCCGGCCAGCTCGACGTGTACGACACGATTGACCCCGAACTCCGTCAGGCGGTCGAGGATGTCGTGCTCAACCGCAAGGTCGAGGGCGAAGCCGAAAGCCCGACCGAGCGGCTCATCGCACTCGCCGAACGCTATAAGGGTAGCAACCCCGCGCAGGAAAAGGCGGCCGAGGAATGGCGCGGCTGGCCGGTCGCCAAGCGGCTCGAACATGCGCTCGTCAAGGGCATCGACGCCTATGTCGTCGACGATACCGAGGAAATGCGCCTGCTGATGCCGCGTCCGATCGAGGTGATCGAGGGGCCGCTGATGGACGGGATGAACGTCGTCGGCGACCTGTTCGGGTCGGGCAAGATGTTCCTGCCGCAGGTGGTCAAATCGGCGCGCGTGATGAAAAAGGCGGTCGCGCACCTGCTGCCCTTCATCGAGGCATCGAAGGAGCCTGGCGCGAAGGGCAAGGGCAAGGTCGTGATGGCGACCGTGAAGGGCGACGTCCACGACATCGGCAAGAATATCGTCGGCGTCGTGCTCCAGTGTAACGGGTTCGAGATCGTCGATCTCGGCGTGATGGTGCCGTGGTCGAAGATCCTAGAAGCCGCGAACGAGAATGACGCCGACATGATCGGCCTCTCGGGCCTGATCACCCCCTCGCTCGACGAGATGGTGACGGTGGCGGAGGAAATGCAGCGCGCGGGAATGACGATGCCGCTGCTGATCGGCGGCGCGACGACGTCGAAGGTCCACACCGCGCTGCGCATCGATCCGGCTTATCAGGGGCCGGTGCTCCACGTCCTTGATGCGAGCCGCGCGGTGGGCGTAGCAACCTCGCTGGTCAGCGATACCGGGCGCGAGGCCTATGTGCAGGGCTATAAGGACGACTATGCCCATATCCGCGACGTGCGCGCGGGCAAGGGGCAGAGCGTGCTGCACACCCTCGAAGAAGCGCGTGCCAATTATTACGACGCCTATCTCAGCGACAAGCCGGCGCCGCCGCTGCAGCCCGGGCTGCACCGCTTCGACGACTGGTCGCTCGAAGATTTGCGCGAATGCATCGACTGGACGCCCTTTTTCCGCGCGTGGGAATTGCATGGCACTTGGCCGTCGATCATGGAAGACGACGTGGTCGGCGAAACGGCGCAGGCGCTGAAGGCCGATGCCGATGCGATGCTCGACAAGCTGATCGCGGAGAAGTGGCTGACCGCACGCGGCGTCTGCGCCCTCTGGCCGTGCGCGCGCGACGGTGACAGCGTCACGATCCACATCGCCGAGGAGGAGCGCCATGTGACGCTTCCTTTCCTGCGTCAACAGGTCAAGAAGAGCCGCGACCGCGCCAATATGTGCCTCGCTGATTTCATCGATCCGGCGGGCGACTGGATGGGCGGCTTCGCGGTCGGCATTCATGGCATCGAGCCGCATTCGGAACGCTTCCGCGCCGACAAGGACGATTATTCCGATATCTTGCTGAAGGCGCTGGCCGACCGCTTCGCCGAGGCCTTCGCCGAGCGGCTGCACCAGCATGTCCGCACCACCCTGTGGGGCTATGCGCCCGGCGAGCAGCTGACCAACGAGGCGCTGATCAAGGAAGAATATCGCGGTATCCGACCCGCCCCCGGCTATCCGGCATGCCCCGACCACAGCCTGAAGCCGATCCTGTTCGACTTGCTGGCGGCCGGCGACAATGCCGGGCTGGTGTTGACCGAAAGCTTTGCGATGCTGCCGACGGCGGCGGTCAGCGGCTTTTATTTCGGGCATCCCGAAAGCCAGTATTTCGGTGTCGCCCGGATCGGGAGCGACCAGCTCGAAGATTATGCGGAGCGGCGCGGCGTCGACATCGAAACCGCGACGCGCTGGCTGCGGCCCAATCTGGATTAACCTGCGTCCGCGCGCCTGTCCGATAAGGGGACAGGCGCGCGATTAACCAGCTTCGCCAACGACGGACGCGCCGAAAGCCGCTATGGGCGGCGGCATGTTCAAGGCACTTCTTCGCCGGCCCTTGTTGCCGCTGCTCGCCCTCCCGCTGCTTCTCGCGCCGGTGCCGCTGCCCGCGCAGACCGGGGGCGCACCTTACAGCGTCGAGGGCCGCAGCTTCGGACGGCTGCAGGACGCCGTCGATGCGATCGGCGAAGGCGAGGGCACGATCCGCGTCGCCCCCGGCTATCATCGCGACTGCGCGGTACAGACCGCGGGCCGTATCGCCTTCGTCGCCGTCGAGCCCGGCCGGGCGATCTTCGACGGCGTGACGTGCGAGGGCAAGGCGGCGCTGGTGCTGCGCGGCGCCGGCGCGCGCATCGACGGGATCGTGTTCCAGAATATGCGCGTCCCCGACGGCAATGGCGCGGGCATCCGCCTCGAAAAAAGCAATCTCGACGTCGTGAACAGCCTGTTCCGCAACAGCGAGGAAGGGATCCTCACCGCCGACGACCCCGCGGCGACGCTGACGATCGACCGCTCGACCTTCTCGCGCCTCGGCCGCTGCGACCGCGGCCTCAGCTGCGCACACAGCGTTTATACCGGCGTCTATGGCCGCGTCGTCGTCACGCGCACGCGCTTTGAAAAGGGCAGCGGCGGCCATTATCTCAAGACCCGTTCGCCGCGCGTCGAAATCCGCGACAACAGCTTCGACGATACGCAGGGCACCGCGACCAATTATCTGATCGACCTGCCCGCGGGATCGACCGGACGGATTGCAAACAACCTGATGATCCAGGGACGCGACAAGGAAAATTACGGCGCGTTGATCGCGATCGCAGCCGAGGCGCGCGACAATCCGTCGCGCGGGCTGATCATCGAAGGCAATCGTGCGAGCGTTCCGCAAGGCACCGGCCGCAAGACGATCTTCGTCGCCGACTGGAGCGGCGAGCCGCTGGCGATCGGGCCGAACGAACTGGGGCCGGGGCTGACCCGCTTCGAAAAGATTTAGGGCTTAGGCTTCGCCGCGCGTTTCGATGAGCGACGCGGCAAGCGCCTCGGCCGGCGACTTGCCACCCCACAGCACGAACTGGAACACCGGGTAAAAGCGCTCGCACTCGTCGATCGCGCTTTCGATCAGCGTTTCGGTGAGGTCGAGCGGCAGCGATGCGTCGGCGCCGAGCAGCATGCCGTGGCGGAACAGGATTGTGCCGCTGTTCGACCACAGCTCGAAATGACCGAGCCACAATTGCTCGTTGATCAGCGCGAGCGCCTCGTGCGCGGCGGCGCGCTTGTCCTCGACGACGCGAATGTCGGGAAAGGCGAGGAGCTGGATGACGCCGTCGTCGGCGCGCCACACCGCGCGCAGCTCATAGGTCGTCCAGCTGCCCTGCGCGGTCGCGACGATCTCGTCCTCGCCGACCATCTCGTGCGGCCAGTCGTGCGCGGCGAAATAGGACGCCAGCATCTCCATCGGTGCCGCATCCTGGCCGTCATCGTCGTCGTAAATATCGTCACTCATGCGCGCGCCTTTAGCGGCTCTCGCGCATCGTGGCGAGTCCGCGAATATTCGTCGCCCCTGCGAAGGCAGGGGCCGCTATCGGCATTGCGCAAGGTTGCCAGCGGCCCCTGCCTTCGCAGGGGCGACGCATTACTTGGCCTTCGGCTTTGCCGCGGCTTTGGTTGCCGGTTTCGCAGCAGCGGGTTTCGCGGCCGGCTTCGCAGCGGCCGGCTTCGCCGCAGCTTTCGGCGCCGCAGCCGCCTTGGGCGTCGCCGCGGGCTTCGTCACCCCTTCGAGCTTGTCGAGGCGCGCTTTCAGCGCCTCAGCTTCGGCGCGCGCGGTCGCGGCCATTTTCTTCACAGCCTCGAATTCCTCGCGGCTGACGAAATCCATGCGGCCAACCCATTCCTTGGCGCGGTCGCGCATCGCGGACTCGGCTTCGCGGCCGGCACCGGCGACGGTTCCGGCAATGCCGTTCACCATCTTGGCCAGATCGTCGAAAAAGCGGTTTTCGCTCTGCATGTCTCATATTCCTTCGTCGGGGTCTGTCCCCTTGCCGTCACCCTATTTGGGTGCTGGCGGCGGCGGGGACAAGGGTTTCGGCATCGGGATTGCGCTGATCGATCTGGAAATTGAGGATCGCGGCAAAGCTGAGCCAGATCATATAGGGCACGAGCAACCACGCCGCGGCCTTGCGGATCGGCGCAAAGGCAAAGGCGGTGGCGATCGTCACCATCAGGATGAAGATGATCACATAGAGCGCGGTCGTCACCTGATGCTGCCCGAAAAACAGCGGCGACCAGGCGAAATTGGCGATCAGCTGGACGAAGAAGAGCAGCAGCGCAAAACCGCGCCCCTTTGCGCCGCGGGCGTGGAGGATCATCGCGAGCGACAGGCCGAGGCAGATATAGAGGAGCGGCCAGACGGTGCCGAACACCCAGCCCGGCGGCGTGATCGGCGGCAGGTCGAGCGACGCGAACCAGCGATTGCCATAACCGCTGTTCGACAAGAGGCCCGACAGGCTCCCCGCAAGCACGATCGCCGGAACCGTGACGAGCGCCCAGCGCAGATAGGACATGCGAAGCTGCCCCGGCGTTGCGATTTCGGTCATGTCCGCATTATCCCCCACACGCGAATCCGTTGCATGGTGTCGCGATTGTGCGGCGCAGCGTCAAGCGGCTCGCTTCACCGACGCGATCAGAAATTCCACATTTCCTTCAGGGCCGGTAATCGGGCTCTCGACAAGGTCGACGACGTCCCAGCCTTCGCCGGTCAGCCAGCCCTGCACGTCGGCGCAAACGCGCGCATGCACCGCGGCGTCGCGAACGACGCCTTTCTTGCCCACCTCATGTCGCTCGGCCTCGAACTGCGGCTTGATCAGTGCGACCATCCGCGCGCCGTCTTTCGCGAAGGACATCGGCACGGGAAGCACTTTCGACAGCGCGATGAAGCTCGCATCACACACGATCAGGTCGATGGGCTCTGGAATGTGCGTGGGCGTCAATATGCGCGCGCTCGTCTGTTCGTGGACGATGACGCGTTCGTCCTGCCGCAGCTTCCACGCGAGCTGGTTGGTGCCCGAATCCACCGCATAGACGCGCGCCGCGCCGCGGCTCAGCAGCACATCGGTAAACCCGCCGGTCGACGATCCGACATCGATCGCGACCGCGCCCGTCACGTCCCAGTCAAGATGGGTCAGCGCGTGGTCGAGCTTGATCCCGCCGCGCGACACCCACGGATGGTCGCGGCCCTTGACGCTGATCTCTGCATCCTCGGCAACCTGCTGCCCCGCCTTGTCGATCTTGCGGTCGCCGACGAAGGCGAGCCCCGCAAGGATCAGCGCCTGCGCGCGCGTCCGGCTTTCGGCGAGGCCGCGGTCGACGAGCAGCTGGTCGGCGCGCTGCTTCGCCATCAGCCGCCAACCTTGTCGGTGAGCAGGCCCGGGGTCAGAATCTGCGGCAGGATTTCGGGTTTCGCGGCGCCCGGCGCATACCAGAGGTAGAGCGGCACGCTGTTGCGGCCATGCTCGGCGAGGGTGCGCGTGATGACGGGGTCGCCATTGGTCCAGTCGCCGACAAGCGTGACGACACCCGCCTTGTCGAACGCCTCCTGCACCGCCTCGCGATTGATCGCCCCGGCTTCGTTCGCTTTGCACGACAGGCACCAGTCGGCGGTGAAATAGACAAAGACAGGTTTGCCGGTGGCGCGCGCCTTGGCGAGCGCATCTGCAGAGAAGGTCGATCCGGCGCCGTCGGCAGTGCGTTCGGCCTCGGCGACTTCGGTCACCGTGCCCGCGAGGCTGACAAGCAAGAGCAGCCCCGAGGCGTAGAGCAACCACGACCGCCGGTCGCCGCGCTGGATCGAGCCGTAATGCGTGAGCAGGACAAGCGCCATGGCGACCGCGAGGATCGGCCATATGAGCTGCTCGCCGCCGCCGAGTTGCCGCCACAGCAGCCATGCCAGCGCGAGCGTGGTGAGCCCCATCGGCAGCGCCATCCATTTGCGGAAGCGATCCATCCACGGCCCCGGCTTCGGCAGGCGGTTCCTGAGCGCGGGCACAAAGCCGATCGCGAGGAACGGCAGGGCGAGGCCCAAGCCGAGCCCGCCGAAGATCGGCAGTGCTGCCCACGCTGGCAGCACCAGCGTCGCGCCGAGCGCCGCCCCGAGCAGCGGGCCGCTGCACGGCGTTGCAACAAAGGCCGCGAGCGCGCCGGTCCAGAATCCGCCCGCCGCGCCGCCCTTGTCGACGAGCGCCTGTCCGCGGCCGAAGGACGGCAGTTCATAGGCGCCGAGCAGATTGAGCGTGATCGCCAGCGCGAGGATCAGCAGCGCGAGCACGCTCACAGGATGTTGCAACTGGAACGCCCAGCCGACCTGCTCGCCCGCCGCGCGCAGCGCGAGCAGCACGCCGCCGAGCAGCAGTGCGGTGACGATGGCACCGGCAGTGTAGGCGAGCGCCTCGATCTTCGCCGACCGCGCATCGCCGCCCGAGCGAGCAAGGCTCAATGCCTTGAGGCTCAAGATCGGAAAGACGCACGGCATCAGGTTGAGAATCAGCCCGCCGAGGATTGCGCCGCCGAGCGCGGTCCAGAACAGCGCCATATCGATGCCGCCGGCTTTCCCGGCGATCGCCTCGCCCGCCGCCGGAACCGCGCCGGGGTCGAGCGTCAACGACAGTCCGCGCCCGCCGCCGAGCTTCAGCAGCGCCGAAACCGGCCCTGCTTTTTCGCCCTTCACGCGCGTTTCGACGATGATGTGGTCGCCATTGCGGCTGAAACTTTGGGGCGCGGCATAGTCGACGACATCCTGCGTCTCGACGAACAGGTGCGGCGCGTCGATCGCGGTGCTGGCGGGGAGGGGGATGGCAAAGCGCACGATGTCGCCGTGCTTTTCCCAAGTGCCGTGGCGGTCGAGCGGCTGCGGCAGCAGCGCACGCCAGCCGTCGAAGCGGGTGCGCTCTGCGGGCGCGATCTTGCCGTCACCTGCCTTCAGCGCGACCGAAATCACCGCTTTTTCGGGCACGCACACCTTGTCGGTGCAGGCGAGCCAGTTCGCGACCCCCGATAGCGTCAGGTCGGTCCCCGGTGCGACACTTTTGTCGACCTGCACCTCCGCCAGCAGCGCATAGGGATGCTCGTAGACATGGTTCATCATGCCAAACAGGATCAGCGCGTCGGGTACCGGATAGCGAAAGGGCGCAATCGTCACCCCCTCGGGCGCGTTCCATTCGACCGACAGGCCGAAACCCGCATCGCCGCCATTGGCCCAATAGCCGTGCCAGGTCGCCTCGGGCGCCATCGTCAGCGCGAGCGTCGTGCTGCTCCCTGGGGCGGGCGCCGCCGACTCGGCGACCAGTTTTGGCTGGATATGCGTCGATTGCGCGTGCGCAGGGCTCATGGTGATGAACGACAGCGCCAACAAAGCCAGCACGGTTCGCCATGCGCGTGTCACAAAAGCCTCACTTGTCAAATTCATGCTCTGCCCGCGCCCGTTCATCGTTCGAAGGCTTGCCATATAGGCGGCTTTCGACGAGAGGACAGCCCGCGCTTTTTGGGGCGATGCCCCGCCATCATTTGGAGAAGCCGTCCGTGAAGCTGAAATATCTGTCCACTGCCATCGCTACCGCGCTTTGTGTTGCCGCCGCCGGAACCGGTCTCGCGCAGAATTCGGCGCCGCCGGTACAGAAAATTACCGCCACGACCCCGGCGCCGAAGCTCGTCGTGATGATCGCGGTCGATCAGTTTTCAGCCGATTTGTTCGCCGAATATCGCGGGCGTTTCACTGGCGGCCTCGCGCGGCTCGCGTCGGGCATCGTCTTCCCGTCGGGCTATCAGGCGCACGGCGCGACCGAAACCTGCCCCGGCCATTCGACGATCCTGACCGGTAATCATCCGGCGCACACGGGGATCGTCGCCAATAATTATTTCGACCTGTCGGTCGCGCGCGAAGACAAGCGCGTCTATTGCGCCGAGGACGAAACGGTCGCCGGGACGACATCGAAAAGCGGCGCATATGCGCCGTCGGTGAACCATCTGCTCGTGCCGACGCTCGGCGATCTGATGAAGGCGCGCGACCCGAAGGCGCAGGTCGTCTCGGTATCGGGCAAGGATCGCTCGGCGATCATGATGGGCGGCCGGCAGGCCGACGAACTGATGTGGCTCGCGCCCACCGGGCTCACCAGCTATCGCGGCACGACCTTGTCGCCGGCGGCGCAGCAGGCGGGCACCGCGATCGCCGCCGCGATTAACCAGCCGCGCCCCGCGCTGACGCTTCCTGCCGATTGCGCCGCGCACGACATCGCGATCCCGCTCGAAAAGGGCGGCTCGGTCGGCACCGGCCGCATGGCGCGCGACGCCGGCGACTTCCGCCGTTTCATGGCGTCGCCCGAGGCCGATGGCGCGGTACTCGCGACCGCCGCCGCGCTGCGCCAGGTGCGCAAGATGGGTGAGGGTAGCGGCACCGACCTCTTGATCGTCGGGCTGGCAGCGACCGACTATGTCGGCCACAGCACCGGCACCGAAGGCAGCGAGATGTGCATCCAGATGGCGGGGCTCGACCGCGAGCTCGGCGATTTCTTTGCGCGGCTCGATGCGACGGGGATCGATTATGTCGTCGCGCTGACCGCCGACCATGGCGGCCACGACCTGCCCGAACGCAACCGCCAGAACGCCTGGCCCGACGCGCAGCGCGTCGATAAGGCGCTCGACCCCGAAGCAATGGGCAAGGCGGTGGCCGAAAAGCTCGGCCTGCCGCAGCCCCTGCTCTATGGCGATGGCGGCGACTATTATCTGGCGAAGACGCTGACCGCCGCGCAGCGCAAGGCCGTGCTCGCCGAACTGCTTCCGCGCCTCCGCGCGCATCCGCAGATCGAGGCGGTGGTGACGCGTGAAGAACTCGAGGCGCATTCGATTTCAAAACGCGCGCCTGACACCTGGACCCTGATGGATAAGCTGCGCGCCTCGTATAATCCGCAGCGTTCGGGCGATTTCATCATCGCGCTGAAGCCGCGGGTCACGCCGATCCCCGAATCGGGCATCGGCTATGTCGCGACGCACGGGTCGGTGTGGGATTATGACCGCCGCGTGCCGATCCTCTTCTGGCGCAAGGGGCTGGCCGGTTTCGAACAGCCCAACGCCGTGATGACGGTGGATATCATGCCGACACTCGCCTCGCTGATGGGCCTGGCCGTGGACGCGAACAAGATCGACGGACGCTGTCTCGACCTGTTGTCGGGGCCCGAGAGCAGCTGTCGATAAGGACAGAAAAGTAGGACCTATGACCAAAGCATTGCGGAATTTCTCCGGCCGGTTCCTGTTGGTCGGCTGCGGCAATATGGCGGGCGCAATGCTCGATCGCTGGCTGGCGGCGGGTCTCGACCCGGCGCTGGTCGCGATCGTCGATCCCTATGCGGCGCCGCGCGCGGGCATCGCCCAGCACGCGTCGCTTGACGAATGGCAGGCCGCGGGCGGCAGCGCCGACTGGATCATGCTCGGCATGAAGCCGCAGCAGCTGGGCGACGTCGCCGATGTGCTGGCACCGCTCGCGACGGGCGGCGTTCATCTGCTCTCGATCCTCGCCGGCGTGTCGCTCGCCGATCTGGCCGCACGCTTCCCCCACGCAGGTGCGCAGGTTCGCATCCTGCCGAACCTCGCCGCCCGCATCGGCGCCGGGGTGTCGGCGGTCGCGACGCTGGGCGACGCCGACGATGCGGCGATCGACGCATTGCTCGACACATTGGGCCAGACGGTGCGGCTCGCCGACGATTCGACGATGGATCTTGTCACCGCCTTCACCGGCAGCGGCCCCGCTTTCGTCTTTCGCCTGATCGAATCCTATGCTGCCGCGGGCGAACGCCTCGGCCTGTCCGCCGAAGACGCGCTGGCACTCGCGACCGCAACGTTCGGCGGCGCGACCGCGCTGCTTGCCGACAGCGGCGAAAAGCCGGGCGTGCTGATCGCGCAGGTCGCGAGCAAGGGCGGCACGACGCAGGCGGGGCTCGACGTGCTCGACAGCGACGGCCAGCTTGCCGCGCTGCTCACCAACGTGCTGCGCGCGGCACGCGACCGCGGGCGCGAGCTTGCCGATATTGCGCGCGGTGAGGGCTGACCCTTCATAACCCGCTCGTGTCGAGCGACGTCGAGACGCCCCTCAGTGTAGCGCCCAACCGATGGGCATCTCGACTTCGGCCAGCGGCCGAAGTTTATCCTGAGCGCCTGCCAAGGCAGTCGAAGGGCTCGATGCGAACGGAATTGGGTTTAGCTAGCCCGTATCTTTCCCCAGCATCGCGATCCGGCGGCGTTCGCGGGCGGGGACAAGCGCCTCGCTGACCTGCCAGAACCCCGTCACCGCCTGCTGCCCCGCATGGGTATAGGCGCGGCTCATCGTGTCGCGCAGCATGCCAAAGATCACTGTCTCGGCCGCGCGGCCGGCATCGGTCAGGCGCAGCTCCTTTTGCCGCCGGTCGCGATTGCCCGGGCGCGTCGTCAGATATTCGCGCGCCTCCAGCTCCTTCACCACCCGGCCGAGCGACTGTTTGGTGATGCCAAGCAAGGCGAGCAGGTCCGAAATCGTCAGCCCCGGTTGCCGCGCGATGAAATAGAGCGCGCGGTAATGCGCGCGGCCCAGTTCCTTTTCGGCGAGCCGCGCATCGATCGCGCGCCACAGCGAGGCGTGCGCGAAAAAGAGGAATTCGATGCCGCGGCGCACTTCGTCTTCGCGCAAGAAAAGAGCAGAGGCGGCGGGTACTTGTGAAAGAAAATTCTCATCCGGCATAGTCGCTACCGTTGCGCGCGCCGCCGGTCTTTGGCAAGAGGCCCGCTCCACAAACCAGCAAACACAGGTGTTTTCGCATGTCCGCTCCCGCCTTCACCCATCTGCCGCACCCCAATCTGATCGCGGACGATGTACGGGCGGCGGCGATCGCCGATCCGGCATTCGGGCGCGTCTTCACCGATCATATGGTGTCGATCCGCTATACCGAGGGACAGGGCTGGCACGATGCGCAGGTTATGCCGCGCGGCCCGCTGTCGCTCGATCCCGCGACCGCGGTGCTCCATTATGCGCAGGAAATCTTCGAGGGGCTGAAGGCGTATCGCCTCGACGACGGCTCGATGGCGCTGTTCCGCGTCGAGGCCAATGCCGCGCGCTTCAACGCCAGCGCGCGCCGCATGGCGATGGCCGAACTGCCCGAGGAACTGTTCATCGCCGCGGTCAAGGAAGCCGTCGCCGCCGACGCGCACTGGTTCCCGCAGGTCGACGGCGGCGCGCTGTACCTCCGTCCCTTCATGTTCGCGAGCGAAGTGTTCCTCGGCGTGAAACCCGCGGCCGAATATCAGTTCCTCGTCATCACCTCGCCGGTCGGCAATTATTTCAAGTCGGGCGCCCCCGCGATCTCGCTCTGGGTGTCGGAGGATTACACCCGCGCCGCGCCCGGCGGCACCGGCGCCGCCAAATGCGGCGGCAATTACGCCTCCAGCCTCGTCGCGCAGCGCGAGGCGATCGCCAAGGGGCACGATCAGGTCGTCTTCCTCGACGCCGCCGAGCGTCGCTGGATCGAGGAACTGGGCGGCATGAACATGTTCTTCGTCTTCGACGACGGCAGCATCGTCACCCCGCCGCTGACCGGCACGATCCTTCCCGGCATCACGCGCGAAACGATCATCACGCTGGCGCGCGACGCCGGGCTGACGGTGCGCGAGGAACCCTATGCGATCGACCAGTGGCAGGCCGATGCGGAAAGCGGCAAGCTGACCGAAAGCTTCGCCTGCGGCACCGCCGCGGTGGTGACCCCGGTGGGCAAAGTGACGCGCGGCAATTCAAGCTTCACCATCGGCGCCGGCGGCCCGGGACAAGTGACAACGAAGCTCAAGGACAAGCTAGTCGACATCCAACGCGGCCGCGCCGCCGATCCGCATGGCTGGGTTACCCGGCTCTGACTGGCTAGCTTGCCAAGCGGCCGAGAGGCGCTATAGACGCGCTCGCACCGGCCTGTTGGGGCGTCGCCAAGTGGTAAGGCAGCGGCTTTTGATGCCGCCATTCGCAGGTTCGAATCCTGCCGCCCCAGCCAGCCCGATCTTCGCGATTTGGCTGAAAACAGGGAGATTCCGGTGCAAAGCGGAGTCTGTCACGACGACAGTCCGCCAGGTGCGGGCCAATCGGTTGGCGCCCGAAGGCATGACGAACTCCCGCCTTTCCACCGCCGCGCCGTTAGATCGCGCCTTCCCTCAGCAGCTTGGCGGCGTGATCCGCGGCGCGCGCCGAGAGCGCCATATAGGTCGGCGACGGGTTCTGACAGCCCGACGCCCGTCCCGCAGTAGCCGCCGGTAACCGGCTCCCTTTCGGGCCGACCGATGTCTTCGCCGATTGGCGAGGGACGTCGGCTCGCCGCGTCCGTAGCACGGCCGGGCAACATCGCATTTGGCACGCGGTCGTGCGATGCGGCACGGGCGGGCATATTTGTTCGACAGGAGCGCTTCATGCACAAATCCTTCGGCCCGATCGCAGCGCTATTCCTTGCGAGCGCGATACCGCTCGCTGGCCCCGCTGCGCAGGCGCAAGCGCCAGCGCCGGCACCTGCCGCTTCGCTGGTCGTGGGTGCCAAGGTTTATGACCAGAATGGCGAAGAAGTTGGCCAGATCGCCAAAGTGTCAGGAGACAGGGTGGCCGTGTCGATTGACGGCAACGGGCTGGTGGTTCCGAAGAATGCCTTTGTGAAGAGCGCGAAGGGCCCGGCGCTGAAGGCCCCGAAGGAGAAGATCGTCGCCGTTCTGAGGCAGGCCGAGGCCGATGCGGCGGCGGTTGACGGAGCCTTGAAACCGGGCGCCGAAGTGCGGAGCGCCGACGGTGCCGCTGTGCTCGGCAAGGTTACGGCGATGGCGTCCCAGGGCGCGGTGCTGGCGACCAGCGAAGGCAATATCACCATGCCGCGCGCCGCATTCTTCCTCTCGGCGAGAGGATTGGCGATGAAGGTCAATGAAAAGCAGTTTCTCGCGGGCGTCCGGGCTGCGCGGGCGCAGAAGAAGGGCGGTTGATCCCGCGCGCGCTTGAAGGGAAAGTGAGATGGCGCTCGAAAAGGAGCTTTATGACATCGAGCGAGGATTCTGGCTCGACGGCAAAGATCATTTCCTGAAGCATGTCGACCGCCAGTGCCTGCTCGCCTTTCCGCAGGCGGGAGAAATGCATGGCGTGCATTCGCGCGAAGAGGTCGCGGCGACGGCGACCAACGCCAGCCGCTGGCGTGACCTGACGATGGGGGATCGTCAACTTCTGGATAATGACGAAGATTTTGCGATCATCAGCTACCGGGCGGATGTGACGCGCGCCGATGGCGAACCCTATGCGGCGCTCGTCAGCTCAGCCTATGTGCGGCGCCCCGATGGTTGGAAGCTGGTGTTTCACCAGCATTCGCCGATATGATCGGTGACTAATCGCGGGCCATCGGTGCCCAGAGGCGGCGAAGCAGAGCATTTGGAAAGGGCGGCGCGAGAGGGACCAGTCTGCTCGCGCCGCCCCGCCGTTGCCGTGCGTGTGGGGACGCCCGGCATCGATTGATCATCTGCCCAACCGATTACGATATTCCTGCGTTCTGGTGATACGAAGGCCGGGGATGCCCGCGCGATCGATCGACCGCCGCCAGCCGGCAAGTTCCTCGACGCTCAGCCGGTATCGCGCACAGGCCTCGCTCTGGCTGAGCAATCCGCCATCGATCGCGGCCAGCACTTCGGCCTTGCGGCGGCTGACCCAGTGCGCCGTGGACGAGGACGGCAGATCGTCGAGAGTGAGCCGGCCCAGCGGCCCCATGACCGATGCCGGCCTTGTTTCATATTCGAGCACTGCGAACTCTCCATTCGCGCGGCCTGTGCCGCTTTGTGCCCCCCGCCCGACATCTGCAGGAAGGGGGTTAACAAAAACTTGCCCGAAGGCGCGCGATGCGGTGAACCGTTCGTCGCCGCTGAGGCGGACGGGCCTTGTCGTGCTTGCCGCGACCATCCTCGGCGGTGTCGCAGGCTCGAACTGCCTCAGCGTTTCCGCTCGCCGACAGACATCTATCGGCCGGGTGCTGCTGAAGGAGCCTAGCTATCGATGACGGGCCGGGCTGGCATTTGGATGAGGTTGGTGAACGCCATCACGACCGCGCCCTCCTGGTTGGTAACGGTCATTCGCATGGTCAGCACCCCCCGGTCCGGCTTGCTTTTGGAATGCGCGATGTCGACGACCTCGCGCGTGATGCGAAGCACATCGCCGGGCCGCACGGGTATGCGCCACGTCAGATCGTCGATTTTGAGGCCAAGAAGCGGCGTGCTCCCGAACGGGGCGGCTTCGACAAAATCGCGCATCACGACCGAGGCGACGTGCCAGCCGCTGGCGATAATGCCGCCAAAGCGTCCGCTCGCGGCCGTCGCGGTGTCGATGTGCATCGGCTGGGGATCATATTCGCTCGCGAAGCGGATGATATCTGCCTCGGTCATTTCGATCGGGCCGCCATGCCATTGCTGGCCGACCTGCAAATCATCCAGGAAAAGCGATTTCGACATGGGGGCTCCGTTGTTCCCGAGGCGGTTGGGACCCGCAGCGGGACACCGGCCGTGAGAGTTTCGCGGCCGCCTATAGTCCATGCTGGGGCCCGCCTCAATCACCCAGACCCGGGCGTGTGCCACGCCTGCCTTTTCCGTTGTCGGACGGGTCGATTTTCGTTCAACCCGAGCGACACCCTGGACCGCTCAACAAAAAAGGGAGGGCCACCGGTGCCCTCCCTTTTTCTTTCGTTCGTCCCGTGTCACTTCATCCTGAAGCGCACGCCCACGCGGAAGCTGCGGCCAAGCAGGTCCGAATAGGTGCTGTTCGCGGCGAGGCCGGTTTCGGGCAGCAGGATCGGGTCGGCGTCGAACACATTGGTGACGTTGACGAAGAATTCGGCGTCGCCCTTGGCCATCGCGTCGAACTTGAACGTCGCGTTGAGGTCGACGTAAGTCGCGCCGTCGATGCTGTTGTCCTCGTAGGTCGGGAACTGGTTGGTCGAGATCGGGCAGCTGGTCCCACACTCGATGCCGGTGGCATCGTACCTGCCGTCGCTCACGCCTCGCGCCGTCGCGGTCAGCGAGAAATCGTCGGTGTCGTAGCTCGCGGTGAAGCGGTAGATCCACTTCGGCGTGATCGATTGCGTGCCGGTGCCGACACCCAGCGTCCCGACGGAGTTGAGCGGCACGAAGCCGGGCACCCCTGTTGTGACGATGTTGTCGATATAGCGCGTCGCCAGGCCGCGCAGGGTGAAATTGCCCCCGGCGAGGGGCATCCGATACGACGCTTCCAGATCGACGCCGCGCATGACGAGGCTGGAGAAATTGACCGGCTGGCGGCTGATCAGGACGCGCGAGGGATTGGCGGGGTCGGGCGTGATCGCCGCGCAGAAGTCCGCCAGCCCCTCGAAACAGCGGTTGACGATGTCGTCCGCGCTGAGGCTGTCGATCGCTTGTTTCACCTTGATGTCAAAATAGTCGGCCGACACGCTGAAACCCGGAATGAAGCGGGGCGAGAACACCGCGCCGACGTTCCACGAATCCGCCTTCTCCGGTCTCAGATCCAGATTGCCCGTGATCGTGCCCAGGTAGGAGAGGCTGGAGCCATAAGTGCCGGTCCCCGGCCCCACTCCCGGGAAGAACGGGTTGGTGACGGTGGAGGTGTTGGCGGTACCCGCCTGGAACAGCTCGTTAAGGTTGGGCGCGCGAATGTCGCGCGAGCGCGTGGCGCGCAGTCGAATGTCGTCGATGGGCTGCCAGGTCGCACCCAGCTTCCATGTCGTGACATAGCCCGAGGTCGAATAATCGGTGGCGCGCACCGCCCCGTTGAACTCGAGTCCAAAGCCCAACGGCACGACCGTTTCGAGGTAGGCCTCCTTGACGTCGTAGCTGCCCTTGCTGGGGCGGTAGTTGCCGACCGACCAATTGCTGGTCGATGCGCCGGTGGCTGGGTTGAAGACGGGTTGGAACTCGGCGGGCACGGACCCGTCGATCTCCTCCTTGCGGTACTCGGCGCCGACCGCGATGCTGACGTCGCCCGCCCAGGTCGCGAAAGGCGTGAGCGACAGGTTGGCGCCAATCACGGTCTGTTCGAGCGTCTGATCGCGGAACGGATCGCCGAGGACATAATCGACCGCCGCCGGATCGGCGACGCCGATGCCCAGCAGGTTGAGCGGGCGGCAGTTGGGATCGTCGTCCGCCGCGCTGGCGTTGACGTTGATCAGGCACTGGATCGAACCGACCGGAAGACCGCGCGGGTTGCCGGCCGGCGCGAACACGGCGGCGAGCGCGTTGTTTCTCCGCACCGTTTGCTGGATATCGGTCAGTTGCTCGTGCAACTCGGCGCGGCCGTACTGGGCATAGACGTCCCAGCCCGCCGGTTTTCCGAAAGCCTCGAAATCACCCTCGGCGCCGATCAAATAGCGCTGCACCTTGCGCTCGTTGTTCGAGCCGCGGCCGGGCAAGTCGACGGCGGTCGTCGCCAGCGTGGCGCTGGTCAGGCCCGCCAGCGCTGTCGGTCCGAGCGCATTATAGAGGAATGCGTTGCACGTCGTCGGGGCGGCCGCCGCGGTCGCCGCCGTGCCGCAGCCTCTCGCGTCCAAGCTAAGGCCGGTCATCAGGTTCGGACCCGCGTTGAACAGTGTTTCCTGCCGATTGTACGATGCTTCGGCGAAAAGCGTGACCCCGTCGCTGACCTCGAAGCTCAGCCGGCCGAAGAGGCCATAGCGGTCTTCTTCGGGGCTGAGGCCGATGCGGCGGCCCGAATCATTGACCTGCCAGTCGCCGCCTTGCGTCAACGACGGAGTGGACGAGCAGGCGGGCGAAGGAAAGGTCAAGGCGCCGTACTGGTACTGGTTGATCGACCCACCCCCGCCGAAATAGGTCCCGCACAGCCGTGAAGATGCCACGTTGGCAGGGGTTCCACCGGCAGGGTTCGGGATCATGCTGCCCGTGATAAGGCCGCCCGGCGTCGAGTTCGCCGCGCCGACCTGGGTCCGGAGCAGATACCGGGGCACGGTGCTGTTGGCCGTCCAGGCCGGGTTCTGGATCCGCACGAAGCCGGTGTGGTTCCAGTCGCGATCGACTTGGAAGATGCCGTCCGAGTGGGCGATCTCGCCCGCCACGATCAGGCGGCCACGGCCATCGGCGAACTTCAAGCCGGCGGCAATGCTCGCCGAATAGTTGAAGCCGTCGCCCTCATCGGTCACTCCGACATCGCCGGATAGCTTCAGCCCGCTGAAGTCTTTGTTCAGGATGAAGTTGGTCACCCCCGCAACCGCGTCGGAGCCATAGGCGGCCGAGGCACCGCCCGTGACCACTTCGACGCGTTCCACCAGTGACTGTGGGATCGTGTTGATGTCGACCACGCCGCTGGCGGTCGAACCCACGGACCGCCGCCCGTCGATCAGCACGAGCGTACGTACGGTGCCCAGGCTGCGCAGGTTGAGCGCATTGATGCCGGCGATGCCGTTACTGAGCTCAAGGCGCGAGTTCGACGGACGGATCGATGCCGCGAGTGCCGGCATCTGGTTGACGAAGTCCGCGATGTTGTTGGTCGGCGAGCTGTTCTGGATATCTTCCTGCGTCAGCACCATCACCGGCGTCGGCGCCTCGAAGCCGTCGCGCGTGACGCGCGAGCCGGTGACGACGATCTGGTCGACGGGCGCCGCTTCGACGCTGTCCGGGGCGGCGGTCGCCTCCTGCGCCAACGCCGGGGCGCTATGGACCAGCGCGATGGCGGTCATGGCCACGCCGAGGCGGCCCTTGCGGCCGAGCGGTCGACGAATATGTTCAAAATTACGCATATCAGCAGTCCCCTTTTTACCCAGAGCCGAGCCGCACGCCGCCCGAGGCGTGCCCCGGCGCGGTGCCGGGCTGGCTGCCCTATTTGTCCCACCTGACCATTTGGCGGATGCTTGGCCCGCCTTCTTATATTTCGTGATGTTCGTTATACGGTCCGGCCATCGTCGCAGCCGAAGCGCGCAGACAGCCGATTTCGTGACAACGAGGTTACAGGGTGGTTGCGGGGGGTCAACAGCTTGGCCACTAACCTGGCGATATGGACATATAGCCCGAAGATATGGCGCCGCTGAATAGCTTGCAGTTATAGGACGCAGCCCGCTTGCTATGGCCCTGCGGTGCGATGCTGCGATAGGGTCGCGTTTCGTCATTTTCATATCTGATCGGGGAGGGCCTGTTGATCCAGCGCCGCGCGTTTCTGCTGGCTTCGGTCGCGCTTGTCGCGGTGCCGGGAAGCCTTTTCGCGAAACCCCGGATCAAGGGCGCCGCGCAAACGATCAGCCTGTCCGGCGCGCGCGCGCCGGTCGAGGTGGTCGAAGACGAGCTGGGGGTGCCGCATGTCCGCGCGGCCTCGCTGCACGATGCCTTTTTCGGGCAAGGCTATCTCGTCGCGCGCGACCGGCTGTTCCAGATCGACATGGAACATCGCCGCGACATGGGGCGGATGGCCGAGGCCTTCGGACCGCGTTTCGTCGCCGCCGACAAGGCGGCGCGGCTCTTTCTCTATCGCGGCGACATCGATGCCGAACTCGCGGCGCTGCCGGCGGACGTGCTCGAATGCGCGCGCGGTTATGTCGCCGGCGTCAACGCCCGGATCGCGGAACTCGCCGCCGATCCGGCGCAGCTGCCGCTCGAATATGGCATTCTCGGGATCAGCCCGCTGCGCTGGGAGATGGCGGATCTCGTTCGCAATCGCGGCATCGGCATGGGCGACGCCGACGACGAGGTGCGCCGCGCACAGCTTCAGGCGCGCGGTCTGCTCGATGCCGATCAGCTGATGGTGCCGCTGCGCCCCGCCTGGTCCTTCACCGTGCCCAAAGGGCTCGATGTCGCGGCAGTGAGCGATGCCGACCTCGGCGTCCTCGATCCTGCAAACCGCCCGATGGATTTCGATCCGGTGCAGGAAGCATCGCTCGACCCCGAACAACGTTGGACTGATCGCTTCGCGCTGGGCAGCAATGCGTGGACCGTTTCGCCGTCGCGCAGCGCCACCGGACGGCCGATCCTCGCCAACGATCCGCACCTCGGCATCGGCCGCGCCAGCCCGCGGCATATGTGCCATCTGTCGGCGCCGGGGCTCGACGTCATCGGCGCGGGCGCGCCGGGGCTGCCCGGCATCATGCAGGGGCATACCGACCGCTTCGCCTTTGGCCGCACGAACTTCCACATCGACCAGACCGACCTGTTCGTCCTGCGCACCAAGGAGGGCGACCCCGGCCGCTATTGGCACAAGGGCAAGTGGAAGGCGTTCGAGACCTTCGCAGACGAGATATTGGTCAAAGGCGCGCCGAGCGAACGCGTGACGCTGCGCTATGCCGCGGGCCGCCCGATCGTGTCACAGGACGCCGCGCGCAATCGCGCGGTCGCGTTCGCCACGGTCAGCATGTTGCCCGGCGCCAACCAGCGTTTCGCGATCATCGCGATCAATCTGTCGAAAGACTGGGCATCGCTGCGGCAGGCGTTCAAGCTGCACGTATCGCCGACGAACCTCCACTATGCCGACATCGACGGCAACACGGGCTGGCAGACGATCGGTTTCACCCCGCGTCGGCCGAAGCATGACGGGCTGTTTCCCGCGCCGGGCGATGGCGCTTTCGACTGGACGGGCATCTTGCCCGTCGAGGATATGCCCCATGTCTATAACCCGCGCGAGGGCTGGTTCGCTTCGGCCAACCAGATGAACCTGCCCGCGGGCTATCCGTATCGCGAGCGGATCATCAGCTTCAGCTGGAGCGACCCCTTCCGCTACGATCGCGTCGCCGAGGTGCTGCGCAGCCAGCCGAAGCACCGGATCGAGGACAGCATCGCCCTCCAGCACGACGTCCAGTCGCTACCCGCGCGCGCGCTGCTGAAGCTGCTTCCCGCCAACCCCACGGCGGCGGCCGCCCCCGCGGCCGCCTTGCTCCGGCGATGGGATTGCGGGATCGAGGCGGATAGCGCGGCGGCGCTGCTGTATGAAATGGTGATGCCGGCGCTATCGACGGCCTTTTACGACCGGATCGTGCCCGCGGGCGCGCGCGACCTGATCGCGTCGGTCAATCTGTCGGAAATGCTGCGCCTCCTCGCCGCGCCCGACAAAAGGCTGGGCGCCGATCCCGCCGCGGCGCGCGACGCGCTGGTCGACGGCGCGCTGGCGGCCGGATGGACAAAGGGGGTCGAACTCGGCGGCCCCGATCCGGCGCGCTGGCGGTGGGGCGATCTGCACCGCGTGACGATCGCGCATCCGCTGGCATCGAACCCGGCGATCGCCGCTGCTTTTCCTCGGATCGAGGGTGGGCGCTCGGGCGGCGACGGGACGACACCGATGGCGCGCGGCTTCAACCCCAAGCGCGGTTTCAACGTGTCGCACGGCGCGAGCTATCTGTTCGTCGCCGACGTAGGCGCGTGGGACAACAGCCGCTTCCTGCTGCTTCCCGGGCAATCCGCCGACCCGCGCTCGCCGCGCTACCGCGACTTTTATCCTTTCTGGCTGGCGGGGGCGATGCAGCCCTTGTGGTTCAGCAAGGGGGCGGTCGACCGGCATGCCGTGGGGCGGCTGACGTTGACGCCCGCTTAAAGCGCTTCGGCAATCGCCACGAGCGCGCGGTCGACCGCGGCGGTGGCCTGCGCATCGGTATCCTCGGGCATGTCGTTCGCCAGCGCCGAGAAGATCAGCGTCTTGCCGCTGCGCGTCGTCAGATAACCCGACAGCGCGCGCGATGCGTTGAGCGATCCGGTCTTGGCGAACAGCTTACCCTCAAGGATCGTGCCCTTGAAACGGCTCTGCAGCGTGCCATCGCGCCCCGCGATCGGCAGCGTGCCCCGCCACGCCATGCTCCACGGCTGGCGCGCGATCCAGCTCAGCAAGCCGACGGCGGCGCGCGGCGTGATGCGGTTATAGCTCGACATGCCCGACCCGTCGGCGAAGTGATAACCCGTCGCGGGCAGCCCCGCCTGCGTCATCACCCGGCGCATCACCGCCTGTCCGTCGGCGATCGAGCCGCTGCCTGCCTGCCGCGCGACGCGGCGCAGCATCAGTTCGGTGTGGAGATTCTGGCTCTCCTTGTTGATCCGCACCATATTTTCGGCGAGCGACGGCGCAGGCAATTCGGCAAGCATCGCGGGTTCGGCGGGTAGGGTGGCCGGCGCACCCTTGCGGTTCTCGGGATCGTCGGCGGGCGTCAGCCGCCGGTGGCGCGCTGTGATATCACCATCCACCCGCACCCCGCGCGCTCGCAGCAGTTCGCCAAAGCGCCACGCCGCATGGTGCGCCGGATCGTCAATGCCATAACGCAGCGTCAGGGGCGCGACCTCCGCACCGACGGTGCCCGTCAGGCGAAGGACACGGCTGTTCGGCATGCGGTCGGCCTCGATCGCCTCTTCCTTGCCCGCGACGGTCGTGACCCGATTTTCGATGATATAATAGCCCGATGCCTGCACGCCCGGCGGGGCGCCGACCGCGCCCGGCGCCAGCTTCACCACCAGCTCATTGTCGTCGAGCGTCAGCGCCGACGTGCCGGTGCCGTAACGCGACTGGATATTGTTCCAGCTCATCCCGGGGCCCCAGCGCTCATCGGGGAACCAGCTGTCGTCGCCGATGATGTTGCGGACGTGGCGCGTCTTCGCCGCGACCGCGTCGGCGAGCGTCTGCAGGCAATCGACCTTGCAGTCATTGGCGCTCGACAGCAGCGCATCGCCGCGGCCGTGCAGCACGACGTCGACCTTGCCGTCGGCGCGCGTTTCGAGCCGCACCCCGGTGCCCTTTGCGGTGCGCTGGAGCAAAGGCAGCTCGGCATAGGCGATCGCGGTCGTGAACATCTTGGTGTTCGATGCGGGGATGAAGCGCTGATCGGGGGCGATCGACAGCAGTATTTCGCCGTCGAGCGTGGTGACGAGCAGGCCGAAGCGCGACCCCGCGGGTCCCTCGGCCAGCTTCTGTTCGACCGTTGTCAGCAGCGGCGCGGGCGCCGGGTTCGTCTGGGCGTGCGCCGCGGTCAGCGAAAGCGCGAGCGCAGAGGCGAGTGCGAAGCGTCCAATCGATGTCGTCATATCAGTTTCGTTTGTCCCAGGCTGAAATGACCCGCTCGCCCACCGCGGGGCGCAGGGTGGTAATGCCGCTGTCGGCGTGGCGGGTCGGATGGACCCGGTTGGTGAGCAAGGTCCACGCAAGGCCGCGCTCGAAATCGATCCACAGCCCGGTGCCGGTGAAACCGGTATGGCCGATCGTCTCGGTCGAACAGGCATCGCCGCCGTGCCATCCGGCAAAGGCGCGTTCCCAGCCCGAGGTGCGATGGCGTTCGTCCGCGGTGCGGACTTCGTCCATCATCGCGGGCGACAGCATCGAGCCATCAAGCATCGCGCGCGCAAAACCCAATACGCCATCGACCGTGCCGAACAGCCCCGCATGCCCCGGCGCGCCGCCGAGGGCGAAGGCATTTTCGTCGTGGACCTCGCCCTTCATCACGCGCCCGCGCCAGCTGCAATTTTCCGTCGCGACCGCCGGACCGGGCGGCGGGCCGAAGCCGAGTCCCTCGCCGAGCGGCCAGTCCGAGAGCGGCGCGCCCGTGATGCGCTCGATCGCGATGCCGAGCAGGATGAAATTGATGTCCGAATAGACCGGCGGCCCGTGGCGCCATTCGCGCTGCAGGACAAAGGCGCGCAGCCGCGCCGGATCGTCGCCATAGGTGTATATGGGCTCGACCGCGGGCAGGAAGGTTCTGTGCATCAGGCAGTCGCGAAAGGTCAGCCGGCGTTCGGCAGCGCCCGCGACGTCATATTGGCGGAGATCGGGGATCGCGTCGGTCAGCGGCCGGTCGAGGTCGAGGCGGCCGTCTTCCGCGAGCCTCAGGATCATTATGGTCGTCGCGATCACCTTGCTGAGCGACGCGAGATCGAACCAGTGATTGCGCGTCAGCACCTCGCGTTCGGGGACGAGGGCGGCCATTCCGGCGAAGTGCACCGCGCGCTCGCCGTCGGCGGACACGATCCCCAGCGCCGCGCCGGGAATGCGGCCGCTTTCGACCGCTTCGAGCGCGGGCGCGAATGCCGTTTCGCAAATCGCCTCGATCGTCATGTCGGCACGCGGCCCTTCACCCGCACGATGATGGGTAGCAGGAAGATCGCGGCAAAGCTCAGCGCGCCCGAAAGCAGGAAGAAACCGTCATAGCCGATCTGCGTCTGCATCGAGCCCGACGCGCCCGCGAGCAGGCGCGGCAGCAGGAAGGCGAAGCCCGAAAGCAGCGCATATTGCGCGCCCGGATAGGTCGGGCTGACCAGCATCGACAGGTAAACGACGAACACCGCCCCCGCGAACCCGTTGCCGAACTGGTCGACCGCGACCGAGGTATAGAGGACAAAGGCCGACGGCTCGCTGTGCCACAGCCAGACATAGATCCAGTTGCCCGCCGCCGCGGTCACCGCGCCGATCCCGAGCGTCCAGCCGAGCGACAGCCGCGTCGACAGAAAGCCGCCGAGTGCGACGCCGAGCATGCTTGCGGACAGCGCGACGACGCCATCGGCAATGCCGATCTGGTGCAGGCTGTAACCCTTGTCGTTCCACAGCGGGTGCGAGAGCGTCAGCGTGAGTACGTCGCCCATGCGATAGAGCGAGACGAAGGCGAGCACCGCGAGCACGGGCGTGCCGTAACGCCAGAACAGCTCGACATAAGGCGCGGCGAAGGTGGAAACGTTCGAAAGGGCATAGGCGGGCAAGCGGCGAATGCGTGGCAGCGCGAGCGCCAGCGCGACGAAGGGCAGCAAGGCGACCGCCAGCACGACCGGCGTGACATTGGTCTTCGCCGAAATGCCCGCACCTTGGACCGCCGAGAGCAGCGCCCAGCCGACCACAGCGGTGACGAGCGTCGCGGCAAGTATGACGAACAGGCTGGCGAGCGTGCCCGCAACGAGCGCCTGCCCCCGGCCCCCGGTGCCTTCGCGTTCGGGCCGCATCGCCGCGAGGATCGGGAAGGGCAGGAAGGCGGCGACAGCGATCACCAGATAGGCCCAGGTCCAGTCGGCCCACGCCGCGACAAGGATCGCGCCGCTCCCCGCCGCGACCATCGCGCTGCGATAACCCCACAGGTTCGCGGCGACGATCGGCGCCTGTTCGGCCTGCGTCGGCGCAAGCTCGATGCGCCAGCCGTCGGCGGCGACCTCCAATGTCGTCGTCCAGAAGGCGAGCAGGACCGCGAACAGCGCGGTGAGCGGCAGGCTCTTGTCGCTCGAGGTGAAGGCCATCGCGACCATCGAGAGGAAAATACCGAGCTGCGACAACATGATCCACCCGCGCCGCCGCCCCCAGAAGCGCGCGAAGCCCGGCACGTCGTAGCGCTCGATCAGCGGCGCCCAGGCGAATTTGAACGTCGGCAGCAGCGCGATCCACGCGAAGAAGCCGATGATGACGATATCGACGCCGTGCCGCGCGAGGCGCAGCGTCAGCACCGCGTTGAACATGTAGAAAGGCAGCCCCGCCGAAAAGCCGAGCAGCAGGTAGAGGCCGAGCAGGCGCCGTGCCGATGGCTTGGCGGGCAGATCGCCTGCGAGGACCCCCGCCACGGCCTCGGCCGCCGCTGTGGTCACGCCTTTTCCTCCGGCTCGACGGCTTTTTCCCAGCGCGCGACGACGCTGGTGACCGTGAGGTTCGCACTCGCGCTTGCGACGGTGCGCGTCATGTCGAGCAGCCGGTCAAAGGGCAGGACGAAGCCGACGACGAGCGCGGTCTGTTCGGGCGAAACTCCGGCTGCGGAGAGGACGGCGGCGAGCATGAAGAGCGATGCCGACGGGATCGGCGCCGTGCCAAACGCGGCGAGCGCGCCGGTGAGCAGGACGATGGCCAGCATCGGCAGGTCGGGTTCGACCCCGACCGCCTGCAGCGCAAAGATGCTGAGCAGCCCGACATACATCGCGGTGCCGTCCTTGCCGATGCTCGCGCCGATCGGGAGCACGGTCTTGGCGACCCCGGGGGCGATACGCAGATCCTCGAGCGCGATGCGCAGCGCGACGGGGAGGGTCGCGGCCGAGGAGGCGGTCGAAAAGGCGACCGCCAGCGCGTCGATAATCGTGCGATAGAAACGGAGCACCGGCCGCCTCACGACAAAGGCGATCAGCGGCAGGTGGACGAGCAATATCTGCAGGATGACTCCCGCCGCGACCCCGACTGCCAGCCAGCCGATGTTTGCGAACACCGCGACGCCATTGTCGGCGACCGCTTTCGCGATCAGCGCGAGCACGCCGAAGGGGGTGATTTCCATGACGATCCGCACCAGCTGGAACAGCACCTGTCCCGCCGATTGCAGCAGGTCGGCCATCGGGCGCCCCGCTTCGCCGGCGAGGATGACGCCGAAGCCGAAAAGCATGGAAAAGAAGATGATCGCGAGCATGTCGCCCTCGACCAGCGCCTCGACGATATTGACGGGTACGATGCCGATCAGCTGATCGTGCAGCGACTTGGCCTCACCCAGCGCATGCGGGACGGCGCTGCCGAGCGCGGCGCCCTGTCCGGGTTCGAGCAGCAGGCCCACGATCATGCCGATCGACACCGCGCAGAAGGTGGTCGCCGCGAACAGGCCGACGGTCCGCGCGCCGACCGAGCCGAGCTTTCGCGGGTCGGCGAGCGCGGTGACGCCCGACGCGATGCTGATGAAGACGATCGGGACAACGAGCATCCGGATCACACGGACGAACAATTCGCCGACGAAGGCGATCGCACCGGTCGCGGCGGGCCACAGGAGCCCCAGCAGCACGCCGACGACCATCGCGCCCAATACGCGTTGCCACAGCGGCACTGCGAACCAGCCGCGAAGAAACCCCGTCATCCGTCCCCCTGTTTTATCGTATCAAATGCCGCCCCAGAAACCGGGCCGCGGCGGCGCCATGATGCCGTTCGCCGCGCTGACCCCGCCCGCGCGATCCTCTGCAAGCCAGAGCGGTCCGTCAAGGTCGACGAAGCTGCTCGTCGCCGCGATGGCCCAGGCGGGCGCGATCGAGAGCGACGAACTGATCATGCAGCCGGTCATCACATCGAGCCCGCGCGCGCGCGCTGCTTGCGCGAGATCGAGCGCGGCGGTGAGCCCGCCGGTCTTGTCGAGCTTGATGTTCACGACGTCATAGCCGTCGGGCAGGCTGTCGAGATCGGCCGCGACATGCACCGCCTCGTCGGCGGCAATCGGGATCGCCGAGCGGAAACCGATGAGGTCGCGGTCGGCGTCGGCGGGCAGCGGCTGTTCGAGCAGGTCGATGCGCAGATCGGTCATCAGCCCCTGCAAGTCGCGGACATCCGATATGGTCCAGCTTTCATTGGGATCGACGATCATTTTCGGCTTGGGCGCCGCGGCGCGGACGGCCCTGAGCTGCGCGGCGGGATCGCTGCGATCGACCTTCACCTTCACCAGCGGCGCGTCGGCGAGCGCCGCGGCGGCGAGCGCCATGCGCTCGGGCGTGTCGAGGCTGACCGTCATCGCGGTGACGATCGGGCGCAGCGGTCGTTCGAGGCCTAACGCCGCCGCGAAATCGCTGCCCGCGAGCCGCAGTTCCAGATCCCACAGCGCGCAGTCGACTGCGTTGCGCGCGGCACCCGCGGGCATCAGCTGCAGCAGGTCCTGCCGACCCACGCCGCGTTCGATCGCGCCGCGCGCCGCTTCGATCGCGGCGATCGTGCTTTCGGCATTCTCGCCATAGCGGGGGTAGGGAACGCATTCGCCGCGCCCGGTGATGCCGTCCTGCGCGATGGCGACGGTCACCACCTCGGCGGCGGTCTTGACCCCGCGCGAGATGCGAAACGGCGTGTGCAGCGGCAGGATCTCGCCGGCGACGGTCAGGGTGCGGTTCATCGCCGGGTGATCAGACGGTTTCGGCGGTGGCGGGCGCGTCCAGCAACCGGTCGAGGATTGCCTCGACCCCGAAGCGATAGGGATCGCTGGTAGGAAGCCCAAACTCGGCCTCGGTCGCGGCGCACAAGGCACGCGCGTCGTCCTCTGCCATCGCCGAGGTGTTGAGCGCGATGCCGACCACTTGCACATCGGCATTGGTCAGCCGCGCCACGCGCAGATTGGCCTCCAGCGTTTCAGATATGCCGGGCAGCGGATAGTGCGGAAGGCCGCGCATATGCGGGCGCACCGGGTCATGGCAGAGGACGAGCGCGTCGGGCTGCGCGCCGTGCAGCAGCCCCGTCGACACCCCGGCGAAGGAGGGGTGATAGAGCGAGCCCTGCCCCTCGATCAGGTCCCAGCCGTCGTCGCTGCGCGCGGGCGAAATTTGCTCGATTGCGCCCGAAATGAAGTCGGCGACCACGGCGTCGAGCGGGACGCCGTCGCCCGCGATCAATATGCCGGTCTGCCCGGTCGCGCGGAAATCGGCGGCCACGCCGCGCTTTTCGAGTGCGCTGGCGAGGCAGAGCGTCGTGTACATCTTGCCGACCGAACAATCGGTGCCGACGGTCAGCAGCCTTTTGCCCGCGCGCGGCTTGCCGTTGCCGATCGGAATGTCGGGGCGCGGGTCGCGCACATCGTGGAGCTTGCGGCCGAGCTGCGCCGCGGCTGCAATCAGGCGCGGTTCGGCGTTCAGCCGGTGGTGGAGCCCCGATGCGATGTCGAGCCCGGCGTCCATCGCGGCGAGCGCATCGACGATCAGATCCTCGCCCAGCTTGCCGCCCGCATTGGCGATGCCGAGCACCAGTGTCCGCGCGCCGGCAGCGTGCGCGGCGGCGAAATCCGTCCGCGGCAGGTCCAGAGTCAGCGGGCAATCGTCGTGGCGATATTCGCCGACACAGATGTCGGGCCGGAACACGGCGAGCCCGCGCGAGGTCTTGATGTCGGCGGGGTCGCTCGAGTGGCCGAGGTAGAGAAGATAGGGCGTTTCGATCATGGATCCGGGAAACCTGCGAGATGATGAGAGGCCGATATTATCCCTTGCTGCCGTAACGCCCCAATATCTAGCGCCCCATATCCTATAGCTTGATGCTATAGCCCCTCGATCACCGTCGCGAGCACCGCGAGGAACGCCGACGCCGTTCGCGATGGCGGACGGTTCTGCAGATAGACCGCGTTGATGTCGAAGGTGATCGCGGGTTGCAGCGGCCGGCTCGATAGCCCGGGGGGCAGCGCGGCATGCGCGGTGAAATTGTCGACGATCGCCATGCCGACCCCCGCACCCACCAACGCCGCGGCGACATAATAGGTGCGAGCGGAAACGACCTCGTCCAGCTCGACCTCGAGTCGGCTGAGCTCGCTCGACAGCATCCGTCCGATCGGGCCGCCTTGCACCGGGCTGATGAACTTGTGCCCGCGCAGCTCGTCGAGGTGCAGGCGCGGCGGTGCGCCGGGCATGTCCCCTTCGCGATAGATGACGACCAGCTCGCCCTCGCCGATCACCTGATGCGCGACGGGCGCCGACAAGGGCACTTCGAAACTGATCGCGATGTCGGTTTCATGTTCGTAGAGTTTGCGCACCATTTCGTCGTGATGCAGCGTCTGGAGGTCGAACATGATGTCCGCATGATCGCCCATGAAGCGGGCGACGGCCTCGGGTATCGCGCCGAGCCCGAGCGAGGGAAGCGCCGAAATGCGGAGCAGCCCGCCGCGCCCGTGGCGCAAATTCTGGCACGCCTGGCGCAGCGAGCGCACCCGGTCCTGAATGTCGGAGACTTCGGCGAACAGCGTGCGCGCGTCCTGCGTCGGGATCAGCCGCCCTTTCGACCGTTCGAACAGGGTCAGGCCGATCGAGCGTTCGGCATGGCGCAGCACCTTGGTCACCGACGGCTGCGACACGTTGAGCGACCGCGCCGCGGCGCTGACCGTGCCGTGCAGGAAGACCGCGTGGAATATCTCGATCTGGCGCAGGTTCATCCTGTTACGATCCCGAAGTTGCGACACCGGGGCATGCGATTGCCCCTTGTTTTGGCCGGATATTGTTGTGGCTTTGATCTCTATGCCATCGGGTTATAGGGGGTGCAACAACGCTGTCTGGACGCGGGACGTGCAATCGAGACATCTTCGTCCCTGATAAAAGCTCCATGGAAGGATCACGCCGATGCCCCAACCGCTTGCTTCGCTTTCGGTTCGCCGCACGATCGGTTCGCTGTCGGTGGCCGCAGCGCTGCTCTGCGTGGGCGGAGCGGCGGCGAAGGCGGATCAGACGGTCGATGTGATCATCCGCGGCGGTACGATTTACGACGGCGGCGAGGGCAAGCCCTTTGTCGGCGATGTCGCGATCCGCGGCGACCAGATCGTCTATGTTGGCAAGTCGGGCCGCCATAAGGCGGGCAAGGTCATCGACGCCAAGGGCATGATCGTTGCACCGGGCTTCATCGATCCGCACACCCATGCCGACAGCTTCATCCGTTCGCCCGACAAGGCGGTGCGCGTCAATGCGGCGTGGCTCAATCAGGGCGCGACCACCGTGATGATCGGGGTCGACGGGTCGGGTACGCCCGATGTTGCGGAGGATGCCGGCAAGCTCGCGGCATCGGGGATCGGCACCAATATCGTTCCGTTCGTCGGGTTCGGCCCGGTCCGCCAGCGCGTGCTCGGTCAGGATGCGCGCGCGCCGAGCCCTGCGGAGCTCGACCAGATGAAAGCGCTGGTGGCCAAGGGCATGTGCGAAGGCGCCGTCGGTCTGTCGACCGGCCTCTTCTATGCGCCGCAAAGCTTCTCGACCACGGGCGAGGTCGTCGAGGTGGCGCGCGAGGCGGCGCGCCGCGGCGGCGTCTACGACACCCACCAGCGCGACGAATCGAGCTACAGCATCGGCCTGCTCGGGTCGGTGCAGGAAGCGATCGACATCGGGCGGCAGGCGGGAATGCCCGTCCATTTCGCGCATCTGAAAGCGCTTGGCGTCGATGTGCATGGACAGGCGGGCGCGGTGATCGACGCGATCGACGCCGCGCGCAAGTCGGGGGTCGATGTGACCGCCGACCAATATCCCTGGCTGGCGTCGGGATCGAGCCTCGATGCGTCGCTGCTGCCGCGCTGGGCGGTCGACGGCGGCGGGCCGGCCTTGCTGAAGCGGCTCGATGATCCCGCGACGCTGGAACGGATTCGCGGCGAGATGCAGGAGAATCTTCGCCGGCGCGGCGGCGCGAGTGCGCTGCTGCTCATCGCGCAGGGCTTTCCCTGGACCGGCCAGACGCTCGAACAGGTAGCAGACACGTGGAAGCTCGACAGCCGCGACGCCGCGCTGCGCATCATCCGGCAGAGCATCGAAGCGGGCGAACAGAAGAGCGGCGGCACCGCGGTCGCGTCGTTCAACATGGCGCAGGCCGACGTCGACCTGCTGATGAAGCAGCCGTGGATGGTGACATCGTCCGACGGCTCGGACGGCCATCCGCGCATGTTCGCGACCTTTCCCGAAAAATATGTGCGCTATGTCCGCGAGCGGAAGGTCATCGACCTCGCTACCTTCATCCGCCAGTCGACGGGGCGCACCGCCGACATCTACAAGCTCGACCGGCGCGGCTATCTGCGTCCCGGCTATTTCGCCGATATACTCGTTTTCAACCCCGACCAATATGCCCCGCGCGCCGATTATGTGCGCCCGCGCGAGCTGAGCGTCGGCGTCAGCAAATTGTTCGTCAACGGCGCGCTGGCGGTCGACGACGGCCGGACGACCGGCGTCGCCGCGGGCCGCGCTTTGCTGCGGCCCCGTCCGGCCGGATGCCCATAGCCGACAACCACGCTTCAACCTGATCGCTGCACAGCCTTAGCGCCCGTCATTGACAGGAGGGCGTTGCTCCGCTTTATCTAAATTCGAATTATTAAAGCGCCTATGCTTTATGAATCGAATCTGTTTGGCGGGGGGCGCCGGGCATTCGGATCAGTTTGAAGGACAATCCAGCGATGGCCCTTAATCTTCCGGGTCTTGACCGGCGGCAACCGACGAAAAATGGTCCAGAGGCGCGCGACGCGCGGCTGACTCTCAGCCTCTCGGGCACCAATCTGGAGCGCGCCGGCGATTATAACCAGCGGATCGTGCTCCAGGCCATTCGCCTGACCGACGAAACGACGCGCAGCGACCTGGCGCGCGTCACCGGGCTGACGCCGCCGACGATCGTCAATATCACCAAGCGGCTGATCGACATGGGGCTCGTCAAACCGGCTGGACGATTGCAGGGCAAGCGCGGCCAGCCCGCGATGCGGATCGTGATCGATCCCGACGGCGCCTTTTCGATCGGGCTCAACATCGACCGCGATCATATCACGCTGGTGACGCTCGACCTCGCGGGCAAGATTCGCAGCCGCCACACGCGCGAGATTGCCTTCGCGCTGCCCGGAACGGTCGTCGATCATGTCCGCGACATCCTGCCTGGACTACTCGAAGAGGGCGGCGTCGATCGGGGGCGCATCCTTGGCGTCGGCGTCGCGCTGCCCGACGATCTCGGGCGGATTTCACTGCCGCACCGTCCGACCGAATATGACGCGTGGGATGATATCGACTTGGGCGCGCTGCTCGGCGAAGTGCTCCCCTGGCCGCTCCACGCCGACAATGATGCCGCGTCGGCGGCGCTTGGCGAGGTTCATCTGGGCAACGGCATCGCGCTGCCGAGCTTCTTTTACCTGCTGATCAGCGCGGGCCTCGGTGGCGGGCTGGTGATCGATCGCAGCTATGTTCGCGGCGCCGATTCGCGGTCGGGTGAGATCTGGGCGCTGCCCGATCCGGCGCGCGGCGAGGGGGCGAATGTGCAGGACACGGTTTCGCTGTCGGCGCTTTACGCCCGGCTGGAAGCAGCGGGGCATGTCGTCGACGGGCCCGAGGCGCTGATCGATGGGCCGGCGGATCAGGAAGCGGTGATCGTTCAATGGCTCGACGATGCCGCCGACGTGCTGGTTCAGCCGCTGATCGCGGTCAATTGCCTGATCAATCCGGCCGCGATCCTCATCGGCGGACGCCTTCCGGGCAAATTGGTCGACGCGCTCGTCGAGCGGCTCAACGCCCGGATGGCGGGGCGCAAGCTTCCCGTGGTGGCGCCGGTGCGGCGCGCCGAGGCGGCCGACGATGCGTCGGCGATCGGCGCCGCGATCATTCCGTTCCTCGACAATGTGCTGCCGTCCGAATCGATCCTGATGCAGGCGGGGCGCTGACGCTTTACTCGATCCGCTCTGCCATCTCGTCGAGGTCGACGCCCCGCGTTTCGGGGAAGATCGCCGCGACGACGACGAACTGGACGACCATCGCGGCGGCGAAGATCGCGAACGGCGCTCCCGGCGACCACGCCACCAACATCGGGAAGATACCGGCGATCAGCGCGTTCATCAGCCAATGCGTGCTCGCGCCAAGCGCGCTGCCGCGCGCGCGGACGGGGGTCGGGAATATCTCCGAAATATAAACCCAGATGACCGCGCCCTGGCTCGTCGCGAAAAAGGCGATGAAACCGATGAGCGCGGGGAGCATCAGGCCGTTGTCGAGCGCGCCATAGAGAACCCCGGCCGCGGCGGCGAGGCATAAGGTCATGCCCGCGGCACCCGCGAGCAGCAGCGTCTTGCGCCCGATCCGGTCGATCAGCGCCATACCGACGAGCGTGAATACCAGGTTGGCGATGCCGATCAGCACCGCCTGCCGATCGGGCGACAGCGACCCGGCACGCGCGAAGATGTCGTTCAGATAATAGAGTACGGCGTTGATACCCGCGAGCTGGTTGAACATCGCGACGAGGATCACGAGCATTATCGGCCGGCGATGGCGGCGCCACGACAGCTTTTCGCCCGGCGGGTCGCGCTCTAGCGCTTGCTCGACGCGGCTTAGTTCGGCTTCGGCGGCATCGGGCGCGGTGCCGATCCGCGTCAGCGCGATGCCCGCTTCGTCCCGGCGTCCCTTGGAGACGAGCCAGCGCGGGCTGTTGGGGATCGCGAACAGCAGAACGAAGAACAGCAGGGCGGGGGCGGCGGTGACGCCCAGCTTCCACCGCCATGCCGCGTCGCCGCCGACCAGCCCCGCGATCGTTGCGTTGCTGAGATAGGCGACGAGAATGCCGGTCACGATCATCAGCTGGAACAGGCCGACGAGGAAACCGCGGTGCCGCGGCGGCGCGATCTCGGCGATATAGACGGGCGCGAGCACCGACGAGCCGCCGATCGCGAGTCCGCACATGAAACGGAAGATAAGGAAAGCCGGCCAGCTCGATGCCAGCGCGCAGCCGATTCCCGCGATGAAATAAAAGGCGGCGAGGATCCGCAGGCTGTCGCGGCTGCCGAACGCATCGCCGGGCTTGCCCGCGAACAGCGCGCCGACGAGGGTGCCCCAGAGCGCGGCCGATACGGTGATGCCGAGCGTTTCGGGGGTGAGTGCGAAGAGATGGGTGAGGTCACCCGTCACCCCTGCGATCACCGCGGTATCGAATCCGAAGAGAAGACCCGCGAGGGCCGCCGTCCCGATCGCGGCGGCCAAAGTACCGCGACCTCCCGTGCCGCGCCCTCCCGGACGTTGCGGTGCGCCGGGCACCCGAAATGCTTCGCTGTCGTGCTTGCCTGTCATCCACTCTCTCCGACGGATCGGGCATCGGCGCCCGTCCTGATTGCCGACAGCCATGCCACAACGGCGATTTCGATCAAATAAATTAATTTTCATTATTATCTTGACGAGGGGCGTCCGGCCGGGGCAGTTTTTGCAAACCAGACCCGGAACGGCGGCTGGGAAACAGGGAGAGGTTTGTGCCGGCGACATTGCTTGCGACCCATCGCGTGGAAAAGCCCTGGGGGCGCCACCAGCTATGGGGGCCGTTTCGCGATTCGCCCGCGGGCGGCGAGCCCGTCGGCGAAATCTGGTTCCAGGCGCCCGGCGACAGCACGCCCGACCTCCTGATCAAATATCTCTTCACCAGCGAAAAACTGTCGGTGCAGGTCCATCCGGACGACGACCAGGCGCGTGCACGCGGGCTGCCGCGCGGCAAGGACGAATGCTGGCTGATCCTGGGCGCCGCGCCCGATTCGACGATTGCGCTGGGAACGAAAGCGCCGGTCGACAAGGCGGCGCTGCGCGACGCCGCGCTCGATGGCAGCATCGAGCAATTGCTCGACTGGAAGTCCGTGAAGGCAGGCGATTTCTTCTACGTCCCCTCGGGCACGGTGCACGCGATCGGCGCGGGTCTGACGCTGATCGAGGTGCAGCAGAACAGCGAGACGACGTACCGCCTCTATGATTATGGCCGCCCGCGCGAGCTGCATCTGGAGGACGGCATCGCGGTGTCCGATCCGCAGCCCTATGCCGCCTATCCGTCACCGGGCCGCATTGCCGACGACCGCAATATCCTCGTCGACGGGCCGAAGTTCGTGCTCGAGCGGATGGCTGGCGGTGCGCGCACGATCGACCTCCCAGATAGCGTCACCGCCTGGCTGATCCCGGTTGCGGGCAAGGGCGTTGTCGATGGCGTCGCTTTCGCGGCGGGCGAATGCCTCGCGCTTACCGGCTCGGTGCAGATCGACGCCGAGGCCGGGGCCGACCTGTTGCTTGCCTATCCGGGCGAGGAGAAATTCGCATGACCGCCAGCCGATCGGGCACCGCCTGGACCTTTGCTTACGTCACCATGCTCTTCTTCGTCTGGGGTGCGGTGACCGCGGTCAACGACATTTTGATCCCCGCGGTGAAGGCGATCTTCGCGCTCAGCGATACCGAAAGCTTCCTCACGCAATTCGCCTTCTTCATGGCCTATGGTGTCGTCTCGCTGCCTGCGGCGGCAATCATGGGCCGGCTCGGCGCCGCCAACTCGATCATCGTGGCGCTCGCGACGATGATCGTCGGCTGCCTGATCATGCCCTTCGCGACGATCGTGCGCGAATATGCGATCGTGCTCGTCGGCCTGTTCGTGATCGCCTCGGGGATCACGCTGCTGCAGGTCGCGGCGAACCCGCTGTCGGCGTCGCTCGGCCGCCCCGAACGCTCGCATTTCCGGCTGGTCTTGAGCCAGGCGTTCAATTCGTTCGGCACCGTTATCGCGCCCTATCTCGCGGCGCGGACGTTGCTGCAGGGCGGATTGTTCGAAGACGGGCCGGTGACCGAGGCGAAGATCGCCTATTCGCTCGGCCGGATCGACGTCGCTTATGTCTTCATCGCGGCGGTGATCGCAGTGCTCGCGATGTTCCTGTATCGCGTCCGCCACGAGATCACCGCGGCCGCGCCGCCGGTCGAGACGGGCGCGCGCGTGTCGAGCGCCTTCGCGTCGCCCTGGGCGCTCGCCGGCGCGCTCGCGATCTTCCTCTATGTCGGCGCCGAGGTGGCGATCGGCAGCGCGATGGTCAATTTCCTCGAGCAGCCCGATGTGTTCGCGATCAGCGCGGTACAGGCGGGCAGCTTCGTCAGCCTCTATTGGCTCGGCGCGATGATCGGGCGCTTTATCGGCTCGGGGCTCCTCTACAAGCTGCCCGCGGGGCCGTTGCTCGCGGTGGCGGCCGTCGCCGCGGCGCTGCTCTGCCTGACGATCAGCCAGATCAGCGGGCCGGCGGCGGGGGTGCTCGCGATCTCGGTCGGGCTGTTCAACTCGATCATGTTCCCCGTGATCTTCTCGCTGACGATCGAGCGTTCGACCGCGCCCGCGTCGGCGACGTCGGGGCTGCTCTGTATGGCGATCGTCGGCGGCGCGCTCGTGCCGCTCGTCTTCGCGCAGGTCGCCGACGCGAGCGGCAGCCGCTTCCTCGCCTTTCTGGTGCCGATGGCCTGTTACCTCGTCATCGCGCTGTTCGGCTGGCGCGCGGCGCGGGAGCCGGCGCGGACGACCAGCTTCGCAACTTCGCTGCACTGACCACGCAATCAACGAAAATATTCAGGGAAGAGGGTCGCAATGGATATCGACAGGAATGTGAACCGCGGGTGGAAATTTGGCGCCATGCTGGCGTCGTCGGCGGCGATATTGCCGCTCATGCTCGCCTTATCGCCCGTGGCGGCGCAGCCAAAAGCCGGTCAGTCGCCGGTCGATCTCGCCAACCCGCTCGTCGGCACCGCGCCGCTCGACGATCCCGCGGTGATCGGCAATGCGCCGCCGCCGGGCGAGCCCGTCTATTCGGGGCAGACGTCGCCGGGCGCGCGGCTGCCGCACGGCTCGGTCGAGGCGGCGCCGGTGAACAATAATATCGAGCTTCTCTATCCGAACGGCGTCCCCGTTCCCTATTATTACACCAACCCGACGATGATCGGCTTCACCGGCGGCGGCGGCTCGACCTATGGCGGCGGCGCCGAGCCGTTCATCATGCCCGTCGTCGGCGACTGGTCGCCGCCGCCCGCCTACAGCCAGTCCTATTATGACAAGTCGCGCGAAAAGGCGTCGCCGGGCTATTATTCGGTCTATCTCGACAGCTTTCGCACGCAGGCCGAACTGACCGCGACGCGCTGGGCGAGCGTCATGCGCTTCACTTTCCCCGCGAGCGAGCGGTCGAACATCATCGTCAACCTGCCGCGCCACGGCGGTTCGGTCGAGGTCGTCGGCGACCGCATCATACGCGGCATATCGAACGACAAGGACAGCGCCGACGGCGGCTATTTCGTCGCCGAATTCTCGAAGGCCTTCGCCGCGCTCGGCACCTTCCGCAAGGCGCCGGGCGACAATGCGGGCTGGGGCATCGGCACCAGCGACGTCAAGCCCGGCGGGCGCGAAATGACGGGCAGCTATGCGGGCAGCTATGTGACCTTCAAGACGAAAGCCGGCGAGCAGGTGCTGGTGAAGATGGCGCACGGCACCAGCTATGAGCAGGCCGCGCAGCGGCTCGCCGCCGAAGTGCCGGGCTGGGATTTCGATGGCGTCCATGCGGCGGCGCGCGATACCTGGGCGCAGCTTCTGGGTCGCGTCCGCGTGACGGGCGGCACCGACAAGCAGCGGGGGCTCTTCTACTCGACGCTGTTCCAGTCCTTCGCCTCGCCGCGCCTGATCGCGCAGACGGGCGAGAAATTCGCCGACACCAACGGCAAGGTCCAGACCGCGACGCACGACCGTTACGGGCCGGTGCCCTTCTGGGACACGGGGCGCAACCAGATCGTCCTGCTCGAACTGATGGAGCCCGAGGCGGTCAAGAATATCATGGCGTCCGAACTCGCGATGGCGCGCGAGAAGGGCTATATGAACACCTCGTTCCACGGCGACAATGCGGTGTTCCTGTTCCTCGGCGCGTGGGAGCGCGGCATCGAATTCGATTATGAAGCCGCTTATGAATATCTGCGCAAGAACGCGACCGACCCGAAGGGGCCGCGCGGCTATCTCGCAGAATATATGGAGCAGGGGTGGATTTCGGACATCGTGCCCGATCATAATCCCAGCCCGCCCTACGCCGGCGGCAAGGCGGGTGCGGACAAGACGCTCGAATATGCGTGGGACGATTATGCGCTCGCGCTCTACGCGAAAAAGCTCGGCAAGGACGCCGACCACAAGATGTTCCTGAAGCGCGCGGGCAACTATGCCAATGTGTTCGACAAATCGATCGGCTTCATCCGCGGGCGCACCGCCGACGGCAAGTGGATCGCGCCCTTCGATCCCGCCGAACCCTATTATAATTTCATGATGAAGGAGGCATCGGGCTGGTCGACCTTGTGGCTCGTCCCGCACGACGTAGAGGGGCTGATCGGCCTCCTCGGCGGGCGCGACGCGTTCAATGCCAAACTCGACGAGTTTTTCACCAAGCCTTACAATCCGACGGGCATCTGCCGCGACTGCACCGGCGTGATCGGCCAATATGTGCACGGTAACCAGCCCGATCAGCAGGCGCCCTATTATTACAACTGGAGCGGCCAGCCGTGGAAGACGCAGGCGCTGGTGCGCCAGATCCTCGACAAGACCTATGCCAGCGATGCCGCGGGTTACGGCTATCCGGGGATGGACGATCAGGGCGCGACCTCGTCGTGGTACGCGCTCTCGGCGCTCGGCTTTTACCCGGTCGATCCGTCGAGCCAGGATTATATCATCGGCAGCCCGGTGTTCGACGACGCCAGCCTCGATATGGGCAATGGCAAGACGCTGCGGATCGTCGCGCGCAACAATTCGGCCACCAACGTCTATATCCAGTCGGCGACGCTGAACGGCAAGCCGTGGAACAAGCCGTGGTTCCGCCACGACGATGTGAAGGACGGCGCGACCTTCGTTTTCACGATGGGCGCCAAGCCGAACAAGGCGTGGGGCGCCGCGCCCGGCGCCGCACCGCCGTCGATGTCGCGAAAACACTGACCCAGCCCCTCGCCCCCGCGCCCTCCGCGGGGGCGCGAGCCCAGGACCCGCCCCATCCCCCTAAGGGTCCTGGGCTCCCCCCTTCAACAGGACAAATCCCATGCGCAGCCTTTTGATCACCGCATCCCTTCTCGCTCTCGCGCCGGTCGCGGCGCAAGCCCAGACCGCCGCATCGCCGCCTGCGGGTGACGCGGTCTACACCAGCGAGCTGATGACGCGCTGGGGCAAGGAGGTGACGCCCGAAAACGCCTGGCGCCTCTATCCGCGCCCGCAGATGGTGCGTGATCGCTGGGTCAATCTCAACGGCCTGTGGGACTATGCGATCGCGCCCAAGGCGGCCGAGCGGCCGGCGGCGATGGACGGCCAGATCCTCGTGCCGTTCCCGGTGGAATCGAAACTCTCGCGCGTTGCGCGCAAGGTCACGCCCGACGACCGCGTCTGGTATCGCCGCAGCTTCACCGTCCCCGCCGACTGGCGCGGCCAGAATGTCATGCTCAATTTCGGCGCGGTCGATTATGAAGCGACTGTGCGCGTCAACGGATCGGTCGTCGGGTCGCACAAGGGCGGGTTCGACGCCTTCGGCTTCGACATCACCCCCTATCTGAAGCCCGGCGCGAACGAACTGGTCGTCGAGGTCACCGACCCGACGAGCGCGGGCACGCAGCCGCGCGGCAAGCAGATCCTCGACCCCGCGGGCATCTGGTATACCGCGGTCAGCGGCATCTGGCAGACGGTGTGGATCGAGCCGGTGCCCAAGCTCCACATCGCCGAGGTGCGCGCGACCCCCGACATCGACCGCGGCACCGTCGACGTCGCCGTGGCGCTCTCCGGCTGGGCGAACGACAATGACGCGGTGCGGCTGACCGCGAGCGCGAAGGGCAAGGTCATCGCCTCGACGATCATTCGCGCGAACCGGCAGGCGACGCTCGCGATCCCGAACGCGCATCTCTGGTCGCCCGACGATCCGCATCTTTATGACCTCAAGGCCGAGCTGGTGACGATCGCCGACCCCTATGCGGGCGAGGCCGAGCGCGACCGCAAGGCGTATGACTCGCGCTTCACCGACCATGAGAGCCGCGTTTATGCGAAGGCAAAGGTTCAGGGCGCACCGCGCGACAGCGTTGCCGCCTATTTCGCGATGCGCAAAGTGTCGATCGGCCCCGGCCACGTCACGGGGCAGCCCGCGATCCTGCTCAACAACAAACCTTTGTTCCAGCACGGCACGCTCGATCAGGGCTGGTGGCCCGACGGGCTTTATACGCCGCCGTCGGAAGAGGCGATGAAGAGCGACATCGTCTTCCTGAAGAAGGCGGGGTTCAACATGCTGCGCAAGCATATCAAGGTCGAACCCGCGCGTTACTATCACGACGCCGACCGGCTCGGCATGCTGATCTGGCAGGACATGCCCTCGGGCGGCGGCGAGGATCAATATCTTGCCGGCACCAGCCAGTATCAGGCGATCTTCCCGTCGGAGACGCTCGCCGAGCAGCAGAAGCAATTGTCCGAAATGATCGGCGAACTGCGCGCCTTCCCCTCGATCGTGACGTGGGTCGTGAACAATGAGGGGTGGGGCCAATATGATTCGGCGACCCTCACGCGCTTCGTGAAGGGGATCGATCCGACGCGGCTGGTCGACGCCAATTCGGGCTGGCTCGACGTCGCGCCGAAGGATTCCGACATGCTCGACATCCACACCTATGAGGATGTGCCGAAGACGCCGCCGCTGCAGGCCGACCGCGCGATCGTGCTCGGCGAATATGGCGGCGTCGGTTTCCCCGTGCCGGGGCATATCTGGAAACCGGGCAAAGGCAATTGGAGCTATCAGGTCGCGCAGGACGAGAAGGAATATCTCGTCCGCTTCCGCCGCAAGATGGAAGGCGTGATCCGGCAGGCGAAGGAGAATGGCCTCAGCGCGTCGGTCTACACCCAGACGACCGACGTCGAGGACGAGATCAACGGGTTGCTGACCTATGACCGCGCGGTGCCGAAGGCATCGCCGGAGGCGTTGGCGGAGATCGCCGCGCCGCTTTGGAAGACTCCGACTCCGGACTGACCCGGAGCGGGCGAAAGCATGATGGCACCTGCCGTCCCCGGAGTCGGGACGGCGGGCGCGGTGGTCTGCGGCCGCGAGTCCATATCCACGCAAAACTGCGAAAAATTGTGTCTTCATGACGAGTCCGTAACGATTCATCGCGTCCCGCCACCGGCTCGAAAAATTTATTTTGACAAATTGTTTTTTATATTCTGATAGAGGCTCAACGGGTCCGATGATCCGCTGCTCGGCGACTCCGAAAGCGCCGAATAACGAGTGGGGGCGAGCAGCCCCTCGAACAGGGAGGTCGATGTGATGAAGGCAGGACAAATCCATTCAGCGAAAGCGGCGCGGCGCGCGGCGCTGGTCCGCGAACTGATGCTGGGCGCGGGCACGCTCGCGGCGCTGTGCGGCGCCGGACAGGCTTATGCGCAGGCCGCGCCCGCACCGGCGCCGCAGCCGCCGGCGGATGAAGCGGCAGAGGCGGCACCGGGCGATGCGATCGTCGTCACCGGTTATCGCAAGTCGATCGAGCAGAGCCTCGAACAGAAGCGCGAAGCCAACTCGCTGATCGAAGTCATCACCGCCGAAGACATCGGCAAATTCCCCGACAAGAACGTCGCCGACGCGCTGCAGCGCGTCCCCGGCGTGATCATCACCCGCGACGGCGGCGAGGGCAGCCGCGTCAGCATTCGTGGTCTCCAGTCGGACCTGACGCTCACGCTGCTCAACGGCAATTTCATCGCCGGCGCTGACAGCGGCGATCCGTCGCGCTCGTTCAACTATGTCCTGCTGCCGTCGAATTTCATCGCCAGCACCGAAGTGTACAAGTCGGCCGAGGCGCGGCTTGAGGAAGGCGGCGTCGGCGGCACCGTGATCCTCAACACCCGCCGTCCGTTCGACCTGCCGGCCTGGTCGGGCTTCGTCTCGGCCGAGGGCACCTATTCGGACACGACCAAGAAATTCGATCCACAGATTGCCGGCCAGATTTCATGGAAAGACCCCGAAGAGCGGCTCGGTTTCCTGATCGGTGCGACCTATCAGGAACGTTCGAACCGCGAGCTGCGCGGTTCGACCGAAACCTGGCGCTGGTGGAGCGACCGCGCCCCGAACGGCGACATCATCACCCCCGCGACCGACGTCAACGGCAATCCGTTCGAGAATGACGACGCGATTTCCTATTGGCCGGGCACGGGCGTGACGGGGCAGGACGGCAAGCATTATTCGGGCTATTGGGCGCCGCAGTCGGTCAACGCCGAAGTCTTTTCGCAGCAGCGCAAGCGTCTCGGCATCCAGGCGACCGCGCAGATGCGCCCGATCGAAAACCTGACCGTCACCGCCAATTATTTCCGCTTCGATTACAAGAGCAACTGGCAGAGCAATGTGCTGAAGATCCCCGAATGGGGTTATGGCAATTTCTTCACCGCGCCGACCTTTGACGAGAGTGGCACGATCTTCCAGTCGGCGAATTTCCAGGTGCCCGCCGCGGGAACCGGCTGCCTTACCCGGCCGACACCCTGCACGATGGAAACGCCGCAGATTGCGGGTTCTTACAGCCGCGAAAAGCAGGTTTCGAACACGTTCGAGACCGAGGTCGCCTGGAATCAGGACAATTTCGACGCGGTGCTGAAATTCGGCAAGACGAAGGCGACCGGCGGTCCGTCGATGCGCTTCGGCGTCGCTGTGAAGCCGCGCCTGACGATCCCCGGGCAGGAGCAGAACGGCAATTTCCTGAGCGCGTGGGATTTCACCGGCGGCAATCTCAACATGGAATTCTCGCCCGAGCTGCAGGAAAATATCAAGAACGGCATTGCGCAGATTGACGTCGGCTCGACGGGCTCGGGCTTCACCAACAGCGCGATCTCGCAGCGTTATGCGCAGCTCGATCTCGTCCGCCGTTTCGACAGCTTTTTGAGCGCGTTCCGTGTCGGCGGCAAGTGGCGCGAGATGAGCATCCACCGCGAAACCGGCCGCAACGAATGGTACGCCGATCCGGCGACCAAGCGGCGCTATCAGGACACGCCCGAGGGCGCGGTCGCGCGGCCCGAATATTTCTATGACAATCCGATCGGCAACATCGCCGGCGGGTTCGATGCAAGCTCGTTCCCGGGCATCAACTTCAGCAATTATCTCGACTACATCAACACGACCTATGGTCCGTCGGTGCGCGTGCCCGAGCCGAACAACACCTATGACCTGAAGGAGAAGGTGTTCGCCGGTTATGTGCAGGCCGATTTCGAGGCCGGTCCGCTGCGCGGCAACATCGGTGTCCGCGTCGCGCACACGAAGCAGTCGGGCCTGACCTCGGATCGCCTGCAATTCCTCAACGATTATTGCGTCGACGGCCCGGGCGGACCGTTCGATCCGAATGTGCCGCTCGCTCCCGACGGCAATTGCCAGGTGCGGCCGCTTGCCGAGCGCGAAGTGATCGTCAACACGCAGATCGATCAGTCGAAGAGCTACACCGACTGGCTCCCCAGCCTGAACGTCGTCTATGAAGTCACCCCCGACATCGTCGTTCGCGGCGCCGTCGCCAAGGTGATCGCGCGCCCTTCGTTCAACGACCTCGGCTCGCAGCGTTCGCTCACCTATCGTTCGGCGGCTTACGCCTTCGACCGCGGCCAGTTCGGCGAGTTCGAGGGCTGGTCGGGCAGCGGCGGCAACGCCGATCTCCAGCCCTTCTCGGCATGGCAATACGACCTGGGCGTCGAATGGTATTTCAAGCGCGGTTCGGTGCTCGGCGCCGGTGTGTTCCGCAAGGAAGTCTCGGACTTCGTCGTGCCGCTCGTGCTCGACGTGACGCGCGAAGTGAACGGCGAGCAGGTGCTGATCCAGCCCTATTCGACGGTCGCCAACGGTTCGAACGCGGTGTCGCAAGGCGTTGAAGTCTATGCCCAGCACACGTTGGACTTCGGCCTCGGTGCGCAGGTGAACTTCACCTATAACGACACCTCGGTCGCCGACATCACGCTTGATGGCGAAACCGTCGGCAAGTCGGCGCTGGTCGGCAGCGCGAAGACGCAGGTCAACGCGTCGGTCTTCTACGAAACCGACAAGTTCCTCGTCCGCGCCTCATACAACCGCCGCGGCGAAGTCGTCGGCGGGCTCCAGTCGGGCCTCAACGTCTACACCGACCCCTATGAACAGGTCGACATCAACGCCTCGTACGAGCTGATGGACGGGCTGATGCTCACCGCTTCGGTCATCAACCTGACCAAATCGGAAGAGCGCCAGCACCTTGGTAACGACACCAAGGACCGCTTCGTTCGCAGCAACTATTTCGGCCGCCGCGCTTACGTTGGCGTTTCGTACAAGTTCTGATGGGGCCCATACCCCAGCTCTCCCCCTTGGGTGGCTCCGCAAGGAGCCACCCACCTCTTTCGGGGCGAGCGGGTATGACTATGGTGATGAGCGAAACGGGGAGCGATGCAGGGTGCGTGTCTGGTTGAAATCGCTGGTTTTCGGTGCGGTGCTGCTGACAGGCGGCGCGGCCGCGGCAGAGAATCCGATCGTTCCCGGCTGGTACGCCGATCCCGAAATTCGTGTTTTCGGCGACCGTTACTGGATCTATCCGACCTATTCGGACCATGGCGAGACGCCCGATCTTTCACCGCATTTCAATGAGCAGCAGAAGAAGCTGCGCGAGCAGAAGACGGTTCGCCCGTCCTATCATTACCAGACTTTCTTCAACGTCTTTTCGTCGCCCGACCTCGTCCACTGGACGAAGCACAGCCATGCCCTCGACGTCGAGAATGTCGCCTGGGCCGCCTATGCCGTGTGGGCGCCCTCGGCGATCGAGAAGGACGGCAAATATTATCTGTTCTTCGGTGCGAACGACATCCAGTCGGACGACCAGCGCGGCGGTATCGGCGTCGCGGTCAGCGACCGCCCCGAGGGGCCGTTCAAGGATGCGATCGGCAAGCCGCTGATCGACGCTTTCCACAATGGCGCGCAGCCGATCGACCAGTTCGTCTTTCGCGACGATGATGGGCAGCATTATCTCTATTATGGCGGCTGGAAGCATTGCAACGTCGTGCGCCTCGGCGACGATCTGACCTCGATCGAGCCCTTTGCCGACGGCACGACCTACAAGGAAATCACGCCCCCCGGCTATGTCGAGGGCTCGTTCATGGTGAAGCGCAAAGGCGTCTATTATCTGATGTGGTCGGAGGGCGGCTGGACCGGCCCCGACTATTCGGTCGCCTATGCGATGGGACCGTCGCCGACCGGGCCGTTCAAGCCGATGGGCAAGATTCTGAGCCAGGATTTCAAGATCGCGCGCGGCGCGGGCCATCATTCGGTGGTCAATGTGCCGGGCACCGACGACTGGTATATCGTCTATCATCGCCGTCCGCTCGATCAGAAGAGCGGTGAGCGCCGCCAACTCGCGATCGACCGCATGATCTTCAACGCCGACGGCACGATCGCTCCGGTGATAATGACAAATAAGGGCGTCGCAGCGCGCCCGCTGCCGGCACGAACGGCGAACAGGGGAGAGACGAAGTGAAGACGATCCGCAAGACGATGCTGAGCGCCGCCGCAAGCGCGCTCGTGCTCACCAGCGTCGGGACGCCGGTGGCGCTCGCGCAATCGAGCGCGAACCAGACCGCGCTCGTCGATTATGTCAATCCGCTGATGGGCACCGATTCGAGCTATCGCCTGTCGTACGGCAACACCTATCCCGCGGTCGCGGTGCCGTTCGGCATGAACAGCTGGACCCCGGTGACCGGCGAGCCCGGCAGCGGCTGGGGCTATACCTATGATGGCGAGAAGATCAGCGGCATCAAGCAGACGCACCAGCCGAGCCCGTGGATGAACGATTATGCCGCTTTCGCGCTGATGGCGGAAACCGGCCCGGTGAAGGTCAAGCAGCAGGAACGCGGCAGCTGGTTCAGCCACAAGGCCGAGGTCGCGCGCCCCTATTCGTACAAAGTCTATCTCGCCGACTATGACGTGACCGCCGAGGTCGCGCCGACCGAGCGGGCCGCGCAGTTCCGCTTCACCTTCCCCGAAAGCGACGAAGCGCACATCCTGCTCGACGGTCTCGCGGGCGGCTCGATGGTCAAGGTCGACGTCAAGAACCGCCGCATCACCGGCTATGTCCGCAACAACAACGGCGGCGTGCCCGACAATTTCCACAATTATTTCGTCGCCGAATTCGACCGCGACTTCACGCTCGCGCGCACCTGGGCCGGCGACAACGCGCCGACGAACGAACTCGCGCGCGAGGGTGATCATGTCGGCGCGGTGCTGAGCTTCAAGACGAAGAAGGGCGACAAAGTCCATGTCCGCGTCGCCTCGTCGTTCATCAGCCCCGAACAGGCGTTGCTGAACCTGCGCAGCGAAATCGGCAGCGACAGCTTCGATGCGACGCAGGCGAAGGCGAAGGCAGCGTGGGAGAAGGAACTGTCGCGCATCCGCGTGACCGATCCCGACCCGGAAAAGGTCCGTACCTTCTATTCGTCGCTCTACCGGATGCTGCAATTCCCGCGCGTCTTCTATGAAAAGGACGCGAACGGAAAGATCGTCCACTACAGCCCGTACGACGGCAAGGTGCACGACGGCTACATGTTCACCGACAATGGTTTCTGGGACACGTGGCGCGCGGTCTTCCCCTTCTTCGCGTTGATGTACCCCGACCTCGACAGCCAGATCATGCAGGGGCTGGTCAACACCTATAAGGAAGGCGGCTGGCTGCCCGAATGGGCGAGTCCCGGCTATCGCAACGTGATGATCGGGTCGAACTCGGCGAACCTGATCGCCGACGCCTATTTCAACGGCGTGCGCGGTTTCGACGTCGAGACGCTCTACGAAGCGATGATCAAGAATGCGACGACGAGCGAGGGCCGGCCCAAGGACAAGGCGGGCAAGGTCATCGCCGCGGTCGGGCGCGAGGGCGCCGAATATTACAACCGGCTCGGCTATGTCCCTTACGACGTCGGCATCAACGAAAATGCCGCGCGGACGCTCGAATATGCGACTGCGGACTTCTCGATCGCGCAGCTCGCAACTTTGCTCGGCAAGGAAGCCGATGCGAAGAAATATACCGAGCGCGCGCTCAATTACCGCAAGCTCTATGACAAACAGAGCGGCTGGATCCGCGGCCGCAACCAGGACGGGTCGTGGTCGACGCCGTTCAACCCCTACAAATGGGGCGACGCCTTCACCGAGGGTAACGCTCTCCATTACAGCTGGGCGGTGATGCAGGATGTCCAGGGGTTGATGAACCTGATGGGCGGGCGGCAGAAATTCGTCGAGCGGCTCGACGCGATCTTCACCACCGCGCCGATCTTCGACGAAAGCTATTATGGTCAGGTGATCCACGAGATCCGCGAGATGCAGATCGTCGACATGGGCCAATATGCCCATGGCAACCAGCCGATCCAGCACATGCCCTATCTCTACAATTGGGCGGGTGCGCCGTGGAAGACGCAGCATCATGTGCGCGACATCATGGCGAAGCTCTATTCGTCGGCGCCCGATGGTTATCCGGGCGACGAGGATAACGGCCAGACCTCGGCCTGGTATGTCTTCTCGGCTTTGGGCTTCTATCCGGTCGCCTCGGCAACGGGCGAATATGCGATCGGCAGCCCGCTGTTCCAGAAGGCGGTGCTGACGATGCCCAACGGCAAGACGCTGACGATCAACGCCGCGAACAACAGCAATGCGAACGTCTATCTCCAGTCGGTCGCGCTCGGCGGGAAGCCGCAGAGCAAGACCTATTTCACCCATAGCGCTTTGTCGCAGGGCGGCACGGTCGACTTCGTGATGGGCGCCAAACCCAACAAGCAATGGGGCACCGCCCCCGCCGATGCGCCCTTCTCGATCAGCGCGGCTTCCAAATGATTTCGGAGATGAGCATGACCCCCAACCGCCGCGAGATCATGGCCGGTGCCGGCGCGCTCGCGCTGGCCGCCGCGATGCCCGCCGCCGCACGCGCCGCCGGCGCGTTCGCCAGCAAGCGCCCCGCACCCGCCCAGCGCGCCTTCACCAGCCCCGCGATCGAGGCCGAGATTTCGCGCGTGAAGGCGAAGATCGCCGACCCCGAACTCGCCTGGCTGTTCGAGAATTGCTACCCGAACACGCTCGACACGACGGTGCAGACGGGCACGCTCGACGGCCGCCCCGACACCTTCGTCATCACCGGCGATATCGAGGCGATGTGGCTGCGCGACAGCTCGGCGCAGGTGCAGCCCTATATCCACCTCGTCGCCAAGGACGCGAAGCTCAAGCGCCTGTTCCAGGGGCTGATCCAGCGGCAGGCGCGCTGCATCCTGATCGATCCTTATGCCAATGCGTTCGACAAGGATCCGACCGCGCCTTCGAAGCTCGAATGGTCGCAGACCGACAAGACCGAGATGAAGCCGGGGGTCGCCGAGCGGAAATGGGAAATCGACTCGCTCTGCTACGCGATGCGGCTGTCCCACGAATATTGGACGCGCACGAAGGACAAGGCGCCGTTCGACGACACATGGTCGCGCGCGATGAAGCTCGCGGTCGCGACCTTCCGCGAACAGCAGCGCAAGGACGGCCCCGGCCCGTACAGCTTCCAGCGCCCCGCGCTCCAGCCCACCGACAGCCTGATGCTGAGCGGTTATGGCGCACCGACGAAGAAGGTCGGGCTGATCCACTCGATGTTCCGCCCGTCGGACGATGCGTGCCTCTATCCTTTCCTGATCCCGTCGAACCTGTTCGCGGTGTCGGTGCTGCGCAAGATCGCGGCCGTTCACCGCGAGGCGCGCGGCGACAATGCCGCAGCGACCGAAGCCGAAGCGCTCGCTGCCGAGGTCGACGCCGCGCTGAAGGCGCACGCGCTGATCGACGACGGCAAGGGCGGTCAGGTCTGGGCCTATGAGATCGACGGCTTCGGCAACTATGTCTTCATGGACGACGCCAATGTGCCGAGCCTGTCGGGGCTGCCGCTGATAGACGTCGTCGACAAGAACGACCCGATCTTCCTTCGCACCGCGGCGCTCGCCTGGTCCGACCGCAACCCCTATTTCTTCAAGGGCACGGCGGCCGAAGGGATCGGCGGCCCGCATATCGGCCTCGACATGATCTGGCCGATGTCGATCATCACCCGCGCGATGAACGCCGACGACGATGCGACGATCCTGCAATGCCTGCGCTGGCTCAAGACGACGCACGGCGGCACCGGCTTCATGCACGAAAGCTTCCACAAGGACGATCCGAAGAACTTCACGCGGAGCTGGTTCGCGTGGGCGAACGCGCTGTTCGGCCAGCTGATCGTCGAGGTCGCCGACAAGCGCCCGGCGCTGCTGGCGCGGCCGCTGTGATGAGGGATAGAATGATTACCACGAGCCGCCGCCAGCTTCTCGCCACCACGGGCCTGCTCGCGCTCGGCGGCGCGATCCCTGCCGGCTGTTCGCGCGCCGCGGGCGAAGCGCTCGCGATTGGCAAGCCGAACCTCTTCATCGGCACCGGCGGGCACGGCCACACCTTTCCCGGCGCGTCGCTGCCGTTCGGGATGGCGCAGCTCAGCCCCGATACGAACACGCATGGTTGGGACGCCTGCTCGGGCTATCATCAGAAAGATGGCTCGATCATGGGGTTCAGCCACACGCATCTGTCGGGCACGGGCATCGGCGACATGCTCGACATCCTCGTGGTGCCGACGCGGCGCGAACTGAAGCTCGAACCCGGCACGATCGAGAAACCGGGCGAGGGCTACCGCCAGCGCTATTCGGACGAACATGCCGAGCCCGGCTATTACCGCGTGAAGCTCGAGACCGGGGTGCTCGCCGAACTCACCGTCACCGAACGCTGCGGACTGCACCGCTATCGTTTCGGCCAGGGGCCGGGGCATATCCTGATCGATTTCGCGCACGCGATCGAGGATGACTGGGACAAGGGCATCGTCGTCGAGGACGCGTCGCTCGACCTTGGCGACGACGGCATGCTGACCGGCGGCCGGCAGGTCAATCGCTGGGCCAAGGGCCGGCGCATCCATTTCGCAATGCAGATGTCGCGGCGGCCCGATCGCGTGCAGTTCTTCGGCGACGACGGCAAGCCCGCCCCCGACGGCGCGACGTCGATCAAGGGCAACAAGCTGAAGGTCGCCTTCTTCTTTGACGATGCCGGTGGCCCGCCGGTCCTGATCAAGACCGGCCTCTCGGCGGTCGATGTCCAGGGCGCGCGCGATGCGCTGGCGCAGGAGGTTCCGGCCTGGGACTTCGACGGCGCGGTCAAGGCCGCGCGCGGCACCTGGGCGAAGGCGCTTGGCGGCATCCGCGTGTCGGGCGGCACCGAGGCGCAGCGCACGATCATGACGAGCGCGCTCTATCACGCGCAGCTCGCGCCGACGCTCTTCACCGATCGCGACGGGCGTTATGTCGGGCTCGACCGGCAGGTGCATGAGGCGGCGAAAGGCGAGGAGGCGTTCAGCACTTACTCGCTATGGGACACCTATCGTGCGCTCCATCCGCTGCTGACCTTGATCGATCCTGCGCGCGCCGCGCTGCTCGTGCGCGACATCTGCCGCCAGACCGCGCAGAGCCCGGCAGGGCCGCTCGTCTGGCCGCTGCAGGGGGTCGAGACCGCGTGCATGATCGGCTGGCACGGCGTGTCGGTGCTCGCCGAGGCGCACGCCAAGGGCATCAAGGCCGATTATGCCGCCGCCTGGCCGAACATCCGCCGCCGCGCCTTCGACCGCGATTACAAGGACATCGACAGCACGCTCGGCCGCGGCTTCTATTACGACCTCGGCTACATCCCGTGCGACGAGGTGTGGGAATCGGTCAGCCGGACGCAGGAATATGCCTATGACGACTGGGCGATGGCGCACCTCGCCGATGCGGTCGGCGCTAAGGACGACGCGGCGGCGCTGCGCAAGCGCGCGCAAAATTACCGCGGCGTCATCGACCCCGAAACCCGCTTCGCGCGCCCGCGCTTCAAGGACGGCAGCTGGTGGAAGGATTATGACCCCGTCCAGATCGGCCATAACGTCAAGAAATGGCGCGACTATACCGAGGCGAACGGCTGGCAGGCGACCTTCCTCAACCAGCACGACATCTATGGGCTGATCGAGCATTTCGGCGGCGACGCGGCGTTCGAAAAGCAGCTCGACGCGCTGTTCAACGCGCCCTCGACCTTGCCCGACAATGCGCCGCCCGACATTTCGGGATTGGTCGGCCAATATGCGCACGGCAATGAGCCGAACCACCATGTCGCCTATATGTACGCCTATTGCGGCGCGCCCGCGAAGGCGCAGGCGATGATCCGGCGCTTGCTCGTCGAAATGTACAAGAACGACCCCGACGGCGTGATCGGCAACGACGACTGCGGCCAGATGAGCGCGTGGTTCATCCTCTCGGCGCTCGGCTTCTACCCCGTCGATCCGGTGAGCGCGATCTACGTCTTCGGATCGCCGCTGTTCGACGTCGCCGAGGTGACGGTGGGGGCGGGCAAGACGCTGACCGTCCGCGCCGAGGGCAATGGCGCCGACCGGCCCTATGTTCAATCGGTCACCTGGAACGGCAAGCCGTGGAGCAAGAACTGGATCGCGCACGCCGACCTGATCGGCGGCGGCGAACTCGTCTTCGAAATGGGCGCCAAGCCGTCAGCGTTCGGCACCGCGAAGGCCGACCGTCCGCCCTCCTTCGGTTCTGCCCCCGCGTGAAGCAAATTGGCGACAAGTTTTTGGTAACGAAAATAAAATGATAAGAACGGAATGCGTTGTGAAATCTCTCCAAATCCCGACACGTTCGGCCTTGCGCTGCGGCCCGGTGCCCTTCACAAACCTCAGCGATCGAGCGAAGGGGTGGCGCTGATGGATGGTCCCGTAACAGAGCGCGGCGAAGCGCGCCTGTTCGCCGGCGTCGAGCTCGGCGGCACCAAATGCATCGTCACGCTTGCCGCAGGGCCGGGCGACATTCGCGACCAGCGGACGATCGCGACGACCGTGCCGTGGGAAACGCTGCCCGCGATCAAGGCGGTGCTCGACGAGTGGGCCGGGTCGCATGGTTTCTGCGGTCTCGGCATCGCATCCTTTGGTCCGATCAGGCTCGACCCCGCCAAGGCCGGCTATGGTCAGATCGGCGCGACGAACAAACCCGATTGGGAGGGCGCCGACCTGCTCGGGCCGCTGCAATCGGCCTTCGGCGTTCCCATCGGGTTCGACACCGACGTCAACGGCGCCGCACTCGCTGAAATTCGCTGGGGCAGCGGGCGCGGTCTCGAGGATTTCGCTTATGTCACCGTCGGCACCGGCGTCGGGGTCGGGTTGATCGTCCATGGCAAGCCGACGCGCGGCTTCAGCCACAGCGAGATCGGCCATGTCCTGGTGCCGCGCCTGAAGGGCGACGAGACGCCGAGCGTGTGCCGCTTCCACGACGATTGCGTCGAGGGGCTCGCCTCGGGCACCGCATTGAATGCGCGGCTGAACGGGCGGCCGATGGCGGAGGTTGCGGCCGACGACCCGGTCTGGGAACCGATCGTGCACACGCTTGCGTCGATGGTTCATTCGCTCGCCTGCACGACCGGCCCGATGCGGGTCGCGATGGGCGGCGGCGTGCTTGCCGGCCAGCCGCAATTGCTTCCCCGGATCAACGCGAAGCTCGAAGCGAGCCTCTCGGGCTATATGCAGATTCCGGGTGACGGTGCTTATGTCACCGCACCCGAACTCGGGACGATGGCGGGACCGCTCGGTGCGATCGCACTGGCGATGGACGCGGTGGGCGCGCCCGCATGAGCCGCGACGGCGGCGTAGCGATATCTGTCCTTTCGCCGTTGGACAGCGCGCGCGCCCGGCGGCACAAGGGCGCGATGAAACGCCTGTCCGCCGCTGCCGCGCTGCTCGCCCTTATGCCGATCCAGTCCTTCGCCGAGCAGCCGGCGCCCGATCCGCTGGGCTTCGTCGACCCGATGATCGGCACCGGTCCCGAAGGCCATACTTTCCCCGGCGCGACCGCGCCCTTCGGCATGGTGCAACTGTCGCCCGACACCGACGCGACGTGCCAGATCCGCGACTGCTACGATCACGCCGCGGGCTACAGCTACAACGACCCTACGATTCAGGGGTTCAGCCACACCCACTTCTCGGGCGCGGGCCATTCGGACCTCGGCGATATCCTCGTCATGCCGCAGGCCGGCGAGGTCAAACTCGATCCGGGCGATCCGAAACAGCCCGGTTCGGGCTATCGCCAGCGGTTCGACCATGCGACCGAAAAGGCGAGCCCCGGCTATTATGCCGTCACGCTCGCCGATAGCGGCATCCGCGCCGAACTCACCGCGGGCACGCGCGTCGGCGTCCATCGCTACAGCTTCCCCGCGGGCAAGCAGGCGCACCTGCTGCTCGACCTCCGCTCGTCGCTCTACGACTATCCGGGCAAGATCCTCTGGTCGGGGCTGCATCTCCGACCCGACGGCACGCTCACCGGCTTCCGCGAGACGCGCGGCTGGGCGCCGGGGCGCAAGCTCTTCTTCGCGATGCGCTTCTCGGCGCCGCTCAAGGCCCACGCCTTCATCGATCGCGACGAGAAGGTCGCGTACAAGGGCTTCCAGGCGCCGGGCCGCGGCAGCGACGCGCTCGCCGAAAAGCTCGGCAAGGCGCTCGAAGCCCGGCTCGATTTCGGCGCGCTGACAAGCCCGCTCGAAGTCCGCGTCGCATTGTCGGGTGTCGACGAGGCCGGCGCGATCGCCAACCTCGATGCAGAAGGCACGGGCTTCGATGCCATCCGTGCCCGCACCGAAGGCGAATGGCGCAAAGCCCTAGGCGCACTCGAAATCGAGGCGCCCGCGCCGATGCGCACCAATCTCTACACCGCGCTCTATCACAGCCTGCTCGCGCCGAGCGTGTGGAGCGACGTCGACGGGCGCTATCGCGGCCCCGACGATCAGGTCCACGCCGCGAAGGATTTCACCTTCCGCTCGACCTTTTCGCTCTGGGACACGTTCCGCGCGCAGCACCCGCTGCTGACGCTCGTCCAGCCCGGCGAAACCAACAGCGACATCGTCAAATCGCTCGTCGCGAGCCGCAAGGTGAGCCCGCACGGCATCCTGCCCGTGTGGCAGTTCCACGGGCGCGAAACCTGGACGATGATCGGCTATCACGCCGTCCCGGTGATCGCCGACGCCTATATGAAGGGCGTGGGCGATTTCGACGCGAACGAAGCGCTCGATGCTATGGTCGCGAGCGCCGAATACGCCCCCTATGGCGGGCTCGGCGATTATATGAAGCTCGGCTATGTCGCGATCGACCGCGAGCCCGAGGCAGCGTCGAAGACAGTCGAATATGCCTATGACGACTGGACGATCGCGCGGATGGCCGAGAAGATGGGGCGGAAGGAGATTGCCGACCGCTTCTACAAACGCGCGGGTTACTGGCGGAACAGTTTCGATGCCAAGACCGGCTGGCTGCGCGCGCGCAAGGCCGACGGCAGCTTCCGCACCCCCTTCGATCCGACCGCGATCAACTATGGCTCGGACTATACCGAGGGCAATGCCTGGCAGTACAGCTGGTTCGTCCCGCAGGATCAGGCCGCGCTCTTCCGCATCCTCGGCGGCGATGCGAAGACGATCGCGAAGCTCGACGCGATGTTCGATTACGACAATTCAAAGCTCGACTATAGCCATGCCGAGGATATCGCCGGGCTGATCGGCCAATATATCCACGGCAACGAGCCGAGCCATCACGTCGCCTATCTCTATGCCTATGCCGGCGCGCCGTGGCGGACGCAGGAGCGGCTGAAGCAGATCGTCGACAGCCAGTATAAGCCGACCCCCGACGGCCTGTCGGGCAACGACGACCTTGGTCAGATGTCGGCGTGGCTCGTCTTCACCGGTCTTGGTTTCTATCCGGTCGCGCCGGGGTCAAACCAATATGTGATCGGGCGGCCCTTCGTCGACCGCGCGGTGCTGAACCTGCCCGGCGGCAAGCGCTTCACCGTCGAAACGGCGGGGCTTTCCGATGCGAACCGCTACGTCGGCAAGGTCGAGCTCAACGGTAAGCCGCTGACGCGCAGCTGGATTTCGGACGCCGAAATCCGCAGCGGCGGCACGTTGCGCTTCACGATGCAGGCAAAGCCCGACACCGCGTGGGGCAAGGCGCCGGGCGCGCGGCCCTATTCGCAGTCGACCGCGCGCTAGAGCGTTTTCAAGTCAGGTGGAATCACCTGACGACTCAGAAAACGCGGTAAAACTAGAATCTAGAGTGCCGGTTTTGATTCAATCAAAACCGAACGCACTCTAGGTCTGTTCGCCGAACTGCAGCGTCATCGCCAGTTCCTCGACGTCGAGGTCGCGTTCGAGTTCGTGAAGAACCTCGTCCTCGATCAGCCCGGCGCGATGGATACGGAGCAGCTCGGCGCGCCCGGCGGCGATCGCCTGCAGCAGGACGTCGAAATGCGAGCGTAGCCCGTCCATCGCCGTGCTGGCGTCGGCCTCGTACCGCTCCATGAAATTCATCCGCTTGCGATGTTCTTCGAGCATCATCGGATGGATCAGCGTGCCATTCTCGTCATAAGCGAGCCGCTCGATCACCGCGAACCGCGCGCGCGCCATCGCGGCTTCGGCAGCGGGCAGCGCCATTTTTGCGGGCGGATCGGTGTCGACGGGTTTGACCGCGCGGATGAGCATCCCGAGGCTCGACCCCTGCGCGACGACGGTCACAAAGATCACCGCGAACGCGCAAATCAGCATCAGGTCGCGCCCGGGCATGTCGACGGGCAGGGTCAGCGGCACCGCCAGCGTCACGACGCCGCGCATCCCGGCCCAGCTCAGCACCGTCGCCTGCCGCCAGCCCAGCGGCCGCGCGCGTTCCAGTCCGACCTTGCGGGCGATACCCAGAAGCGCCTCCGACCCGAAAATCCACACGAAGCGCGCGATGGTAACGGTGATCACGACCGCGGCGATCACGATGGTCCACGACAGCGGCATCGCCTCGATCCCGCCGATCCGTTCGATCACGCCGCGCAGCGAAAAGCCGATCAGGATGAAGACGAGCGCTTCGAGGACGAACACCATGATGAACCACCCCGAATTGGCGCGGAGGCGGACGTCGGCGGACAATATCTCATGCTGATACCAGCCCATCGCAAGGCCCGCGGTGACGGTCGCGATGACGCCTGACACATGCACGGCTTCACCGGCGATATAGGCGGCCCAGCACAGCAGGATCGTGACGAGCATGACGAGCATGCGGTCGTGGAGGCGCTTGGCGAGGAAAATCCACCCCGCGGCGACCAGCGCGCCGACGATCACCCCGCCGATCGCGACGAAGGCAAAGCTCTGGATCGCCTCGCCGGTGTGGAACACCCCGCTGAGCGTCGCGGCGACCGCGAAGCGGAAGAGGATGAGGCCGGTCGCGTCGTTGAGCAGGCTTTCGCCTTCGAGCAGGGCTTCGAGCCGGCGCGGCAAATGGACGCCCTTCAGCACCGCGCGCGCCGACACCGCGTCGGGCGGCGAGACGATCGCGCCAAGCGCGAAGCACGCCGCCCAGGGCAGTTCGGGCAAGATCATGTGGACGACCACGCCGACGACGAGCGTCGTGAACACTACCGCGCCCACGGCGAGCGACAGGATGCCGGGAAGGTGGCGGCGAAACCGGCCGAGCGCGGTGAAATAGGCGCCGTCCATCAACAGCGGCGGCAGGAACAGCACGAGCGCGAGTTCGGGGTCGAGCGAGATCGCCGGCAACCCCGGGATGAAAGCGAGCGCGCCGCCGCCGACAAGGAGCGCGGTCGCGGGCGGCCAGCGCAGCTTCAGCGCCAGCCAGTGCAGCCCGATGACGAGCGCGAGCAGCCCGAGGACGAGTTCGAAGGTTTCGACGGGGTGCATTGCTCAGGTCCGGTCCATGGCGTCGCCGAACGGTGCTGACATATGGAGGCCCCTTGTTTCGTCCAATCCGACGAGGCCATTTGTGACGGCGTTTGCCGCCGAGTTCAATGCTGGAGATTGGGCAAGCTCAAAAGCTTGGCGGCCTTCGCGACGGGGGTAAGCCATGCCGGGCTGCGGAATGCGAAAGGAGGAACCTTTATCCCCCGCCCGCCGCGCTCGGCAGCTGCGACGGGGGATGAGGTTTGGTGTGCACATGAGAACATTAGGAGAACAAAATATGTTCGTCAACCTGTTTCTTGCGGTTTTTCAGCGAGGCCGCGCGTCCGGTTGACGCGAACGTCAATCAGGGTCAATGCATAGCAAACGAAGGAAAGGGAGTGTGATGGCGGAACAACCGAAATTCGACCTGACGGGACGCGTGGCGCTGGTGACCGGGGCGTCATCGGGCCTCGGTGCGGGCTTTGCGAAGGCGCTGGCGGCGGCGGGAGCGAAGGTCGTGCTCGCCGCGCGGCGCGCCGACAAGCTGGCCGAGCAGGTCGCCGCGATCGAAGCCGCGGGCGGGCAGGCGATCGCGGTCAGCATGGACGTCACCGACGAGGCATCGACGATCGCCGCCTATGACGCCGCCGAGGCGGCATTCGGCACCGTCGACACGATTGTCGCCAACGCCGGCGTCGCGACCGAGAAGATGGCGATGAGCCTGTCGGTCGCCGACGTCGATTTCCTGCTCGCGGCCAATGTCCGCGGTGTCTTCCTGACCGCGAACGAGGGCGCCAAGCGGCTCGATAAGGCGGGCAGCCGCGAAAAGCAGCATGGCCGCATCGTCCTCATCGGCTCGATCACCGCCGAAAAGGTTTTTCCCGCGACCTCGGTCTATGGCGCGACCAAGGCGGCGGTGCGCCACCTCGGGAAAGCGCTCGCGCGCGAATGGGCGCGGCGCGGGATCAGCGTCAATGTGATCCAGCCCGGCTATTTCGAATCCGAAATGACCGCCGAATTGTTCGAGGGCGACGTCGGCGCGGCGATGGTCAAGAGCTTCCCGCGCCAGCGGATGCGTCCGCCGAGCGACCTCCACGCGCCGCTGCTGCTCCTCTGCTCCGACGCCGCGATGGGCATCACCGGCAGCGTGATCACCGTCGACGACGGGCAGACATTGTGACCGAGCTGCTGATCGAGGCGCGCGGCGCGGTCGAGATCGCGACGCTCAACCGCCCCGAACGCCTCAATGCGCTGAACGAGGCGCTGGTCGACGAGCTCAACGCCTATTTCGGCGGGCTTGCGGAGCGCCCCGACGTGCGCGTCGTCATCCTGCGCGGCGCGGGGCGCGGCTTCTGCGCCGGGCTCGATATTCAGGAGGACCGGTCGAGTGACGAAACGCCCGTGCTCCGCACGCTGCGCACCCAGACGCGCATCGGCAATATCTATCGCAAGATGCGCGCCTGTCCGCAGCCGATCATCGCGCTCGGCCATGGCGCGGCGGCGGGCGGCGGCCTGTCGCTGTTGCTCGCATCGGACGTGCGCTATGCCTCGCCCTCGTTCAAGGCGAACGCCGCCTATATCCGCATCGGCCTTGGCGGCTGCGACATGGCGTCGAGCTATTTCCTCCCGCGCCTCGTCGGCGCGAGCCTCGCGTCCGAGATGATCCTGACCGGCCGCTTCATCGATGCCGAGCGCGCGCTGCGCGCGGGCCTCGTCAGCGAGGTCGTCGAAGAAGAGGCATTACTCGGCCGCGGCCTCGCGCTCGCCGACGAGATGCTGGCGACGTCGCCCTATGGCCTGCGCCTCTCGAAACAGGCGCTGAACCTCAACCTCGATGCGCCGAGTCTCGACGCGGCGATGGCGATCGAGGACCGCCAGCAGGTCATCCTTTCGGCGACCGATGACCACCGCGAAGCGCTCGCCGCCTTCCTCGAAAAGCGCGCTCCCGACTATCGCGAGCGATAAGGTTAAGGCTTCCGTATCACCCCCATTGACTCGCGAATATATTGACATAGTAAGTGCCATATCCCGAGGGGGTGGGAGTGATGGCAGTACGCAGGAGGACCACTAAATGCCGGGTCGCTTAGGCGGGTCCCGGCGTGCTGCCATCATCATTATCGGCGCCCTGATCACCATCGCGCCCGCGCAGGCGCAGCGCGCTCCATCCGCGCCAAAGCACCCCAACATCGTTATCCTGCTTGCCGACGACTGGGGCTTTTCGGACGTCGGTTCGTTCGGTTCCGAAATCGCGACGCCGAACATCGACGCACTGGCAAAAGCGGGGATGCGCTTCTCGAACTTTCATGTCGCGGGGTCGTGCTCGCCGACGCGCGCGATGCTCCAGACGGGGGTGATGAACCACCGCAATGGGCTCGGTAACATGCCCGAGACGATCCCCGACGAGCATCGCGGCAAGCCCGGTTACGACACGGTGATGAACCTGCGCGTCGTCACGATCGCGCAGCTTCTGAAGGCGGCGGGTTACCGCACCTACCTCACCGGCAAATGGCACCTTGGCAGCGACGCGAAGCGCCTGCCGCACGCGCGCGGCTACGACCGTGCCTACAGCCTCGCCGATGCCGGCGCCGACAATTTCGAACAGCGCCCGATCGAGGGCATGTACGATACCGCCGCCTGGACCGAGAATGGCAAGCCCGCGACGCTGCCCAAGGATTATTACAGCTCGCATTTCGTCGTGCAGCGGATGATCGATTATATCGAGGCCGACCGCAAAAGCGGCAAACCCTTCCTCGCCTCGATCAACTTCCTCGCCAACCATATCCCGGTGCAGGCGCCCGACAGCGACATCGCGCTTTATTCGGCGATGTACAGCGACGGCTGGACAGCGCTCCGCGCCGCGCGGGCGAAGCGCGCGGCGGCGCTCGGCATCGTGCCCGCGGGCGTGCCGATCGTGACGATGGCGACGACGCCCGATTGGAAAAAACTCGACGCCGAAGAGCGCGCCGCCGCGGTGCGCGTGATGCAGGCCTATGGCGGGATGGCGACCGCGATGGACCGCGAGGTCGGCCGCCTCGTCGCGCATCTCAAGGCCACGGGCGATTATGAGAACACGATCTTCGTCTTCCTCTCGGACAATGGCGCCGAGCCGACCAATCCGTTCAACAGCCTGCGCAACCGCCTGTACCTCGACATGCAGTACGACCTCGCGACCGCGAACATCGGCCGGCGTGGCAGTTTCGCCGCGATCGGTCCCGGCTGGGCGAGCGCCGCGGCGTCGCCCCTGTCGGGGTACAAGTTCAGCGCCACCGAAGGCGGGCTGCGCGTTCCGCTGATCATCGCCTGGCCGGGCCACGCCGAGATCCGCGCGGGCGCGATCAGCAACGGCCTCGCGCATGTCACCGACATTATGCCGACGCTCACCCAGCTTGCCGGCGTGCCGGGCCACGGCGGAAGCTGGCAAGGCAAGGCGGTCGAACCCGTCACCGGGCGCAGCCTTGTCCCCATGTTGAAAGGCGGGGCGGGCAGCGTCCATGGCGACGCGCCGCTCGGTTACGAACTGTCGGGCAATGCGGCGCTGTTCCGCGGCGATTACAAGCTGGTGCGCAACCTCGCGCCGACCGGCGACGGCAGATGGCGCCTGTTCAATCTCAAGACCGACCCCGGCGAAACGCGCGACCTGGCCGCGGCCGACCCCGCCCGTTTCACCGCGATGATGACCGACTACCGCGCCTATGCGAAGGCGAACGGCGTGCTCGACATGCCCGCGGGCTACACCGCCGACGAACAGATCAACGCCTATGCCTTCGAGCAACAGGGCAAGCCGCGGCTGATCCGCCTCGGCCTGTGGGTTGGCGGGATCGCCGTGCTGCTGTCAGCCCTTGTCTGGGGCCTTCGCCGCCGGCGCCGGGCGCGCCGTATCGATCAGGCGAAAGCCGATATGGTCGGTGCCTAGGCTGCGTTCCTGGAACTGGCGCGCCGCGGGACGATAACGCGCGCAATAATTGGCGGCGCACAGGAAGCTGCCGCCCTTGATCACATTGCTCTCGCCGCCCGCCTTGTTCGTCGTCCATTCCCACACATTGCCGATCAGGTCGTGGACGCCATGCCGGTCGGCGGGGAAGCAGGCGACCGGCGCGCGACCGGTAAAGCCGTCGGTGCCGAGGTCGCGCGCCGGAAAGGCGCCCTGATAATAATTGGCCAGCGGCTTGCCCGCCTTGTCGACCGGGACATTGCGGTCGGCGCCGCCGGTTGCGGCGGCCAGCTCCCACTGCTCCTCGCTCGGCAGCGCCTTGCCCTTCCATTTGGCATAGGCGAGCGCGTCGTCATAACCGATCTGCACCACCGGGTCGCGGCCGCGTCCGTCGATATTCGTCTTGGGGCCTGCCGGATGCCGCCATTCGGCGCCGACGACCCAGCGCCACCAGTTCGGATTGCCGTCGGTCGGCGCGGTGAACACCGCCGAGCCCGGGATCAGCATTTCGGGCGGTGCGCCGGGCAGCTTCGGCGGGTCCTGCTCGGCGAGCGTCTTGTACCCCGTCGCTTTCACGAATTCGGCGAACTCGGCGTTGGTGACCTCGTGCGTCGACATCCAGAAGCCCGCGACGGTCGCGTCGCGCGCCGGGCCTTCTTCGGGCAGGTGTGCGTCGGCGCCCATCGCAAAGGTCGCGCCCGGGATCCACACATAATGTTCTGCGGGGATCGCCGGACATTCGGGCGCCTTCGCTTCGGCAAGCGGCGCATCCTTCGCTTCGCCGCACGCCGCGAGCGCGCCGAGCATTGCGAGCGACAACAGGACCGAAGCTTCGCGCATCAATCTTCTTCGACGATCGTGGTCATCACCGCTTCGACCATCTGCCCCATCACCGTCCCGGCCTCTTCGGCCGACAGGCTCTGGTCGTGGCGCAGCGTGCGCCAGGTCTGGAAGGACAGCGCGGCGCACAAAGCCTCGACGCCGATCCGGTCGGCGCGGACCGAAGCGGGGAGCAGGCGGACGATCAGCTCGCGCTCGAGCATCACGACGCGGCTATATTGTCCCATCAGGAAGGGCGACTGGTAACGCTTGATGTTGGCGGCAAGGCGGAAGGGCAGCGTCGCCTCGAACACGTCGACCCGCCGGCGGACGAGTTCCCCCATATTGGCGCGCCACGGCTGGTCGGGATAGGGCGCCACGACGATCGGCATCACGCGCTCGGTGATTGTCGCCGTGATCTCGGCATAAAGCGCGTCCATATCGTCGAAATGGCGGAATACGGTGCGCAGACCGATGCCCGCCTCTTCGGCGACGCGCGCCGCGCTCGGCGACAGGTCGCCCGCGACGATCAGCTCCATCATCGCCTCGACGATGCGCTTGTGGCTCGACCGCCCGCGTTCGCGGCGGCCGTCGACCCTGCCGGGCTCGATCTTTGGCGCGTCTATCTTCTTCACCCCTGTCGTCATGACCTCTCTGCTGGCCCGGCTTGGCGCCGGGGTCAAACAATCTTGCGTATCGGCCAATATAGTGACACATATAGTGTCAATAGTTTTGCAGCAAGCCGAGCGCATGGATTAGGGGCCGAAGATGAAGAAAACATGGGTTGCTCTGTGCGTAGTGGCCGCCGTCGGCGCGGGCGGATATTGGGCCTATGAGGCGAATAAATACAAGCTTCCGGGTATCGTTCAGGACTGGAAGGATCCGGTGCAGCCGAACCGCGCGGTCGTGTGGCAGCAGGGTCCGGCGAAGGCGCATGCCACTCCGCCGGGGGGCAAAAGTCTGCCCAACATCATCCTGATCGTCGCCGACGATCTCGGTTACAACGACATCAGCCTCAATGGCGGCGGGGTCGCGGGCGGGATCGTCAAGACGCCGAATATCGACGCGATCGCGCGCGAAGGAATCAACTTCACCACCGCCTATGCCGCGAACGCGACCTGCTCGCCGTCGCGCGCGGCGATGATGACGGGACGCTACCCGACGCGCTTCGGTTTCGAATATACGGCGGTGCCGGTCGAGTTCGCCGAAAGCGTTTCGCACGGCGAGGGGATCGGGCCGCACAAGGCGATCTTCCACAAAGGCCTGATCACGCCCGACATCCCCGCCTATCCCGACATGGGCGTGCCCGCCAAGGAAGTGACGATCGCCGAGGCGGTCAAGGCTGCGGGTTATCACACGCTCCACATCGGCAAATGGCATCTGGGCGAGGCGCCGGCGCTGCAACCGCACGCGCAGGGCTTCGACGAAAGCCTTGCCGTGCTCGGCGGCGCGGCGATGTTTCTGCCCGAGGATGACGCCGATGCGGTGAATGCGAAGTTGCCGTGGGACCGCATCGACCATTTCCTGTGGGCCAATTTGCGCCATGCCGTGACCTTCAACGGCGGCAAACGCTTCCATCCCAAGGGCCATATGACCGACTATTTCGCCGATCAGGCGATCGCGGCGATCGAGGCGAACCGGAACCGGCCCTTCTTCCTCTATCTCGCGTTCAACGCCCCGCACACGCCGTTTCAGGCGACGAAAGCGGACTATGCAAAGCTCCCGCAGATCAGGGACCACAAGACGCGCGTTTACGGTGCGATGATCGCGCAGCTCGACCGCCGCATCGGCGACGTGATGGCAAAGCTGAAAGAAGCGGGGATCGACGACAATACTCTCGTGATTTTCACCAGCGACAATGGCGGCGCCTGGTACACGGGCATCGACAACTTGAACGCACCCTATCGCGGATGGAAGGCCACTTTCTTCGAAGGCGGCATCCGCACCCCCTTCTTCATGCGCTGGCCGGGGCATATCGCGCCCGGATCGACGCGCGCCGACGTAACGGGGCATATCGACCTGTTCTCAACCATCGCGGCCGCGGCGGGCGCGAAGGTGCCGGCCGACCGGATCGTCGACAGTGAGGATATATTGACGGGCCCCGCAAAGCGCACGGCGCTCTATTGGCGCTCGGGCGATTATCGCGCCGTGCGCGCGGGCGACTGGAAATTGCAGGTGACGAAGCGGCCCGAAAAGGCGCGCCTCTATAATCTCGCGGTCGATCCGACCGAACGGCGCGACCTGTCGGCAAGCGAGCCACAGCGCGTCGCCGAGCTTCGCGCGATGATCGACGCGCAGAACAAAGGCATGGCCAAGCCCATCTGGCCGGGGTTGGTCGAAGCGCCGGTGCGGATCGACGTGCCGCAGAATGCGCCGTGGAAAGACGGCCAGGATTATGTCTACTGGACGAACTAAAGCCCGGTGCCCTGTAGCGCCCGCTCGATCATCTCGCGTTCGCTCGTCGCGGCAAAGGGGAAGGATCGCAGGAAAGTCCCCCGCGACACTTGCGGGTCGAGTTGCCGCGCCCGCCCGATCCACTGCGCCGCGCGCTCGTGATTGCCCGACGCCTCGGCGGCGATCGCCGCGATCACCGCGATATGCTTGTGCGCGCCGGGCGACTGCGCGGCGCGCTCGCCCCAGTCGATTGCGCTCTGATGGTCGCCGCGCATCAAAGCACTGACCGAGCGCACCCCCAGCATCGCATAGCGCAGCGGATCGAGCGGACTCAGGCGCAGCGCCAGTTCGGCATGTTCGTCGCTGTGGCCGATGTCGCATTGCGTCATCTCGGCCCAGGCTTTCGAATAGATCGCCTGCGCATAATTGGGGCTGAGCGCGATCGCCGCCGACAGCCGCTCCATGCTTTCGGGTACCGCATCGGCAAACCACAGCGATCGACCGAGGTTGAGGTGCGCGAAGGGATCGAGCGGATCGAGCTGCACCGCGCGCTCGGCGAGCGACCGCGCCTGCTCCGCCATCGCGTCGGGGTCGCCCGAATATTGCAGGAAGCAATCCTGAAAGCGCGTGAAGGACAGCCCCGACAGCGCGCGCGAGAAATTGGGGTCGCGTGCCAGCGCTTGCGCGAACAAGCCGGCCGCGCGCGCATTGTCCGACCGGTTGAAGCGGAACATATGGTCGAGCCCGAGATGATAGGACGACCAGGCGTCGAGCCCGGACTCGGGCATGCGGCGCGCTCGCTCGACTTCGTTCTGGACGATCCGCGTTTCGAGGTTGGCGATCACGGCGCCAAGCACCTCGCAGCGCAGCTCGTGCAATGCCTCGCGGCCGGCGGTGAAGCGGTCGGCCCACACCACCGCGCTGTCACTCGTTCGTGCAAGGCTGACCGAGAGGATGACGCGTCCGGCGGCTTCCTCGAGCGTCCCGGTCAGGCAATAGCGGACACCCAGCGCGGCGCCGACCTGTTCGCAGCCCGCCTCCTGCCCGCGAAAACGGAAGGTCGACGTGCGCGCGATCACGAGCAACCAGCGCAGCCGCGACAAGTCACCGATCAGCTCGTCGGCCAGCGCATCGGCGACGACCGACAGCGGGCCGGGACCGCCGACGAGATGGAAGGGAAGGACCGCGATCGACGGCCGTTCCTCGGCGGCGGGGGCTGATCGATCGGCGGCGGGTTCGGCGAACCGCCGCACGGGAGCAGGCGCCTGTTCGAACAGGACCTGCGCGCCGAACCGGAATCCCTTGCCGTGGACGGTGCGGATGACGCGCTGTTCCTTGCCGTCGTCGCCCAGCGCCTGCCGCGCCGCCTTGACGCGCGAGGCGACCGCGGCTTCGGACACGATCCGGCCGCCCCAGATCTTCTCGATAATCTCGTCCTTGCTGACGAGGCGGTCGGCATTGCTGGCAAGCAGGATCAGCAGCGACAGCACCTGCGGCTCCAGATGCTTCGCGTGCCCGTGCTCGCGCAGTTCGAACTTGCCCGGATCGAGCTCGAAGCCTTCAAAGCGGTAGATCAGGGCGGCGCCGAACGACAAGCCAGCATTTCTCCATAACTTCTCCATGCCGTCTTCAAGCATGGGACCACGGAAAGCCTATTCAGCGTCATATCGAACCGGCACCCGGTTCCGTTCAAGGAGGCTATCGTGACGCTCGCAACAACCAGGCCGGAAACGGCGCCTACCGCGCCGCAAACCGAAAATCTATCAACGACGGGTAACCCGAACAAGGCTCTTTGGGAGAAGGGAGATTTTACCCGTCTCGCGGCGTGCATGCGCGAAAGCGGCGATGCGCTGATCGAGAGCCTCGGCGTGCATGCCGGGCTCGACGTGCTCGACCTCGGCTGCGGCGACGGCACGACCGCGCTGCCGTCGGCCGCCCGCGGCGCGACGGTGCTCGGCGTCGACATCGCATCGAACCTCGTCGCCGCCGGCAATGTCCGCGCCCGCGAAGCCGGCCTGTCGAACCTGCGCTTCGAGGAGGGCGACGCCTCGCATCTCGATGCGCTCGCCGATAACAGCTTCGATCTCGTCGTCAGCATCTTCGGTGCGATGTTCGCGCCGCGGCCGCTCGACACCGCGGCCGAAATGGTCCGTGTGACGCGCCCCGGCGGGCGCATCGTGATGGGCAACTGGATCCCCGGCGATCCGACCCTCATCGCGCATGTGCTCAAGATTTCTGCCGCTTACACCCCGCCGCCGCCCGAAGGCTTCGTCAGCCCGGTGACCTGGGGACAGGAAGAGGCGGTGCGCGAACGTTTCGCCGCCGCGGGCATCGCGCAGGACCGGATCAGCTGCGAACGCGCGACCTACACCTTCCGCTATGCGGGAAGCCCACGCGAATTCCTCGCGATCTTCCGCGACTATTACGGCCCGACGATGAACGCCTTCGCCGCCGCCGAGGCAAGCGGCCGCCGCGCCGAGCTTCAAACCGAACTCGAACAATTGTTCGAACGCGAAAATCGCGGCGGTGCCGATCGCACCGAAATTCCGGCGACCTATCTCAAGGTCACCGTCCGCAAATAAGACCCTGCCGATGCCGCTCCTGCATTCTCCCGGCGGGGGCGGCATCATGCATTTTTCTCTTCGAACAATGGCTTCCAAGGTAATTGGCCGAACGCCGGCTTTGTGGCAGGTGAGGGGTATCCAACCCTTTCCGTCCCGGAGCACCCATGCGAACCTTGCTGCTTTCGATTGTTCTTCTGGCGTCCGCCGCGCCCGCTTTTGCACAGGACGCCGTCGTCGACACCCACGTTCATCTGCACAAGGGCGAGGCATCGATTGCCGAATATCGCGCGCAGCTCAAAGCTGCGAACCAGCCGGTCACGGCGTTCGGCGCGATGTGGTTCGGCGGCCCCAATCAGGCGCTCGCGGGCAACCCCGCCGACATCGGCAAACGCAACGACGAACTGATCGCGCTCGCGGCAAAGAACCCCGATATGATCGCGATCGCGACCGTCCATCCCTATGACGGCGACGCCGCGCTCGCCGAAGTCGACCGCGTGGCCGCGCGCGGCGTCAAGCTGCTCAAGATTCACCCGCACACGCAGAAATTCGATGCCGCCGACCCGCGCGTGCTGACGCTCGTCAAGCGCGCGGGCGACCGGGGCATGATCGTCGTCATGGACAACGCGAGCATCGTCCCCAGCGACAATGAGAAACTCTTCAACCTCGCGCTCGCGGCGCCGAAGACGAAATTCATCTTCGGCCATATGGGCGGGCTTGGCTTCCGCTTCTGGAACATCCTCGCGCTCGCGCGCACCGCCGAAAATCTCTTCGCCGACAATATCTATTTCGACATTTCGGCGAGCGTCATCCTCGCCGCGGATTCGCCGATCGAGGCCGAATATGTCTGGACGATCCGCAACGTCGGCGTCGACCATGTGCTGATCGCGTCGGACTTCCCGCAAATTTCGCTACCCAAAACGCTTGAAGCCTTCGCCAAGCTCGACCTGACCGACGAGGAGCGCGCCAGGATCCGATCGGGCAATGCGCGAAAGCTGCTCGGGCTTTAGACGATCGCGAGCGCGAAGAGCAGCGACACGGCAAAGCTCGTCAACGAGGCCAGCAGCACGGGCACGCCCGCGCGCCAGCCCATCTCGAGCAGCAAGTCCATCCGCGTCCGCATCGCGGTCGCTGTCACCGCGAGCAGCAGCAGCGCCTTCGACGCGGTCAGCGCGCCGCCGCGCACCGCATCGGGGATCGGCGCAAGGCTGTTCAGCGTCACCATCGCAAAGAAAGCGACGATGAACCAGGGCAGGGCAAGGCGGCGCCAGATGCGCCCGTCGCTGCCGTCCTCGGGCTTGAGCAGCAGCCCGACGAGCGCCACCACGGGCGCGAGCAGCGCGACGCGCGCGAGCTTGACGATCGTTGCGCTCGCCCCCGCCGCGTCGGAAAAGGCATAGCCGCCGCTGATCGCCTGCGCGACATCATGGATCGACGCGCCGATCAGGAATCCCGCTTGCGCATCGCTCAGCCCGAACCGCGCGGCGAGCAGCGGATAGATGGTCATCGCGAGCGCGCTGGCGAGCGAGACGCCGACGAGGGTCAAGGCGAACTGCGCCTGCGACAGCCGCTGCCGCCCGATCACGCCATAGAGCGCCAGCGCCGCGCTCGCGCCGCAGATTGCGGTCGCACCGCCCGCGAGCAGCCCGGCGTAGGGGGATTGTCCCGAAATCCGCGCGCCCAGAAATCCCGCGCCCATCGTCAGTGTCATGATGATGATCAGCGCCGCGAACGGCACCGGCCCGAGCACCGCGATCTGCAGAAAGGTCACCTGCAGCCCGAGCACGACGATCCCGATGCGCAGGAAGGTGCGCGAAACGAAGTCGAGCCCGCGGTGCGTCGCCTCGTTCGTCGCGATGAAATTGAGCGCCAGCCCGACGAGCAGGCCGAGCAGGATGATCGGAAAACCATAATGGTCGGACAGCCATGCCGCGGCCGCCGATGCCACCGCGCAGGCGGCGAGACCCGGAAACAGGCGGCCTTTCGGCGCCGTGCCGGCCCTGGTCTGCGCGAGATGCAATTCGCCGAACAGGTCCCCGCCGCTCGGCAAATTGTTCCAATGCGCATGGCGCATCGATGTCAGATCGTTTCTGTCTAACGCTGTCATAAGATCGCGCCATATCGCCAACGCGGGCGCGGGCGCAAGGCTTCTCTTGCGGCGCGCGGCGCGACGCGCCAAAGCAGACAGCGCCAAAGAAGACAGCGGTGGTCAACAGGCCGAACGGGGAGATGCGCAGCCGTGACGAGGATTTTCCAGCCGGGTGCGGAGCGCAAGCGCGCATGACCCGGGCGACGATCAAGGATGTGTCGCGCGTCGCCGGCGTGTCGATCAAGACCGTCTCGCGCGTGCTCAACAAGGAACGCTATGTCAGCGACGACATGCGGCAAAAGGTCGAGGAAGCCGTCGCGCGCCTCAACTATCACCCGAGCCAGGCGGCGCGCACGCTCGCCGGAAAACGCTCGTTCCAGATCGGGCTGATCCACGACAACCCCAGCCCCTATTATATCTTCAACATGCAGGCGGGGGTCGGACAGCGCTGCCGCGAGGCCGACTTCCGCATGATCGTCCAGCCGTGCGACATCAACTCGCCCGGCCTCGTCGACGACATCGGCGCGCTGATCGATCAGGCGCAGCTCGACGGCATCATCATGACCCCCCCGGTGACCGACGTCGGCACCGCGCTCGCCGAGCTGTTCCGCCGCAAGATTCCTGTCGTGCGCGTCCAGCCGGGCACCGATTTGACCGCGACATCAGCGGTTTACATCGACAATGTGCAGGCGGCCGACGACATGACCGCGTACCTCATCTCGCTCGGCCACCGCCGCATCGGCTTCGTCACCGGGCACGGCAATTATTTCGCGAGCGGCCAGCGGCTGACCGGATATCGGCAGGCGCTCCAGCGCGCAGGCATCGGCTTCGACGCGGCGCTGGTCTTTCCGGGCCAGTTCGATTTCCAGTCGGGGACCGCCGCGGCCGAGGCGCTGCTGGCGCTCGACCAGCCGCCGACCGCGATCTTTGCGAGCAGCGACGATATGGCCGCGGGCGTCCTCGCCGCCGCGCACCGGCTGGGCGTCGCGGTGCCCGACCAGCTGTCGGTCGCGGGCTTCGACGACACCGACCTCGCGCAGGTCGTCTGGCCGTCGCTGACCACGATCCATCAGCCGATCCGCGACCTCGGCTACGCCGCCGCCGACCTGCTGCTCGAATTCGGCGAGACGATCGAGCGACGGCAGCTTCCGCACAAGCTGGTCGTGCGCGGCTCGACCGCGGCGCCGAAAGGCTGAGCGGGAGGGGCCGCCCCGGCCCGCCCATCGGGCGGAAAAGTCGGGACTTGCCAAGCAGATGGCAGGCCGGTACACCGGCCGTCCGTTCCAATGCGAAGAAAGGAGGGCGTAATGAAATTTTCGATCGCAGCATGCCCTCCCGGAAGGTTTAGAGCCTTCGAGCGCTTCGACCACTAGGTCCTGAAGCCTCCGTGATCCGGTTTTCCGACCCGATCGCCCCCTGATACAACGCTTTGGAGACGGCGCTTTCGCGCCGGTTCATGATATGACATCGACACCCGACACGGGCCGCGCGAATTCGATTCGCCGCGTCCTCGACTTCACTTTCCGCCACTGGGCCGTGCAGCGCGGGCGCGCCGCCTTCATCGCCCTGTTCATCACCGTCGCGACGGTCACCGAGATTTTCGTGCCGCTGTACGCCGGCCGGCTGATCGACGCGCTCGCCGCCGGCCGGCAGGACGGCGCGCTCGCGCTTTTCGCGGCGATGGCGGCGCTCGGCCTCGCGATGGTGATCCTCCGCCATTTCGCGTGGGCGGGCATCATCCCCTTCACGCTGCGCATGATGCAGGGCGTGACGCAGGGCAGCTTTCACCGCGTCCAGCGTTTCTCGACCGACTGGCACGCCAACGCCTTCGCCGGTTCGACGGTGCGCAAGATCACGCGCGGCATGTGGGCGTTCGACACGCTCAACGACGTGCTGCTGCTGCAGCTGCTGCCGTCGGCCGTCGTGCTTGTCGGCACGATGCTCCTCCTCGGCTGGCACTGGCCGGTGCTCGGGCTCGTCATGGGCATCGGCGCGGCGCTCTATGTCGCGATGACCGTCGCACTCGCCGCGCGCTGGGCCTCGCCCGCGGCGACGCTGTCGAACGCATGGGACACAAAGCTTGGCGGCCTCCTCTCCGACGCGATCGGTTCCAACGCCGTCGTCAAGGCGTTCGGCGCCGAGGACCGCGAGGAGGCGCGTGTCGGAACATTGCTCGCCAAATGGGCGAAGCGCACGCGGCGGACGTGGATGCGCTACACCTGGTCGGGCAGCGCCCAGATCCTGCTCCTCTGGGTTGTGCGCAGTGCGATCACCGGCGTCGCGCTGTGGCTGTGGTGGCGCGGCGCTGCAACGCCGGGCGACGTCGCCTTCGTGCTCACCAGCTATTTCGTCGTCCACGGCTATCTCGTCGACATCGGCTTCCATATCCATCACCTGCAACGCTCGGTGAACGAGATGGAGGAACTCGTCGATCTTCACGACCAGCCGCTGGGGATCGAGGACCGGGCGGGCGCCGCGCCGATCCGGATCGGCGCCGGCGAAATACGCTTCGACGATGTCACCTTCCGCTATGGCGGGCACGAAACGCCGCTCTACGAACATCTCGACGTCCTGATCCGGGGTGGCGAGCGGATCGGTCTTGTCGGCCATTCGGGATCGGGCAAGACGAGCTTCGTCAAACTCATCCAGCGCCTCTACGACGTGAACGAGGGGCGGGTGACGATCGACGGGCAGGATGTTTCGCACGCGACCCAACAGTCGCTGCGCGCGCAGATCGCGATCGTGCAGCAGGAGCCGATCCTGTTCCACCGCAGCCTTGCCGACAATATCGCCTATGCCCGCCCCGATGCGAGCCGGGCCGAGGTCGAGGCGGCGGCGCGGCTCGCCAACGCGCACGACTTCATCGCCCGGCTCCCGCGCGGTTACGCGACGCTTGTCGGCGAGCGCGGGGTCAAGCTGTCGGGTGGCGAGCGTCAGCGCGTGGCGCTCGCACGCGCCTTCCTCGCCGACGCGCCGATCCTGATCCTCGACGAGGCGACGTCGAGCCTCGATTCGGAAAGCGAGGCGCTGATCCAGCAGGCGATGGACCGGCTGATGAAGGGGCGCACCGCGATCGTCATCGCGCACCGCCTGTCGACAGTGCGCACGCTCGACCGAATCCTCGTGTTCGATCAGGGGCGGGTGATCGAGGATGGCAACCATGAAGCGCTGCTGGCCGATCCCGACGGTCAGTATCGCCGGCTGTTCGATCGGCAGTCGGGCAATATCATCGACGAGGATGACGAGGATCCGGCGTTGATCGACGCATAACGCCAAGCGGGCAGGCCACCGGTCGTTGTCCTTCGGGAAATGATCGGGAGCCTGCCCGCACCCCAGAATCAAAAAACCGCTGTCCATTCCGATATGACAACGTTATCTCATCCGCCGGACAAATGGATTCGGGGAGAGACGATCTTGGCGCAAATCGCCGATAAACGCCGCTGGCTCGTGGTGGGACTCGTCTTCATCGCGATCGTCCTCAACTATGTCGATCGCCAGATTCTCGCGCTTTTGAAGCCGACGCTCCAGCTCGAGTTCGACTGGACCGACCGGGATTACAGCCACATGGCGTCGGCCTTCCAGTTCGCCGCCGCGCTCGCCTTCCTCGGCACCGGCTGGTTCATCGACAAGGTCGGCCTTCGCTGGGGCTTCGCGATCGGCGTCGGCGTGTGGAGCCTCGCGGGCATGGCGCACGCCTTCGCCTCGACCGTATCGGGCTTCGTCGCTTCACGCGCCGTCCTCGGCGCCGCCGAATCGATCGGCACGCCCGCCGCGGTGAAGACCGCCGCGACCTACTTTAACGCGAAGGAGCGAAGCTTCGTCCTCGGCCTCGGCGGCATCGCGCCGAACGTTGGCGCGATCCTGACGCCTTTGCTCATCCCGCTGATGGCGCTGATGTGGGGGTGGCAGGCGACCTTTCTGATCGCGGGCGGGCTCGGCCTCGTCTGGGTCGTGGTCTGGCTGATGGTGCGCATTCCCGAACAGCCGAACGCCGCGCGCGACGCCGCGGCGCCGAAAATCGCCTGGAGCAGTCTGCTCCGCGATCGCCGCCAATGGGCGGTCATCCTCGGCAAAGCGCTGACCGATCAGGTGTGGTGGTTCCTGCTTTTCTTCATGCCCGACCTGTTCCACCGCGTTTTCGGGCTGACGCAGGGCACGCTCGGGCTTCCCGTCGCCTTCGTCTATTTCATGGCGGCGCTCGGCGGCATCACCGGCGGTTATCTGCCCTCCTACCTGATGGGGCGCCGCGGCTGGACCGTCAACGCGGCGCGCAAGACGACGATGCTCATTTACGCGCTGCTCATCCTGCCGGTGCCCTTGCTCGTCGGCGTCGACAGCGCATGGACCGCCGCGATGATCCTCGGCCTCGCGCTCTTCGCGCATCAGGGTTTCTCGACCAATCTCTTCGGCCTCACCACCGACGTCTTCCCCGCGCGTATCGTCGGCTCGGCGATCGGCATCGGCGCCTTTGCCGGGAACCTGTCGGGCATGGCGATGATCGAGTTCGCGGGCTGGTCGCTCGACACGGGCAGGGGCTATCTGCCGATGTTCCTCGTCTGCGCCATCACCTATCTCGTCGCGCTCGCCGCGATCCACCTCATCCTGCCGCGCATCGTCGCGGTGGATGAGGAGGAGGATGGCGAGGTGCAGGTGCTGGCACATTGATGGAAATGACGGATCATATTTAGGTGTTCCCCGGCGAAAGCCGGGGCCCATCTCCTACCGCCGGATGGACCCCGGCTTTCGCCGGGGAACACGAAAACCGAAATCGAACCCTAGAATCGCATACGAAACCCACTTTCCTTGCATCCGATTATGGAGTATATGACAGCGATGTCAGATTTTCTTCCCGCTCCCGCCAATGTGACTCTCGCCGGCCATGAGGTTTCGCCCATCGCCTGGGGCATGTGGCGCTTCGCCGGCGTCGACGTCGCGACTGCTCGCGCCCGCATCGATGCTGCGTTCGAAGCCGGCGTCACCCTGTTCGACACCGCCGATATCTACGGCTGCGATACCCCCGGCGGTTTCGGCTCGGCCGAGGCTTTGCTTGGCGACGTTTTCGCCGAAGCCCCCGCCATGCGTGACAAGATGGTGCTCGCGACCAAGGGCGGGATCATCCTCGGCGTACCCTATGACAGCAGCGCGCCCTATTTGACCTCGGCCATCGACATCTCGCTGAAACGCCTGCGCACCGACCATGTCGAACTGTGGCAGATCCACCGCCCCGACCTGCTCACCCATCCGCAGGAAATCGCGCGCACGCTCGAGGAGGCGCACCGCGCGGGCAAGATCGGCGCGATCGGCGTCTCGAACTTCACGCCTGCCCAGACCGCGGCGCTCGCCAAATTCCTCCCCGTTCCGGTGGTCAGCCACCAGAGCGAATTTTCGCCGCTGCATCTCGCCCCGCTCTTCGACGGCATCTTCGACCAGTCGATGGCCGAGGGCATGAGCTTCCTCGCCTGGTCGCCGCTCGGCGGCGGCCGGCTCGGCGATCCGGCCGACGAGCGCACGCGCGCAGTCGCCGGACTGCTCGATGCGAAGGCCGCCGAATATGGCGTCTCGCGCGCCGCCGCGACCTACAGCTGGGTGATGGCGCATCCCGCGCGCCCGATCCCGATCGTCGGCACGCAGAATGTCGAACGCATCAAGGAAATTCCGCAGGCCTTCGCCCCGCGCTGGACGCGCGCCGAATGGTATGCGGTGCTGCAAACATCGATGGGGGAGAATCTGCCATGACCGACCGCAGTTGCGAAGTCAGCTGGTTTTCGGCGCTCTGCGACGACGACTATGAATTCCTCGGCGTTCCCGACCCGATGCTCAAATCGAGCTGGGAACATTGCCGCGACATCGTGATGCAGGCGGACTCCTTGGGCTTCGATAATATCCTGCTCCCCTCGGGCTATGCGCTCGGCATCGACACCACCGCCTTCGCTGCCGCGGTCGCGACGATGGTCAAGAACATCCGCTTGCTGATGGCGGTGCGCATCGGCGAAAGCTGGCCGCCGCAGCTCGCGCGGCAGATCGCGACGATCGACCAGATCCTCGGCGGCCGCCTGACGGTCAACATCATCTCCTCCGACATGCCCGGCGAGACGATGGACTCTGAACCGCGCTACCGCCGTACGGTCGAGGCGATGCATATCCTCAAGACCCTGCTCAACGGCGAGGCACTCGACCATGACGGCGAGTTCTGGAAGCTGCAGGTCGCCCCCGCGCGCGTCGGCACCGTCTCGGGCAAGGCGCCGCCGCTCTACTTCGGCGGCCTCTCGCCCGCCGCGCGCGACGCCGCCGCAAAGGGCTGCGACGTCTTCCTGATGTGGCCCGACCGCGAAGAGGTGGTGAAGGAGATCATCGCCGACATGACGCAGCGCGCCGCCGCCTACGGTCGCACCCTCAAATTCGGCTACCGCGCGCACATGATCGTGCGCGACACGGAGGCCGAAGCGCGCACCGCCGCCGACCGCCTGCTCTCGAAACTCGACGCCGCGAAGGGCGCCGAGATCAAGGCGAAGTCGCTCGACTCGCAGTCGTTCGGCGTCAACGCGCAGGTCGCCTTGCGCGAGGCCGCCTCCGACGACGGCTATGTCGAGGACAATCTGTGGACCGGCGTCGGCCGCGCCCGCTCGGGCTGCGGCGCCGCGATCGTCGGCGACCCCGATCAGGTTCTCGCAAAGCTGAACCGCTATCAGGACATGGGCATCGAAGCCTTCATCCTCTCAGGTTACCCGCACGCCGCCGAAGCCGATCTCTTCGCGCGCCATGTGCTGCCGAAGATGAAGCACGGGCCGCTGGAACTCTGACGACCTCGAATCCCCTCAATTCGTCACCCCGGACTTGATCCGGGGTCCCGCTTTCAATGTCGCTGAGCGGGGCCCCGGATCAAGTCCGGGGTGACGTCGGCTTTATGAGGATGCCCCGCCCCCACGTTTGAGACGTAGGAGAGAAGGGGACGGGGCGAGCGCGCTTAAGCAGGGTGCGGCTTACCTGTCGATGAACAAAAGATTTTATCCAGCCCAAACCTGCCCATAAAGCGTCGCCATCTCCTCCGCATCGGGCACCCGCGGATTGTTCGCCGGCGACCCCGACGCCGCCGCCTGCGCGCACATCGTCGGGACCAGCGCATCCCAGCGCGCCGCGTCGATCCCCCACGCTGCCGGCCCCGGCACTTCCAACTCGCGATTGAGCGCCGCCAGCTCGTCGAGCAGCCGTGCCACCGCCGACTGGTCACCCTCGGCTTCGTCCGCCACCCCCATCGCGCGCGCGCAATCGGCATAGCGATGCAGCGCCGCGGGCGCCGACCAGGCGGTCACCGCGGGCAGCAGCATCGCGTTCGACAGCCCGTGCGGGACATGGAAATGCGCCCCGATCGGCCGGCTCATCCCGTGGACCAGCGCGACCGAGCTGTTCGAAAAGGCGATCCCCGCCTGCGTCGCGCCCAGCATCATCGCCTCGCGCGCCGCGGCATCCATCGGGTCGCTGCACACGCGCCGCAGGTTCGGCGCGATCGCGCGCATCGCGAGCAGGGCCATGCCGTCGCTGAACGGGTTGGCGCGCTTCGATACATAGGCTTCGATCGCGTGCGTCAGCGAATCAATCCCGGTATCGGCGGTCAACCGCACCGGCTTGGTAAAGGTCAGCTCATAATCGACGAGCGCCGCAACGGGCAGATAGGCGAGCCCCGGGCACAGCATCTTCTCGTCGGTCGCCTCGTCGGTGATGATCGTGAAGCGCGTCGCCTCCGACCCCGTGCCCGCGGTCGTCGGGATCGCGATCACCGGCAGCCCCGGCGCGTCCTGCACATGCGGCGCCTTGTAATCGGCCATCGCCCCGCCGAACCGCCCGAGCAGCGCAATCGCCTTCGCGCTGTCGAGCGGACTGCCGCCGCCGAAACCGACGACGCAGTCGTGATCGCCCTCGAGCAGATACGCCACGCCCGCATCGACCGACGCGACCGTCGGATCGGGCACCGTGTCCGCGAACACCCGCGCCGCGATCCCCGCCGCCGTCAGCTCATCGACCAGTTCCGCCACACGCCCGCTGCTGACCAGCCAGCCGTCGGTCACGATCAACGGCCGCGCCAGCCCCAGCGCGCCAAGCACCTCGGCCAATTGCTTCGATGCGCCGCCGCCGATGCGGAAGATGCGGGGCAGGGCGATACTCGCGATACTCAACTCACCATCTCCTCGCGGATCGAACTCCGCGCCATCCAGAACAACGCCGAGGCGAGCGCGCCGAACAGGATGAAGATCATCAACGACCAGCGCACGCCTTCCGCCGACCCTAGCCCCATCGGGCCCGAGAGGAAATCGCTGACCACACCCACCCCGAGCGGGCCGAGCCCAAGCCCGAGCAGGTTGATGATGAACAGCAGCACCGCTGACGCGGTCGCGCGGGTCTGCGGCCGCACCAGCCCCTGCACGGCGGCGAAGCCCGGCCCGTACCACAGCGTGTTGAGCACCGGCGGAAAGGCGAACATGATCAGTGCGAACACCGCCGAATCGGCCATCAGCCCCGCGATGTAGAAAGGGATGCCGAGAAAGGTCGAAACCGCCGGGATCGCCACATAAGCGCGCAGGTCGCGCGCGCCATATTTGTCGGCCAACTGCCCGCCCATCCAGGTGCCGAGCGCGCCTGTCAGCCCGAGCACGATGCCGAGCGCAACGCCCAGAAATCCCGTCAGCCCCAGCCCGAAATCGCTCGCGATCGCGGTCAGCTCCTCGGCGTGGTTGCGAAAAAAGAAGGGCGCGAGGAAGGCCGCGGCGCCATAGCCGATGAACGCCTTGATCGCGGCGGCAAAGGCGATCAGCCAGAAGGTGCGCTTGCCGCGGATCTCGGCCATCGCGGTCTTGAAGTCGGGCCGCGCCGCCTTGAGCGCCGCGAGATCGCCGTGCATCTGCCGCCGCGGTTCCTTCAGCGTCGTCCACGCGATCAGCGCCATCAGCACCCCCGGCGCCCCCGCGAACAGGAATGCCGTCCGCCAGCCCCAGGCATCGGCAATCAACCCCCCGAGTGCTAGCCCGAGCAGCCCGCCGAGCGGGATACCGAGCGAATAGAAGGCGAGGGCCGAGGCGCGTTTCTCCTTCGGCGTATAATCGGTGATCAGCGAATGCGCGGGCGGCGTGCACCCCGCCTCGCCAATCCCGACCCCGATCCGGCACAGCACCAGCTGCACGAAATTCTGCGCAAAGCCGCACGCGACGGTGAACACGCTCCACAACCCCGCCGCCACCGCGATGATCCGCGGCCGGTCGCCCGTCTCGGCAAAGCGCGCGATCGGAATCCCGAGCACGGTATAGAAAAGCGCGAAGGCGAGCCCCGTCATCACCCCGAGCTGCCAATCGGCCAGATGCAGCTCATTCTTGATCGGCTCGGCGAGGATCGAGACGATCTGCCGGTCGAGGAAGTTGAGGATATAGATGATCAGAAGCACCGTCAGCGCGTAGCGGCGATACGCCAAGGACACCGGCGCAATGACGGGCGGGGTGGGGGCTTCGGTTTTCATCTCATCCTCTCACGATCTTTTCTTTTTTCGTCGCCCCCGCGAAGGCGGGGGCCGCTGTCGGTTTATGCAGCAATGCTGGGCAAGGCCTCCGACGGCCCCCGCCTTCGCGGGGGCGACGGGTTTGATTTGACTCCCGCCACCGACGCGATATGACAGCGTTGTCTGAAAGGAAAACCGTTGCCCGAATTGCTCGTTCTTCAATCGGTCTGGGGCCTCGACAAATGCCCCGGTTTCGACATCGAAAACCGCCTCGACGAAGCGCTGGGTCAGGTCGTCGCCGCGGGCTTCGACGGTGTCGGCGTCAATCTCGCGCGCACTACGCGCGCCGACGGCGTCGCGCGCGTGATGAACCCGCTCGGCCTCGCATGGGAAGGGCAGGTTCTCGTCCATGACGCGGGCCAGCTCGCGCACTGGATCGGCGAAGCCCACCGCCTCGGCGCACACCATCTCAACGTCCAGATCGCCGGCCCGACCGCCGACTTCCGCGCCGCGCTGCGCCTGATCGATGCTCTTGTCGCGGTCGCGAAGGACGCGCCGCTCCCGGTGTGGTTCGAAACCCACCGCGGCCGTCTCACCAACGATTTGCTCTTCACGCTGCAATTGATCGAGGAACGCCCCGGCCTGCCGCTTACCGCCGACCTGTCGCACTATCCCGTCGCCGGCGAGATGGAACTGCCGCTTTCGGGCGACCAGCTCGCGGCGATCGAGACGATCCTGCAGGGGAGCCATAATTTCCACGGCCGCGTCTCGACGACGCATCAGGTACAGGTCGCGCTCGATGCGCCGCAGCACGCCGGCTGGCGCGACCAGCATATCGCCTGGTGGCGCCGCGGCTTCGAACTCTGGCTCGAACAGGCGCGCGCGGGCGACGCGCTGACCTTCATGTGCGAACTCGGGCCTCCACCTTACGCGATCACCGCGCCCGACGGCCGCGAACTGACGAACCGCTGGGACGAGGCGCAGCGGATGCGCGATATCGTGCGGGGGCTGTGGAGCGAGGTGAGCGGTTCCTAACTTCAATACTACCGTGCCCCTGCGAAGGCAGGGGCCCATCACCGAATCTTTCGTTGCCAAGCCGACGTTGCCGGAGGGATGATAGCTCAG
>NZ_JBQENY010000016.1:0-92772 GCF_052044915.1 Sphingopyxis sp. 22461
GCCGCCAGCGCCGGTGCAGCGGAAGCCGCATTGGTAGCCTTGCTGTCATTGAACCAGCTGACCCCCCCGACTTCGCCGACCAATTCCATACGATGCGGCAGCGACTTGTAGGTCGCGAGGCCGCGTTCAATCTGTTCGTCGTTCATCCCCAGCACGCGGCACACGGCGATCGCGCACACGGCGTTCTGAGCGTTATGCGGCCCCTGCAATGCGGGCCAGCGCGCCTGGTCGACCGGGTCGACATCCTTTGCCGACACGCGGTGGAGGCGGTGATTGATCCGGCTTGCGATCATCTTCGACGGATCGTCGTCGACCGCGACGATCGCGACCTGATCGCGGTGCTGGAGGCCGAACAGCCGCGCCTTCGACGCCGTATAGCCCGCGAAGCCGTCGTAGCGGTCGAGATGATCGGGGCTGAGGTTGGTGAGCACCGCGATGTCGCACGCGAGGCTGTGCGACAGGTCGATCTGATAGCTCGACAGTTCGAGCACATAGACGCCGCCTTCGGCGAGCGGGTCACGGCTGAGAATCGGCAGGCCGATATTGCCGCCCATCAGCGACGGCACCCCGGCGCTTTCGAGCATATGCTGGATCAGCGCGGTGACAGTCGACTTACCGTTGGTGCCGGTGATGCCGACGACCTTGTGCGCGGGCAACTCGTCACGCGCCTCGGCAAAAAGCTCGACGTCGCCGATGACCGGGACATGCGCCTCACGCGCGTGCGCCGCGATCGGATGACGGTTGAGCGGCACACCCGGCGACACGACGACCCCTGCAAAACCAATCAGGTCGATCTCGAGCGGATTGCCGATGTCGGCGCCCAAGGCCATCGCATCGTCGCGCGCTTCCTCGCGGTCGTCCCATGCGGTCACGCCCGCGCCGCTGGCGACGAGCGCCTCGACGGTCGCCAGGCCCGAGCGCGCCAGTCCCAGTACCGCGTAGCGGCGACCGGCAAAGGCGCGCGAGGAGATCAACGGAGTTTCAAGGTCGCGAGCCCTGCGAGCGCGAGGACGATCGAGACGATCCAGAAACGGATGACGACGGTGGATTCGGGCCAGCCCAATTGTTCGAAATGATGGTGGATCGGCGCCATACGGAACACGCGCTTGCCGGTGCGCTTGTACCAGAAGACCTGGATAATCACCGACAGCGCCTCGACCACGAACAGCCCGCCGACGAGCACGAGCACCAGTTCATGCTGCGCGGTGACCGCGATCGTCGCGAGCGCGCCGCCGAGCGCGAGGCTGCCGGTATCGCCCATGAACACCGCCGCGGGGGGCGCGTTGAACCACAGGAAGGCGAGGCAGGCGCCGATGATCGCGGCGGCAAACACCGCAAGCTCGCCCGCCCCGGGGACGTGCGGAATGCCGAGATAGCCCGCGAACTTCACGTTGCCCGAGAGGTAAACGATGACGAGGAAGGTCAGGCTGGCGATGATCACGGGGAAGGTCGCAAGACCGTCGAGCCCGTCGGTGAGGTTCACCGCATTGCCGAAGCCGACGATCAATATCATCGCAAAGACATAGTAAAGCGGCCCAAGCGGGATGACGATCCCGCTGAAGAAGGGCAGATACAGGTCGGTACCGGTGCGCGAGACAATCAGCAGCACCGCGACCGCGGCGATGGCAAATTCGATCAGCAGCCGCACGCGCCCCGGAATCCCGCGATGGCTGGCCTTGGTCACCTTGTCGAAATCGTCGAGAAAGCCGACGACCGCGAAACCCGCGGTGACGAACAAACAGGCCCAGACGAAACGGTTCGAAAGGTCCATCCACAAAAGCGCGGAGATCATCAGAGAAATGAGGATCATCAGCCCGCCCATCGTCGGCGTGCCCTTTTTGGCGAGGTGGCTCTGCGGGCCGTCGTCACGGATCGGCTGCCCCTTGCCCTGCCGCATCCGCAGCATCAGGATGAAGCGCGGACCGATCCACAGCCCGAGGATCATTGCGGTCGCGACCGCGGCCCCCGAGCGGAAGCTCAGGTAGCGAATGAGGTTGAGAGCCCCCGGAAAGCCAAGCCATTCCGCCAGCCAATAAAGCATCAATAATCCCCGTTGGTCAGCGCCGTCACGACATGCGACAGCCCGACGCTGTTCGACCCCTTGACCAGCACGGCGTCGCCCGGACGGATCACGTCCTTCAGCCGCCCTACCGCGGCCGAGTGGGCGGGCACATGCTCGAAATCGATGCGTCCCTCAAGCGCTTTGGCGAGCGGCGCCATCTCTTCGCCGACAAGCAGGGCGAATTGCACTCCCGCCGCGACGAGCGGAGCCGCGAGACCCGCGTGATACGCCTCCCCGCCCGGCCCAAGCTCCTTCATCGCCCCGAGAATCGCGATCTTGCGGTCGGCGGATTCGGTGCCGAACTGGTTGATCGTCGCGACCATGGAAGCGGGGTTCGCGTTATAGCTTTCGTCGATGACGAGGATATGGCCGCCCGGCACTTCGACGCGGTGGCGCGCGCCGCGCCCGGTGAGGCCGCCCATTTCGGCAAAGGCAAGGCCCGCGGCGGGCAGGTCGCCGCCAACCGCCTTGACCACCGCAAGCACGGCGAGCGAATTGGCGACCCAATGCGCGCCGGCCTGCGCGATCGTGAAGCAGAGGAGCGAATCCTGGACCTGCGCCGTGACGAGCGAACCGCCCTTCCCGTCCGAAAGCCAGTCGACCGCGCGGACGTCGGCCCCTTCGTTCAGACCGAAGCTGACGACGTGCGCCGCGTGCTGTTCCGCCTTGGCGCGCAGCCTTGCATAATGCGGACTGTCGAACGGGACGATCGCGGTGCCGCCGGGTTCGAGTCCCTCGAAAATCTCGCCCTTCGCGTCGGCGATGGCCTCTTCGCTGCCGAAATATTCCATATGCGCGGGGGCGATGGTGGTGACGATCGCGACGTGCGGGCGCACCATGCGCGTCAATTCGGCAAGCTCGCCCGCATGGTTCATCCCCATTTCGAACACGCCGAAATCGGCGGTCGAGGGCATGCGCGCGAGACTCAATGGCACGCCGACATGGTTGTTGTAACTTTTGACCGAGCGGTGCGCCTTGCCCGGGCGAAAGCGGTCGAGCGCAGCGAACAGCGCTTCCTTCGTCCCCGTCTTGCCCGCCGAGCCGGTGACACCGATGATCCGGCCATGGCTGCGCGCGCGCGACGCGATGCCGAGCGCATTCAGCGCCTCGGCGCTGTCGGCGACGCGAACGTGCGGGTGATCGATCACGGTTTCGCAGACGATGCCCGCGGCGCCCGCCGCGATCGCCTTGTCGATGAACTTGTGGCCGTCGGTCGCCTCACCTTTCATCGCGACGAAGAGGTCGCCCTTCGTCACCTCGCGCGAGTCAAAGGCGACGCCCTGCACGGTGAAGTCGGCGCTCGCTTCGCCGCCGGTGGCGGCTGCGACGGCGCGCGCGGTCCAGAGCGGGTTCATGCCGCCTCCTCGCGCGCTACGGTCACATCGTCGAAGGGAATGACCCGCACGTCATAGCCGCTGCCGACGATCTGGCCCTGTTCGTGACCTTTGCCCGCGATGCAGATGATGTCGTCGGCCTTTGCTTCGGCGATCGCGGCGGCGATCGCGGCGCGACGGTCGCCGATGACTTGCGCGTCGGGCGCGCCGGCAGCGATCGCGCCTCGGATGACGGCGGGGTCTTCGCCGCGCGGATTGTCGTCGGTGATGATCAGCACGTCGGCGTTGGCTGCGGCGGCCTTGCCCATTTCGGGGCGCTTCGCCTGGTCACGGTCGCCGCCGGCGCCGAAAACGAGGATCAGGCGGCCGGTCGCGTGCGGGCGCAGCGCGTCGAGCGCGGCCTCGATCGCATCGGGCGTATGCGCATAATCGACATAGACGGGCGCGCCGGTCCGGGTGATCGCCGCGCGTTCGAGGCGGCCGCGCACGGGCTGGAGCCGCGCGAGATTGTTCAGCGTCAGCGCCGCGTCGCCGCCGGTCGCGATCACGAGTCCCGCGGATACGAGCGCGTTCGCGACCTGATAGGCGCCGATCAGCGGCAGATCGACCTTTTGGGTGAGGTCGCCTGCCGCGATGACGAGCGACTGGCCGAGTTGGGTCGGCTCGCGCGAGATCAGACGGAGCGTTTCGCCCTTCGAGCCGACGGTCAGCAGGCGGACGCCCCGCGCGGTCACCGCATCGATCACTTCGGCCGAATAGGCGTCATCGGCCCAGATCACCGCCGCGCCGTCCTTCACCACCACTTCGTCAAAAAGCCGCATCTTGGCGGCGAGATAGGCCTCCATCGTGCCGTGATAATCGAGATGATCGTGGCTGAGATTGGTGAAGGCGGCCGCCTTCACCGACAGACCTTCGGTGCGATACTGGTCGAGCCCGTGGCTCGACGCTTCGAACGCGGCGTGGGTGATACCTTCGGCGGCGAGCCCCGACATGTTCGAAAGGAAGGTGACGATATCGGGCGTCGTGAGTCCCGTCGATGCGCTGTCCATCGAGGTCGTGATGCCCAGCGTGCCGATCGACGCGGCGTTGAACCCGGCCATCCGCCACAGCTGACGCGTCATTTCGACGGTCGAGGTCTTGCCGTTTGTGCCCGTCACCGCGACGCAGGTCGCGGGAAAGCGGTGAAAGAAGCGCGCGGCGATATGCGCAAAGGCGCGGCGCGGGTTGGCGTCGGCGATATGTACCGCGCCCTCGACCTTCGCTTCGGGACGCGCGACGATCGCGACCGCGCCCGCTTCGACCGCGGCGGCAATGAAATCCTCGCCGTTGAATTTTTCACCGACGAAGGCGCCGAAAATCGTCCCCGGCGCGACTTTGCGATGATCGATCGCAAGCCCCGTAACGACGGGATCGCTGCCCCCCAGCGCCTGATCTTCGAGCAGCGCGGCGAGACGCATCAGTGCGTTTCCTCGTTTCTCCGCAGCAAGGGGATGAGTTCGGAGACATCGACGTCGCGGCTTTCGTCGGGGAAGACACCCAGCATCGGCCCCGCGCGGGTCACGACCTTGCGCACCACGGGCGCTGCGGTCCAGCCTGCGGTGCGCTGTCCCGAACTATACGCGTTACCCTTCGGCTCGTCGATCATCACGATCACCACATAGCGCGGATTGTCCATCGGGAAAGCCGCCGAGAAGGTCGAGACGAGCGAATGGCGACGATAGCCGCCCGCGCCCGGCTTTTCTGCCGAACCGGTCTTGCCCCCGACACGAAAGCCCGGCGCGTTCGCCTGCTTGCCGGTGCCGTCGGAAACGATGAGGCGGAGGAGCTGGCGCATCCGCGCGCTGGTCGCCGCCTTGAACACGCGGCGGCCCTGCGGCGGCGCCTTGTCGCCGAGCTTCATCAGCGTCGCGGGGCGATAGATGCCGCCGTTGACGAGCGCGGCATAGGCGCTCGCGAGATGCATCGGGGTCACCGCGATGCCGTGGCCATAGCTGGTCGTCATCGTGGTCACGCGGCCCCAGTCCTTCGGCCACAGCGGGAAAGCCCGTTCCTTGAGGTCGATCTGCGGGCGCTTGTCGAAATCGAGGTTGCGGAAGAGCCGCTCCAGATTCTCGCGCCCGAGTTCGTCGGCGATACGCGCGGTGGCGATGTTCGAGCTTTCGATCAGCGTCTCGGGCACATTGTACCAGCGGCCGGGATGGCTGTCGCGGATGCGGAAACCGGCGATCGGCAACGGCGCCGACGCGTCGTAGCGGCGTGCCATACTAGTGATCGTGCCGTCGTCGATCGCGGCCGCGATCGACAGCGGCTTGAAGGTCGAACCGAGCTCGTAGAGATTATAGGTCACCGCGTTGCGGCGCGTCGCCGGGTCGCTGCCGGTCAGCTTGTTCGGGTTGAAGGTCGGCAGCGAGGTCATCGCCGCGACTTCGCCGGTGTGGACGTCGAGGATGATCCCCGCGCCGCCAATCGCCTCGAGGTTCGCCACCGCCGAGCTCAGCTCGCTTTCGAGCACGCCCTGCACGCGCGCGTCGATCGACAGCGCGAGCGGCTCGCCGCGCGTCGCCTTGTCGATCAGCCGCTGGTCGAACGCGCCCTCGACGCCGGTGACGCCGTGCCCCTCGGCATTGGTGAAGCCGAGCACATGTGCGGCGAGCGTCAACTGAGGATAGAGGCGTTCCTTTTCGCGCGGGAAGTCGAAGCCGACGTCGCCGATCGCATTCACCGCCGCCACCTGGTCCGGCAGCGCGCGGCGGCGAATATAGGTCGGGCGCGAGCCGCTGACCTTGGCGAGCAGTTCCTCGCGCGGGGTGTCGGGGAAAATCTTGTGCAGTTCGTCGGCGAGGTATTGCCGGTTGTTGAGCAGCTTCGACGGGACGACGCGGATCGAATAGCCGTCGATCGTGCGCGCCAGCGGCACGCCGTTGCGGTCGACGATGTCGGCGCGCGCCGGAACGAAGGCGGTCGCCGCGTTGGCGCTCGACGAGGTATCGAATAGCGCGAAATAGAGGAGACGCACCGACACAACGAAAAATGCCGCCATGAACAGCAGCATCAGGATCATCAAACGCTGTTGCGCGGTCAGCAATATCTGCTGCCGCACCCCGGCGGTTCGGACCCTCGTTGGACGGACGACCAGCGTGTTCATCGGCCGGACTTGCCTCCTGCCGCTTCGGCCGCCGCCGCGCGCTTGAGATCGGCGAGCGTCGATTCGGCGAGCAACTGGTCCTCGATCATCTTCAATTGTTCGCGCCGGCGCGTCGGCGCCATCCGCGGCGTCACGTCGCTGCGGATCGCGGTATCGGCCTGCGCCAGCACGACCGGCTTGACGGCGACGGGCTTCGCGGCTGCGGGCTTGCTGGCGACCGGGCTTTCTTTCGGCGCGGTGACGGCCGGCGTGCCGACGGGCGACACCATCGCCATCAGCACCGGCGCGACCTCGTTGGCGCCGCGGGCGCGCGGCAGTCGGTCGAGCGACGCAAGCTGGCGCTCGCTCGCCAGATATTGGCCCGCATCGGGTGCCGAATAGCCGAAGGTGTCGGCGTTCCACTGCTCGAGCTGTCGCATCGAGGCGCGCACCGCGAGTTCGGATTCGAGGTAGCGGATGTTGTCGCGCGTGCGGTCGATCTGCTTTTCGATGCGCGTCAGTTCGCTGCGCGTCGCCGCCACCTTGAGCGACACGGGATAGAGCATCATCGCGAAGATGAGCACGAGCAGGACCAGGCCGATTCCCTGGAGCTTGCGGGCCGCCATCAGCATGACATCGCCTCCTTGATCGTCGAATGCGCCGGAGCAGATGTCCGGACCGCGCTGCGCAGCGTCGCCGAACGCGCGCGCGGGTTGCGCGCCTCTTCGGCCTTGCCCGGGCGCACCTTGCGCGCCGGGGTTTCGAAAGTTGCGGCCCGCGCCAGAGGGAGCGGCGCGGGCCGGTGGCGCGAACCCGCGGCATCGCCACCGCTACGTTCGCGCAGGAAGTTCTTCACGATCCGGTCCTCGGTGCTGTGGAAGCTGACGACGGCGAGCCGCCCGCCGGGACGCAAGAGACGCTCGGCCGCATTGAGACCCGCGATCAGCTCGTCGAGCTCGCCGTTCACATGGATGCGGATCGCCTGAAAGCTCTTGGTCGAAGGATCCTTGGGCGCGCCGGGCGGATGGCGCAGCGCCTTGCGGATCACCGTCGCCAGCTCGCCGGTACGGGTGAGCGGACGCGCCGCGACGATCGCGCGCGCAACGCGGCGCGACTGGCGTTCGTCGCCATAATGGAAGAGCACGTCGGCGATGACATGCTCGTCGGCGCTGTTCAGCCAGTCGGCGGCGCTTTCGCCTTCCTGCGCCATGCGCATGTCGAGCGGACCATCCTTCTGGAAAGAGAAGCCGCGCTCACCCTGGTCGAGCTGCATCGACGACACGCCGATGTCGAACGTGATACCGTCGACGGCGTCGATCCCGCGCTCGGCGAGCAGCCGGTCGATCTCGCCAAAGCGGCCGTGAATCAGCGTCAACTTGCCGCCGGCTTCCTCGACGAGCGCCTGCCCTCCGGCAATCGCATCGGGGTCGCGGTCGCAGGCGATGACGTCAGCGCCCGCGGCGAGCATCGCACGCGTGTAGCCGCCGGCGCCGAAGGTCGCGTCGACGTGGCGCTCGCCCGGGGCGATGGCAAGTGCGGCGAGGACTTCTTCACGGAGGACCGGATCGTGGCGTGGGTCGCGCGGAAGGTCGGTCACTTGCGCCCCTTCCCTTTGGTCGCGTCCCACGACGCGGCGAGGCGCTGCAACACCGGGTCCGCCTCGGCGCATTCGGCCAAGGCCGGCAACCACCAGATTTCGAGGCGGCGACCCGAGCCCACAAAAGCCGTCGCGCCGGCATCGCCGACGCGGTCGCGGTGGATGAAGCTGGGAAGGAAGCGACCGCTGTCGTCGAGCGTGTATGGCTCGGTATAGCTGAAACGCTTCTTGAACTCGGCATCTTCGTCGAAATCGAGGTTGCGCAGCCGCGCGGTTTCGCGGTCGCGTTCGATCTCGCCGTTCAGCCGGTCATATTGATCCTGGCCATAGGCGACGAGGCAGGGCAGCTTTTCGTGAAAGCCGACCCAAAGCACGCGCTGGCCGTCCGCAATGAGGGGCACATTGTTGCGGAACTGTGAGGGGACGGCGATGCGTCCCTTGCCATCGATCGCGGCGAAGCTGGTGCCCGCATACTGGCCGGGCGTCACAATCGCCATCGCTCTGCCCCCCGTATCGCGCCACCGGGCAAAACTTCCCCGTCCCCGAAATCGCATGATTCCAGCTGGTTCGGCACGGGTGGAGAATGCCCCTCTCCGATTCCTGAGTATCAACTATAGATCGGGGTGAAAAGGGGTAATTTAGGGTGAAATAGGGAATCTGACCCCCATTTGCCGCAAAAAGACCTCCGAATTGGGTAAATACCGGTCCCACGGCGCACAGCGGCACTGCGGGACAGGCTTCGATCGGGGTAAATCGGGGCGGATACGCCCGACTCAGGTGGTACGGGCGCGAATCCAGAGCGGATGAAGCAAGCTGTTTCCGGCACCGCGCCACAGGCGGGCCGAAAGCCACTCCATCGTATCGGCTTGGCGCAGATGATATGCGCCCGGAACGAGCGGACGCCATAGCGGTGCAAAGAGCAGATCGGCATCGCCCACCAGCCAAACCTCGCCCTGCCCTATCCGGCACTGCGCCGCGCGGCGATCGGCATAGGCACGGCAGGCAGTCGGCAGGCGATCCAGGCGTCCGGCGCTGAACAGGCGCAGGCGCGCACCGGCGACATCGGCCGGCAGCGGCTTGCTCTCCTGCGCGGGCGCGGCGCCCAGCATCACACCCCAATGGTCGAGCAGCGGCGTGAGCAGGCTCGTCACCGGCGCGTTGCGCGGATCGCCGAGCGGATGGCGCGCCGGCCAGCCCGACAGCGCATCGGCGAGTACGACCGCGCGCCCGCCGCCCCGCACGAACGCATCGATCGCGACCAGTTCCTGCGGCGCCAGCGCGCGCGGGTGCGCGATCAACAGCGTCCCGCCCGGCGGCGGCACATGATCGGCGAGGCTGTCGACCAGCGACACCGGCCCCGCCGCCGCCAGCCGCGCGAGCGCCGGATCGTCATTCGTCCCTTCGGCGATCATCGCCGCGATGCTTGGACTTGCCGACCAGCGCAGCGGCAGGCCGGTGAGCATGGTGACGGCAGGCGCGCCCGCCGAAGCCGACGCGGGCCGATAGAGGGTCGCGAGCAGCGCGTGCCCCGCCCCGAACCAGCCGACCACGAGCAGAAATCCGGCGAGCCACGACAGCAATTTACTCGGGCTGCGCCATTGGATGATCCTGTCCGCGAGCCAAGCCGCGATGCCCCCCGCTATGATCGCCAGTAGCAGCTGCAACCACGCCGCCGATCCGGCGAGAACGACGCCAAGCAAAGCCTGCGTTATCGCCACAAGCGCGAGAGTGAGAAGGCAAGCGCGACGCCGCGCCGCGACGGGCTCACCGCGCTGCCACCAGGCCAAAAGCAGCATCGGCGGCGCGAGCAGCGGGATCGCAAGCGCCGGATCGATGCGGCCGAGCAGCGCCTGCCCGCCCGCGACCCAGGCCAGCGCGACGATCGTGGCAGCTATCATGAAAGCGCGCAGCACGGGCCGGCGCGATGCCGCCGTCACTGGTTCGACTGGCGCGCGCGCTGGAGTGCAGGATCGGGTTCGAGGTCGGGCACGGTCGCCGATGGGGCGGCCTGCGGCACCTTTACCGGGGTCGCGGCATTTTCATCCTTCGACGAGGGCGACACCGCCTGAACGCCCAGTTCCTCAAGCGGCGCGCCGCTGGTTTTCTCTTCATCGCCCGGCATTTTGACTTCGGCGGTGGCGGCGGTGTCGCCGGCCGCGCTTTCCCGGGCGCGATCACCGATCAACCCGGCCATGCCGACGAGCAGCAACACCGTGAGCACCCCGGCGATGCCGATCTGCAAGCGGCGTATCGTGTCGTCGACGGGCGCGGTGGGGGGTGGCGGCGGCGCCTCTTTTGGGGACGAAGGAATTTCGATCCGCACGCTCATGCCGCCGTCTCCTTTGGCGTCTCCAGTCCTTTGCTCGCCAGCCATTCGGGGTTGTAGAGCGTCGAGAGATAGCGAAACCCGCTGTCGCAGAGGATGGTTGCAATGCGCTTACCCGGACCCAGCCGCCGCGCGAGCGCCATCGCCCCGGCGACGTTGATCCCCGACGACAGGCCGAGACATAGCCCCTCTTCGTCCAGAAGTTGGCGGACCACCGCGAGCCCCTCGGCATCCGAGATGCGGAACTGCGTATCGATCGGCGCGCCGTCGAGGTTGGCGGTGACGCGGTTCTGACCGATCCCTTCGGCAACGCTATTGCCTTCGGCGCGCAGCTCGCCGCACTGATAATAATTATAGAGCCCCGCGCCGTGCGGATCGGTGAGCGCGATGACGACGTCGGAATTATGCGCCTTCAGCCCGAGCCCGGTGCCCGCGATCGTGCCGCCTGTGCCCGCCGCGCAGGTGAAGCCGTCGATGCGGCCGTCCATTTGCTCCCATATCTCTTCGGCGGTGCCGAAGATATGCGATTTGCGGTTGGCGATATTGTCGAACTGGTTGGCCCAGATCGCATTGTCGGTTTCCTCGGCGATGCGGCGCGAGGTGTGGACGAAATGGCCGGGGTTGGCGAAGGGCGCGGGTGGGACGAGCACCAGTTCGGCACCCAGCGCGCGGATCGTCGCCATCTTCTCGGCGCTCTGGTTGTCGGGCATGACGATGATCGTCTTGTAGCCCAATGCATTGCCGACGAGCGCCAGCCCGATGCCGGTGTTGCCCGCGGTGCCCTCGACGATCGTACCACCGGGACGCAGGCTGCCGTTCGCTTCGGCATCGCGGACAATATAGAGCGCGGCGCGGTCCTTCACCGATCCGCCGGGGTTGGCATATTCGCACTTGCCCCAGATTTCACAGCCGGTGGCTTCGCTCGGCCCCTTGAGCAGCACCAGCGGGGTGTTGCCGATGAGGTCGAGGCTGTTTGCAGCAATAGTCATGCGCATGATCTAGGGCGCCGCCCGCAGCCCCGCAAGACAGCTTCGCTTGCCCTGTCAATGTTCGGCCTTTGTCGACCAACGGGCATCGACGTCCGACGAACGACAGCCCGGGACCGCCTCAAGGGTTGCGATTGTAACAGTATATCATTACTGGGTGCGCCGACAGGTCGCCATAACAACAGGACTCTCCCCTTATGCGTTTGCTTTGCTCCGCCGGTTTCACCTTTGCCCTCTTCCTCGCCGCCCCCGCGTACGCGCAGGACCGCGCCGCCGCGGGCGGCGACGACGATGTGCACACCGGCGAGCCGATCGTCGTCACCGCGCCCTATGTCCGTAGCCTCGATATCCTCGGCAATGTGTCGGTGCTCGAAGGCGACGAGCTGGCGCGCGACATTCGCGGGCAGATCGGCGACACGCTCACCCGCCAGCCGGGCGTGTCGGCGACGAGCTTCTCGCCCGGCGCTTCGCGCCCCGTGCTCCGCGGCTTTTCGGGCGAGCGCGTGCGCGTGCTCACCGACGGCATCGGGTCGATCGACGCGTCGAACACCTCCGCCGACCATGCGGTCACCATCGACCCGCTGACCGTGGAACGCATCGAGATTCTGCGCGGCCCCGCGGTGCTGCTGTTCGGCAGCCAGGCGATCGGCGGCGCGGTGAACATGTTCGACCGCCGCATCCCGCGCAAGGTTCCGACCGATCATGTCCATATCGATGCGATCGGCGGCTATGCGACCGCCGCGAACGACCGCAACATCGGCAGCTCGATCGACGTCGCGCTGAGCCCGCAGATCGTCGCGCATCTCGACGGCAGCTGGCGCAAGACGGGCGACGCCCGCAGCGGCGGCTTCGTCTATGCTCCCGGCATTCGCGGGGACCTGCTCCACCTTGCCGAGCATGAGATCGAGGACGGGCATCCCGACGAGGCGGCCGAACTGACGGCACAGGCGGGCAAGCGCGGCAAGATCGACAACACGCAGAGCGAGACATGGACCGCCGGCGGCGGCCTGTCGCTGATCAACGACGGTGGCCAGCTCGGCATATCGATCGGCTATTTCGACTCCAATTACGGTGTGCCCGACCGCCCGAACACCGCGCATGACCATGGCGGCGAGGAAGAAGGCGGCCATGACCATGGCGAAGGTCCCGTCACCATCGGCTTGAAGCAGTGGCGCGCGGATCTTCGCGGCGAAGTCGAGCTCGGCGACGGCTTCTTCGACAAGCTGCGCGTCCGTGCGGGCTTTGCCGATTACAAGCACACCGAGTTCGAGGGCGACGAGGTCGGCACCATCTTCACCAACCAGGGCATCGAAGGCCGGATCGAGCTGGCGCAGAACGACCGCGGCGGCTGGCGCGGCGCGAGCGGCGTGCAATACAGCCATCGCGACTTTGACGCGATCGGCGCCGAGGCGTTCGTGCCCCACAACCTGACCGACCAGTTCGCGCTCTTCACGCTGCAGGAATATACGATGGGTCCGCTCGGGCTCGAAGCCGCGGCGCGGTACGAAAAGACCAATGTCCGCGCCCACACGCTGGGTTTCGAACGCAATTTCGACAGCTTTTCGGGCGCGCTCGGCGCGACCTACGACATATTCGAGGGCGCGAAATTCGGCGTCTCGGTGTCGCGCGCGGTCCGTGCGCCGTCGGCCGAGGAGCTGCTGTCGAACGGTCCGCACATCGCGACGCAGAGCTTCGAGCTGGGCGACCCGAATTTGAAGCGCGAATCCAACTGGGGTGCCGAAGCTTCGTTCAAGATCAAGACCGACGCCTTCAACCTCAGCCTCACCGGCTATTCGAACTGGTTCGACAATTTCATCTATTCGGCGGCGACCGGCGCGGAAGAGGATGAACTGCCCGTCTTCCAGTATTTCCAGCGCGATGCACGCGTCTATGGCTTCGAGGCCGAAGCGAGCGCACGGCTGGCGCAGATCGGCGGGTTCAACATCGTCGGCGACGTCACCGCCGACATGACGCGCGCGAAGATCAAGAATGCGGGCCTCGACCGCAACGTGCCCCGCATCCCGGCGCTCCGCGTGCTGGGCGGGCTCGAAGCGCAGGGCGAACGCGTCGATGCGCGCGTCGAGGTCGAATGGACCGACGACCAGACGCGCGTCGCGCAGTTCGAAACGCCGACCGACGGCTTCACTTTGGTCAACGCCTCGATCAGCTGGCGCCCGCTTCCCGACACGAAAAATCTGACGCTCAGCCTGTCGGCGAACAATATCTTCGACGTCGAAGCGCGCCGCCACGCCAGCTTTACCAAGGATTATGTGCCACTGGCCGGACGCGATTTCCGGCTGACAGCCCGGGCGAGCTTCTAACCCCTCTCTCCGCTCGTCCCGAGGGCCGGGTCCGGTTCAGCCGGATCCGGCCCGTTCGGGTTCAGAAGGCGAGCAGCTTGCGCTTGTTCCAGTAGATCGAGGTCGCGGCGGCATAAGCGCCGACCTTTTCCCAGGCGGCGCCGTCGACCTTTTCGATGTCGACACCGCTTTCGATATAGGCCTGGACGATCTTCATGATCTGATCCTCGGTCATGTCGCCCGACAGATCGGGGTTCGCGCCGCCGGGACCGAAATCGAGCGCCTTGTCGACGATCACACTCGCCAGGCCAAGTTTTGCGATGTCGCCCATCAGCCATTCGCGCGAAATGCGCGCGAGGCTGTAGTCGAAATAGACACTCTTTTGTTCGGCGGCGATGCCATGGCGCGTCACACAATTGTCGGTGACCGCGCCAAGCTGTTTGAACAGCGCCTCGCGCGATGCTTCGTCGCCGCCACCGGCCATCGCGAGACCGATCGAATTCTTGGTGCCGATCGGGACCGACGTGACGACGCAGTCGAACTTCTCGCCCTCTTGCGCCCGGACCGCGCCCGGAAGCATCGCCAAGGCAAGTGCAACGCCCGCGATCAGACCCTTATGCATCGACGAATCCTTCCGCCCTTTAGGGTGCGACCCCTCAGGACAGCATGGCCATCCCGCCGTTCACATGCAACGTCTGACCGGTGACATAGCCCGCTTCCTTCGACGCCAGATAGACGACGGCGGCGGCGATATCGTCGCCAGCACCCATCCGGCCGGCCGGAATGCGCTGGTTGAGTGCCTCTTTCTGCGCGTCGGGCAGGTCGTCGGTCATCGCGGTGGCGATAAAGCCCGGCGCGACGCAGTTCGCGGTGACGCCGCGGCTCGCGAGTTCCTGCGCCAGCGCCTTGGTCATGCCGGTGACGCCCGCCTTTGACGCGGCATAATTGACCTGCCCCGGATTGCCTGTCGCGCCGACGACGCTGGTGATCGAGATGATGCGGCCGAACCGCGCCTTCATCATCGGCTTCGCCGCAGCCCGCGCAAGGCGGAAATTGGCCTCGAGATTGATGCGGATGACATCCATCCACTCCTCGTCCTTCATGCGCATGATCAGGTTGTCGCGCGTGACGCCGGCATTGTTGACGAGAATATCGAGCTGGCCCAACGCCTCGACCGCCGACGGGACGAGCGCATCGACCGCGGCCGCATCGCCGAGGTTGCAGGGCAGCGCGACATGGTCGCCGCCGAGCGTATCGCGGAAGGCATTGAGCTTGTCGGCATTGGAGCCCGACACCGCGAGCCGCGCGCCCTGCGCCGCGAGCGCCTGCGCGATGGCCGAGCCGATGCCGCCCGAAGCGCCGGTGACGAGGGCGGTCATGCCGGTGAGATCGAACATGGTTTTGTTCCTTAGTCTGGGGTCCGAATCTCGGACGTCGGTGTAAGATGATTTTCGCGCGGAGAACGCAGAATCCAATGGTTAGAACAGCACAACCGCCCGCTAATCCAAAGGCGAGATTTTAAAACTCACTGAACCGTCTCTTCGTGATCTCCACCATGCCCCTCGTGAGCAGCCAGGCGCCTATGTAGTTTGTGACCTCGTTATTAATGGGAAGCCCTGATCGCCGCGTGATATGCTCGTTCAAATAGCTTATGTCGTCTTCTGACGGTACAGGCACTGCTTTTACGGCGAAAATGGCATCAAGAGCAGGAAGCATGATGGACATCAAACGCTTTGAATCTGTGCTTGAATAGGCACCGCGAAGCTGAGCCATTTGTTGAGAACTCAAAGGAGTGTTCTTATCGATGGCAGCCGCCGTAAGAATGCTAACCTTGTAATACACGGCCTGCTCGATTGCCCTCTGTGGCCATGCGTTTGCGTCCGCGCAATATCGCAGGCGCGTAGCAATCGAGTTCTCGATATCATTCGGCAGACGTTTGGCAGCTTGCCAGTCCGCCAAGCCATATTTCTCAACAAAGCGGTCCATTGCCGCCAGCTCGGTGCCAGAATATCCAACATCCATACATCCGAGATTTTCTGCCGCCTCAACATTTATTGAAGTCAAACTGAAAAGCAGCAGCGCTGACGCGGCCCACAGTCTGTGGTTCAACGTCGCAAGTCGCATTTCAAAAACCTTTCAGCAGCGCTTCGATGTCATCCATCGAAATCACGCTCACCGTCTCGACTTCGCCCGATGCGCTGCGCTTGACCATCGGGCCGAGCACCTTGCCGCCGAATTCGACGAACTGCTGGACACCGACATCTTCCATCGACGCGACGCTTTCGCGCCAGCGGACGCGGCCGGTGACCTGTTGGACCAACAGATCGCGGATCGTGTCGGCGTCGCTCACCGGGCTCGCGGTGACATTGGCGACGACGGGCACCAGCGGCGCGGCGGGCGGGTTGGCGCCGAGCGCCTCGGCCATTGCGTCGGCCGCGGGCTGCATCAGCGGGCAGTGGAAAGGCGCCGAGACGGGGAGCAGCACGCCGCGCTTGATGCCATAATCTTTCACGAGGGCGACGGCGCGCTCGACCGCGCCCTTGTGGCCCGAAATCACGACCTGCGACGGGTCGTTGTCGTTGGCAACGGTGCAGACTTCGCCCTCGGCCGCGGCGTCGGCGAGTTTCTGCGCGGTGTCGATGTCGGCGCCGAGCAGCGCCGCCATTGCGCCGACGCCGACGGGCACCGCCGCCTGCATCGCCTGCCCGCGCGTCTTGAGCAGGCGAGCGGTGGTTGCGAGGTCGAAGGCGCCGGCTGCGCAGAGCGCGCTATATTCGCCGAGGCTGTGGCCCGCGACAGAATCGGCCTTGGCGGCGAGCGTCACGCCGCCTTCTTTTTCGAGCACGCGCAGTGTCGCGATGGCATTGGCCATGATCGCGGGCTGAGCGTTTTCGGTAAGGGTGAGCTGGTCCTCCGGGCCTTCGCTCATCAGCTTGAACAGCTTCTGGCCAAGCGCGTCGTCGACCTCCTGAAACACTTCGCGCGCGACCGGCGAAGCGTCCGACAACGCCTTGCCCATGCCGACGGCCTGGCTGCCCTGACCCGGAAAAATGAATGCGCGCATATTGCGTCCCCTGCGGTGATATTCGTTACCGCGCGCCTATTCCTTCACCCCGCACGATGCAAGCCGAAGGGCACGACCTTGTTCGCAGCGTCGTGGCCGATGTCCGCGCGGCCGAGCCAGGGGATGCCGGTGCGCCCGCACCAATCGCGAGCGATCTCATCGGCCTCCATGCCGAAGGGGCGATCGTTTTCCGGAATGTCGCCGACCCGTCCCAGCCGCAATCCGGCAAGCCCGCGCGGGCCCAGACAGGTCGCGACGTGAAAGAAGGCGCGGTCGAAGGCGTAAAGATATTCGCTCACCTCCTCGACCAACACGACATGACCCGAAAGATCGGGTTCGAGCGGGGTGCCGATCAGCATCGACAGCGTCATCAAGTTGAACGCCGCATGGCGGGCGCCATGCTGCAATCCGGCTTCGCAAGCACCCGGATCGCGCGCAACGAGCCAGTCGAGCGCGCGCAGCACTGCCGCGTCACCGCCCTCGCGGCGGATATCGGCGACCATCGGGCCGTGCGCGACATGGTCGAACCCCTCGCGATAGAGCGCACCGAGCAGATTTCCCTGATCCGAATAGCCGAGGAACGCCTTGGCCCTCGCCGCGTCGGTCATCGCCGCGACCGCATCTTCGGCGATCCGGCATGCACCATAACCGCCGCGCGCGAACCAGATCGCGTCGATGTCGGGGCGGTTCGCCATCTCGACGAGCGCGGCGAAGCGGTGCCCATCCTCGCCCGCGAAATGGCCGTGAACAGCGAAGCATTGCGCGTCGAAGACAAGTTCGACGTCGGGGTAACCGAGGCTTGCGAGCGCGCGAACGGCCTCCGCATCATCGGGTAAAATGGGTGTCGACGGAGCGACGATGCCTATGCGCATGCAGCGACCTTTAAATCCGTTCGTGTCGAGCGCAGTCGAGACACCCATCGGCGGCGCGCAAGGTCGAGGGGCATCTCGACTTCGCTCGATGCGAACGGGAAAGAGAGTGCCGCTCTGGTTGCAAACCCTTCGTCAAAGCCATATCGCGCCGCGATGGCCGAAAACAAATCCTATTTCTTCTGCGGCATCGGCGGGTCGGGGATGCTGCCGCTCGCGATGATCGTCGCGGCGCGCGGTGACGCGGTGTCGGGGTCCGATCGCAGCCGTGACCAAGGGCGGACGCCCGGTAAATTCGCCTGGCTCGAAAGCCAGGGCATCGCCTTTTACCCGCAAGACGGCAGCGGACCCAAAGCCGACCAGATCCTCGTCGCCTCGGCGGCGATCGAGGACAGCGTTCCCGATATTGCCGCGGCCAATGCGCTCGGCCTGCCGCGGATGACGCGCGCCGACCTGAATGCCGAGCTGTTCAACGCGGCCGACAGCGCGATCGGGGTCGGCGGGACGAGCGGCAAGTCGACCGTCACCGGGATGATCGGCTGGATCCTTGAAAGCGCGGGCCGGAAACCGACCGTGATGAACGGCGCGGTCATGCGCAATTTTTCGGGCGACGACAGGCCATTCGCGAGCGCGCTGGTTGGCGACGCCGCGATCTACGTCAGCGAAGTCGACGAAAGCGACGGATCGATCGCGCTCTATCGCCCCGATGTAGCGGTGGTCACCAACATCAGCCTCGATCACAAGAGCCTCGAAGAACTCCATGCCCTGTTTGCCGATTTTCTCCTCAAGGCGCGCGTTGCCGTGGTCAATATCGACGATGAGGAAAGCACACCCTTCCTTTCATTGGACAATCATATTTCATTCGGTTTTAGCGAAGGCGAAGACACCGACATTCGTGGAAGCGATTTCGAAGCCTTGCCCGACGGCTGCCGTTTCGCCGTTCATGCCGATGGCACCGCGTATCGGGTGAGGCTTCGCATGCCCGGCCGTCACAATGCAGCCAACGCGCTCGCCGCGATCGCCGCCACCCACGCGGCGGGCACGACCGTAGCACAGGCGGTCGAGGCGCTCGCGGACTTCGCCGGCCTCGCGCGCCGCTATGAGGTGCTCGGACAAGCAGGCGGGGTCACCGTGATCGACGATTTCGCGCACAACCCCGACAAGGTGGCCGCGACGCTCGCCGCCGTGTCCGAACTGCCGGGCCGCGCTTTGATCTTCTTCCAGCCGCACGGTTATGGCCCGCTGCGCCAGATGGGCAAGGAACTCGCGGCAAGCTTTGCCGCCGGAATGCGCCCCGATGACAAGCTGTTCGTGTGCGACCCCGTCTATTTCGGCGGCACCGTCGACCGCAGCATCGGCAGCGAGGCGCTCGTCGCCGATATCGTCGCGGGCGGGGCTGACGCCGTGCATCTGACGACACGCGCAGCCTGCGGTGCAGCGATGCTCGACGAGGCCAAGGCGGGCGACCGCATCCTCATCCTCGGCGCGCGCGACGACACGCTCACCGAATTCGGGCGGGAACTCTTGGGAAAGCTGGCGCTCTCCGCTTGATTTCTCCCCGCGAATCTGTATAGGCGCGCTCATTCGGGGCGAGGCCACGTTGCCATCGCCCCGTTTGCTTTGCACCAATCCGTAAAGCTTGACGACAGCCGGAGGGGTTTCGCGATTGGCGCGAAGCCAGCGATCGGCCAAATCGAAGGAAGCGCACCATGCCGTTTTACGAGCATGTTTTTATCGCGCGTCAGGACCTGAGCCAGGCTCAGGTCGACGCGCTGGCGGAAACCGTCACCAACGTCATCGGCGAATATAAGGGCACGGTTCACAAGACCGAGACCTGGGGCCTCAAGCAGCTCGCCTACAAGATCCAGAAGAACCGCAAGGGTCATTATGTGATGTTGTCGGCTGAAGTCGCAGGCGAAGCCATCGCAGAGATCGAGCGTCAGGCTGCGATCAACGAAGATATCATCCGCTGGCTCACCATCAAGGTCGACGAACTCGAAAAGGGTCCGTCGGTGATGATGCGCAAGCAGGAACGTCGTGGCGGCCGCGGCCGTGACCGCGACGGCGAAGAATAAGGATAAAGATCATGGCACGACCCTTTTTCCGCCGCCGCAAGACCTGCCCCTTCAGCCAGAAGGACGCACCGGTCATCGATTACAAGGACGTCCGTCTGCTCCAGGGTTACCTGTCGGAGCGTGGCAAGATCGTCCCGTCGCGTATCACCGCGGTGTCCACCAAGAAGCAGCGTGAGCTGGCAAAAGCGATCAAGCGCTCGCGCCACATCGGCCTGCTCCCCTACATTGTTAAGTAAGGAGGGCTGACCGATGGAAATCATCCTGCTCGAACGCATCGAGAAACTGGGCGGTATCGGCGACGTCGTCACCGTCAAGAACGGCTTTGCCCGTAACTATCTGCTGCCGAACAACAAGGCGCTTCGTGCGAACGACGCCAACAAGAAGCTGTTCGAAGCGAACCGCGGCAAGATCGAAGCCGATAACGCCGAACGTCGCACCGACGCCGAAGGCCGCGCCAGCGGCATCAACGGCAAGCAGATCGTCCTGATCCGTCAGGCATCGAACACCGGCCAGCTTTACGGCTCGGTTTCGGTCCGTGACATCGTCGACGCGCTCGCCGAAGACGGCGTCGAAGGCATCGGTAAGTCGATGGTCGAACTCGAACGCCCGATCAAGTCGCTCGGCCTGGTCGACGTCAAGGTCAAGCTGCACCCCGAAGTCGTCGTGACCGTCGGCGTCAACGTCGCGCGCTCGCCCGACGAAGCCGAAATGCAGAAGCAGGGCATCGACGTCATCGCGGCGATGTTCGAGGAAGAACAGGCCGAGGCAGTCGCCACGGCACTGGAACCCGACAGCGAAGACGAATTCGAAGACGCAACGCCGCCTTCGGAGCTCGCTCCCGAAGCTGCTGCGGACGAAGCCGAAGACGCTTAAGCTTCCTCTGGCCAAAGCCTTTTGAAAGGGCCGCGTTTCCGAAAGGAGGCGCGGCCCTTTTCTTATGGTCCGCCCTTTCCTATGGCTCGGCGATGGCCGATGATCCTTTCCAGCGCCGCTTTGCCGCCGATGCGAGCCTGCTGCCGCATATGGCGGACCTCGCAAACGACCGGGTGCTGATCGCACTGCTGACCGAAGCCGATTATCGCGCCGCAAGCTTCCTCGACCAGCGACTGCTCACCGATCGCATCGGGCGCGAGTGGATGGCGTGGGACACCCTGCCCGATCTGGGCGCCGCGGCCCCTGCGCCGCACTTCATCTTCCATATCGGCCATGTCGGATCGACGCTCATGTCGCGACTGCATGCCGAGGTTGGCGAGGTACTGCCCTTGCGCGAGCCGATGTTGCTCCGCACGCTGGCACAGGTCGCCGAGCGGATTGACCGGCCCGAGTCGGTCTGGTCGCCCGAGCTTTATCGCCGGCGCCTTGCACAAGCTGTCGGATGGCTGGGCCGCGACTTCGCCCCCGGCCAGCGCGCGATGGTGAAGGCGTCGAGCGTGATCACGGCGATCGCCGACGAGCTGACGGGTGCCGATGGCCGCGCGCTGTTCCTCTACGTCCCGCTCGCGCGCTACATCGAGACGATCCTGGCCGGCGAGGCGTCGATGGCCGAGACGCTGGCGCAAGCCCCGGCACGCATGGCGCGACTTGCCGCGCTGCTGCCCGATTTCCCGTTCGCATTGTGGCAGCTGCCACCGGTGACGCGCGTCGCGATGAGCTGGCTTTGCGAGATGGCCACGGCGCAGCAGACGTTGCCGCGCGCCGATCCGCGGCATCTGTGGGCCGATTTCGAAGGCGTGCTGGCCGATCCCGCCGCCGCGCTCGCCGCGCAGTGCGGGCATTTCGGATTGTCGGTCGATGCGGCGCGGATCGACGCCGCGCTCGCCGGACCTGTGATGCGCCAATATTCTAAGGCGCCCGAGCATGGCTATAGCCCCGGTCTGCGCCGCGAATTGCAGGCGCAGGCGGCCGTCGGACACGCGCCCGCCATCGCCGAAGCGATCGCGTGGGTTGAAGCGCTCGCCGCACGCTATACAAGCCTCGGCGACCTGCCGATCCGCGGCAACCAGGAAAGCGCATAATGTTCAAGCTCGTCCAGCTGCTCGACGATGGCGCGGTCCGCGCGCTGCGCGAGATTGCCGCCAGCGGCAAGTTTGTCGACGGAAAGATCAGCAACCCGCATTCGAAGGTGAAGAACAACCTGCAACTTCACGACGCCGGCGCTTATGAACGCTCGTCGAAGATATTGCTCGATGCGATGGTGCAGAACCCCGATTTCATGGAATTCTCCTTTCCGGCACGGATCGCGCCGCCGTTGATAACGCGGTACACGCCGGGCATGCATTACGGGCTGCACCCCGATGCCGCCTATATTCCCCTGCCCGACGGCCAGCTGCGCACCGACGTCAGCTGCACTATCTTCCTGAACGATCCTGCCGATTATGAGGGCGGCGCGCTGCACGTGCAGTTGGGGGGTGCCGACCTACGCTTCAAGGAAGCTCCAGGGGTCGCAATCATCTATCCCTCGCACACGCTGCACGAGGTCGAACCGGTGACGCGCGGCGAGCGGCTCGTCGCAATCACCTTCATCCAGAGCCTGATCCCCGACGTCGCGCACCGGAATTTGATGTACGAACTGAACGAAATTGCCGCGATCGAGGGCGGCAAGATGGAACCCGCGAACTTCACGCGGCTGCAGGCGGTCCAGTATCAGCTCTTGCGGATGTGGCGGCGCTAAGGCCGTCCGCCCATCAATAGCCCATCAGGCTCAGCACTTCCTTGCGGCTGCTTTGGTCCTCGAGGAAACAGCCGAGCAGGCGGCTCGTCACCATGCCGACGCCCGGGGTGCGCACGCCGCGCCCGGTCATGCAGCCATGCTGTGCATCGATGACCACCGCGACGCCTTGCGGCTGGAGATTGTCCCAGATGCACTTCGCGACCTCGGCGGTCAGCCGCTCCTGCACCTGCAGCCGCCGCGAAAAGCCGTTGAGCACGCGGGCCAGCTTCGAAATGCCGACGACCCGGTCGCGCGGCAGGTAAGCGATCGAGGCCTTTCCGGTGATCGGCGCCATATGATGCTCGCAATGCGACTGGAACGGAATGTCGCGCAGCAACACGATCTCGTCATAGCCGCCGACTTCCTCGAAGGTGCGCGACAGGTAAAGCGCCGGATCGTCGCCATATCCCGAACAATATTCCTTCCACGCGCGCGCGACACGGCGCGGTGTGTCGAGCAGTCCCTCGCGCGCCGGATCGTCGCCCGCCCACTCGATGAGCGTCCGCACGGCGTCCGCAACATGGTCGGGAACGACCACCTTGCCGTCCGGTCCCAACTCTTGTCCGTTGTCGCTCATCGCCCCGCTTTCACTGTTGCCTTCATGTCGCACATTTCGGGGCGAATGCGACGATAAGCAAGGGCCAGAGAAGAAGAAATTGTCCTCTCCCATCAACTTTACGTTGCGGAATCTTGGCTTTTTCACTTTTCGGAGAGGCGCGGTTTCGCGTCCTTTTTTGAACCAAACAAGTCACTTGACGCTTTCGTCAACTCGGCGCACCTTTGCTCCATACAGAACTCGCTCAAGCGGGTCGTATTCCGGAGAGGCCGGCGTTTTCCCCGACGCCGGTGGGAGAGGACGATGACCAGCACAGCTGGCAAGTGGGATTCACGAGGGCACATGGCCGCTTTAGCCGGGTGCCCTTTGCCATGTCTGGTCGTTTCCCCTCCCCTTACCACAATTTGACGTTGGGCGGCCCCGCATCGCGCGGGATCGAAAAAGGGAGGCTATAGATGAAGTTCAAGGCACTGATCGGAACCTCGATCCTTGCGATGACGGTGGCGACGCCGGCATATGCGCAGGACGCGGCGGATGAAGTGGAACGCGATGCTTTCGGCGGCGAAATCGTCGTCACGGCGCAGCGCCAGTCGGAACGTCTGCAGGACGTGCCGATCGCGGTCAGCGCCTTTTCGACCGAGGCGCTCGAAGCGCAGCAGATCAAGACACCGTCCGATCTTCAGCTGACCTTGCCCAACGTCACTTTCACCAAGACCAACTTCACGGGCGCCAGCTTCACGATCCGCGGGATCGGCGACCTTTGCGTCGGCACGACCTGCGACAGCGCAACCGCGATCCATCTGAACGGCGACCCGCTGTTTTCGACCCGCCTGTTCGAAACCGAATTCTTCGACCTCGAACGCGTCGAAGTGCTGCGCGGGCCGCAGGGAACGCTGTTCGGCCGCAACGCGACGTCGGGCGTGGTCAACGTGATCACCGCCAAGCCCAAACTCGGCGTCTTCGAAGCCGCCGCCGAAGCCGAATATGGAAATTATAATTCCATGAAGGGCAAGGCGATGGTGAACATCCCGCTCGGCGACACGATGGGCATCCGCGTTGCAGGCATTTACCTCAACCGCGACGGCTATACGAAGAACAGCTTCCTCGACACCCGCATCGACGACCGCGATCTTTATTCGGTCCGCGGCTCGTTCCGCTGGGAGCCCTCGCCCGACACGACGATCGACCTGCTCGCATCCTATTTCCGCGAAAAAGACAAGCGCACGCGCATCCAGAAGCAGCTTTGCCAGCGCGATCCGACCGGCATCCTCGGCTGTTTGAACAGCCGTCTCGACAATTCGCCCTTCAACGGCAACGCGACCTTCACCGCCGCGCTGACGTCGCGCGAATTCCTCGCGATCCGCGGCATCCCGCAGGCTTTTGCCCTCGGCAGTCTCTATGGGCCCGACGTCTATGCCAACACGACGATCCCGTCGGATCCGCGCGAGGTGAATACCGCCTATACGCCGAGCTATTTCACCAGCGAACTGACGCTGCAGGGCCAAATCGAGCATAATTTCGGCCCCGTGTCGCTGCAGGTTTCGGGCCAGTATCAGAAGGTCAAGCTCGACGCGTCGCAGGATTATAACAGCAATATCGGCAACCGCGCGCTCTATGCGACCGGCCTCGCCACCTTGCAGGCGGCCGCGAATGGCGCGCTGGGGGCCGGCCTCGCGCCCTATTTCCGTCCCGTCGCCGCGGCGATCATCCCCAACGGCCCCACCGGCCAGCTTTGCACGTCGCTGGCGGAAGAAAGCGGCTACGGCAGCTTTGGCGGCAACAAGATCTGTAGCGACCAGTCGCTGCAATTCGACCGGTCGAACCAGTATAACAGCAGCTGGTCGGTCGAAAGCATCCTGTCGAGCGACCTCGACGGGCCGTTCAACTTCCTGGTCGGCGGCATTTATGCCGATTACCACCTGACCGAGAACAGCTATTATGTGAACGCCTTCCCGATCGATTATCTGACGGGCGTGCTGGGCGCCTTCACCGCGGCGACCAACCCGCCGGCCGCCGGTGGCCCCCTGCCGCCGTCGTTCCTCGCGACACCCTTCTTCCGCAACAACACCGACGATCTGAACATCAAGTCATGGGGTCTGTTTGGCGAAGCCTATTTCGAATTCAGCGATCGGCTGAAACTCACGGCGGGCCTGCGCTATAACAACGACAAGAAGAGTGTGTCGGCGCGGTCGACGCTGGCAAGCTTCCTTGCACCGCACGCCGGAACGACCGATACCGTCTTCGGTTCGCCGTTCGTCGGATCGTTCGACGCAGATCCTGGCACGCCGGGCAACCAGATCATCCAGGAACGCAGCGTCAAATTCAACAAGCTGACGGGCCGCGCGGTGCTCGATTTCAAGGTCACCGAAGACAATCTGCTCTACGCTTCCTATTCGCGCGGTTATAAATCGGGCGGCATCAACCCGCCGCTCCAGCCGATTTTCGCGGTGCCCGAATCGTTCAAGCCCGAACAGGTAGACGCGTTCGAAATCGGGTCGAAGAATAGCTTCGACAACGGGGCGCTCCAGCTGAACCTGACGGCCTTCTACTATAAGTATAAGGATTTGCAGCTCAGCAAGATCGTTGCCCGTACCGCGGTGAACGACAATGTCAGCGCCGATATCTATGGCTTCGAAGCCGAAGCCATTGTCCGGCCCGACCCCGACGTCGTAGTCAACCTCGGCTTCAGCTACCTGCACAGCAAGGTGTCTGAAGACAAGCTCACCAGCAACCCGCGTGACTTTGGCGGCGGCCGCAGCGATGCGGTTATCATCAAAGACATCACCAACGCCGCGAACTGCGCGGTGGGATCGCGAACCGGCAATGTGGCCGGGGTCAACGCCTTCGTGAATGGCGTCCAGACCCTGATCAACGCGGGCATCGTCCCCGGTGTTCAGGGCGGCGCGGGGCTGCGGCCGACGACGGCCTTCCCGTCCGATGGCGGCATCGCCTCGACGGGCGCCTTCAGCATCTGTTCGGTCATGGAGGCCGCAGCCGCGGGCGCCTTCGCCAACCTGCCCGCTCCCGTTGCCGGCCTCTCGGTCAATCCCGCGACGCTGGGCGGGGTCGACTATTTCTCCGCGGGTATTCCGGTCAACATCAAGGGCAACCAGTTGCCGCAGGCGCCGAATTACAAGTTCAGCGCGGGCATCCAATACACGGCGCGTATGGGCGACATGTCGCTCGTTCCGCGCGTCGACCTCGCCTATACCGGTGAAAGCTATGGCAGCATCTTCAACGGCAATGTGAACAAGATCAAAGGCTATGCTCAGGTCAACGCCCAGGTGCAGCTGAACGGCGCCGACGACAAATGGTATGTGCGGGGGTTCATCCAGAACGTCTTCGACGCCAACAGCGTCACCGGCCTGTACATCACCGACCAGTCGTCGGGTAACTACACCAATATCTTCACGCTCGAACCGCGCCGCTATGGCATCGCCGCCGGTGTGAAATTCTAAAGCGCAGGCGGCAACGCCACCAAAAAACCCCGGCCTCTCGATCGAGAGGCCGGGGTTTCTTTTTGCCTTTCGTGCGGCAGCCGGGGGAGCAACGCTACCCCGGCGCTCCCGATCAGAATTTGTAGCGAATGGTCCCGCCATAGGTGCGCGGCTGGCTCGGGTAGCCCGAGACGCTGCCCGCCTGCGCCACCGCCGGGAAGATCGTCGTCAGATACTGCGCGTTGGTGAGGTTGCGGCCCCACACGCCGACGTCGATGCCGTTGGTCAGGCGGATCGTGAACGACGCGTTGAGCGAGTTCACTTCGCGCTTCAGGTTCTGCGCGACACTCGCCGGGAAACCGCCGAGGCCTTCGACGATCTGGACCGGGCTTTCATACGCATAGTCGACGTGCGCGATCGCCTTGGTCCCGCCCGCGAATTCATGCGTGTAGGTGCCGCCGAGCGACAGCGACAGTTCCGGGATGCCCGCGGGCGTGCTGCCCGAGATGTCGCCGAACGCCGAGTTGATGAAGCTGTCATATTTGGCGTCGAGATAGGTCGCCGCGAGCGTCAGGTTGAGCCCGGCGACCGGACGCACCGAGCCGTCGAACTCGATACCGAAGGTCGACTGCTTGCCGGCGTTGGCGAGCGCAAAGCCGGTGCCGGTGAAGACGTTCGACTGGAAGCCCTTGATCGACTGCTTGAACACCGCGACGTTCACCGCCGCGACGTCCCACTGGCCTTTCAGGCCGAACTCATAGACGGTCGATTCTTCGGGATCGGCAAAGCGCGACCCTGCCACCAGGTTCGGGGTACGCAAACCCGCGGCGGTGATCGCCGCGAGGTCCGATGCAAGCGGGCGGCTATCGCGCGACAGGTTGACCGAGCTCGCCTTGAAGCCCGTCGCATAGGTCGCATAGATATTGACCGTGTCGGTGAGCTCATAGGCGGCGCGAACGCTGTACGAGAAATCGCCGTCGTTGGTCTTGCCGCTTTCGACCGCGTTCGGAATGTTGAGGAAGGGCGGCAGGAACTGGAACGCCTTGAGGCCGGCCAGCGGATTCGCGCTGCGCCCATCGGGCAGCGTCAGCGTCGGATTGGCCGCCAGGAAGGCGGCAGTCGGCGCGGGAACACCCTGACCGATCAGCAGCGCCTGACGGAACGGCGTGTAGGCAGCCGCGTCAAGATTGACGCCCGAGAACACATCGCTGCTGACGACATTGGTCGAGAAACGCTTGCGATCCTTCGTATAGTTGCCGCCGAGGGTCAGCGTCAGGCGATCGGTGACCTCGAAATCGACAGTGCCGAAGATCGAGAAGGCCTCGTTCTTCATCTGATAATCTTCGTCGAGCCCGTTACCCGCGCGGAAGAAAGTGCCCGCGTATTTCGCCGGATTCCCTTCAAGCGCGCCGAACGTCGCCTCGAGCATCGCGACGTTGAGCGCGTTGCCGCTCGCAGCGCGAATCAATGCATCACCGTAGGGACGGAAATGGTTTCCGAACTTGATCGCGCTCTGCTGATCGACCTTTTCGTTGAAATAATAGCCGCCGATCAGGAAGTTCAGCGGTCCATCGAAGTCCGACGTCAGGCGGACTTCCTGCGTAAAGGTGTCGATGCCGACATTGTCGCTCTTCTCGCCGATCAGGTCGGCACTGGTGAAGTCCGAATCCTGGTTCGTGTCGGCCTGCACCTTGCGGTACGCGGTGATCGAGGTCAGCGCGAGGTTGCCGAGATCATAGTCGATCTGCGCCGAGCCGCCGTAATTCTTGATCTTATTCGACGACAGGAAGTTGTTGTAGACGTCATACGAGAAGGGGTCGTTCGCATCGACGCTGGGGCCGCCCGCGAGCGCGTTGGTGATCGCGACGGTCGGGCCGGCGATGACGTTACCCGCGATGCAGCAATTTTCGTCGATCTTGTCATAGTCGCCGATCAGGCGGATCGACAGCGCGTCGGTCGGTTCGAACAAGAGCTGGCCGCGCACGCCCCAGCGATTGCGGTCGTTGACGTCGGTGTCGAGCTTCAAATCCTGCGCATAACCATCGCGGCGGTTGTAGCTGCCGCCGATCGAGAAGGCGATGGTGTCGCTGATCGGGCCGGTGACGTCGCCCTTGACGGTGATCGCGTCGTAGTTGCCATAGGTGACTTCGGCCGAGCCGCCGAATTCGAACTGCGGCTTTTGCGTGACGATGCTGATGACGCCCGCCGACGCGTTCTTGCCGAACAAAGTCGATTGCGGGCCGCGCAGCACTTCGATGCGCTCGACGTTGGGAAGGTCGCCGATCTGGGCGGCCGAACGCGAGCGATAGACGCCGTCGATGAACACGCCGACCGACGGTTCGATACCGGCGTTGTTCGCGCCGTTGCCGAAACCGCGGATGATGAAGTTGGTGTTCGCGCTCGACTGGAGCTGCGACACGCGCAGGCTGGGGACCGACGACTGCAGGTCGATAAGGTCGCGGATCTGCGCTTCTTCAAGCTGCGCTGCCGAGGTCACCGAGACCGCGACCGGCGTGTCCTGCAGCGTCTGCGAACGTTTGCTGGCGGTAACGATGATGTCGTTGCCATAATCGGTGTCGTCGACCGTCGTTCCGGCGTCGGCCGGCGCGGCATCCTGAGCGAAGGCATAGACGGGGGTGGTGGCGGCACACAGCACGGTGGCGCCCAACAGAATGTTGCGCAAAGTCATATTCAGTCTCTCTCCAAACCCACCGAAGCGCAGCCAAAGGCTTATCGGGAGATGCCCGGTGGTAAGCTCCCGGTCTAACGCCCACCCCGGCGGCGTCAACGCGCGCACGCGCGAAACGGCCGATTTTCCGCCAATTCGTGACTAAAAAGCAACAGTTTACGTTACGGCGAACGTTCGAATTGGTTACAGTTATGTGTCAAATGCGAAACGTGTATTAGGCAATCTGCCAAATAGCTCCGCCCCGGAAGACGAAGGACAAGCGATGCGGGCACAGACCCGGCCGAGCCCGAACACGCTGACCAAAACGCTGCTGCTGGCATTCGGCCTGGCCTTCGAGCTTCCCGGCATCGCCGCGCGGATCGCTATGCTGGGACTGTCGCCGCCCCTCCTGCTCTACGCCGGCCTCTATGGCGGCCTGATCGCTTGCCTGTGGGGCGCGGCCTTCATCCGCGGCCCGCTGCTGCGGTGGGGCTGGGCTGCAGTGTTTGCTCTCGCCGCCATCTTCGTCGGCAGCTTTCAGGATGCCACGGCCGATGCGATGAGCTACGACGCCTTCGTCACCATGGTCCATTCGGCAGGCTTCGCCGACGACGCCGTCGCGCAATATGGCGCATCGATCGCATGGGCGGCGGCCGGCGCATTCTTCCTCTTTGTCGGCGTCGGGCTGAAACCGGGTGCCCGGCGCCCCCTGCCCAGCATCGCTGCTGCGCTCGCACCGCTGGCGGGGCTCGCGATGCTAACCATCCTGCTGTTCGTGCGCGGGGGCGAAGGCGGCCGCGGGCTACCGAACGCCTGGGTCGGAACCGCCTATTCGGCGCTTGCTGCATTCGAAGCCGCGACGCAGCCGTCGATGGCGCGCCAACCGGTGACCATCGCGCATGGTCCAAAACCCGACCAGGGCGACATCATCCTGATCATCGACGAAAGCATTGCCGGCCGATACCTCGACATCAACGATGCCGCGGGCGTTCGATCCGGGCTGGCATCGCCGCCCCCCGGCATCGTCGTCAGCAATTTCGGGCTCGCCGCCTCGATCGCCAATTGCAGTTTCGGAAGCAATCTGACGCTTCGCTACGGCGGGACACGCGGCGCCTATCACCGCATCAATGCCACGATGCCGTCAATCTTCGCCTATGCGAAACAAGCCGGCTTCGCGACGATCTACATCGACGCGCAGCGGACCGGCGGCGCCTATCAGAACGGCATGGACGATGCCGAGCGGCGTCAGATCGATCATATCGTCCAGTTTGACGATATACCCGTCGTCGACCGCGACATGGCCGCGGCCGATGCGCTGATCGCGGCGCTCAGCAACGAGCGGCGCGAATTCATCCTCGTCAACAAGATGGGTGCGCATTTCCCCGTCGCCGACAAATATCCCGGCAGCGCCCATCTCTTCAGCCCCGCTCTGCCGCGCGACGAATCGGAGGTCGTGACCGAAACCCGGCTTCCCGAAAATCTGTACAACGGCGCCGAAAGCTGGCGCCGCTATCGCAACGCCTATCGCAACACGGTGACGTGGACGGTGGGCGGCTTCTTCGACCGGTTGTTCGCGCGCGCCCGGCTCGACGGGGCGCTGATCATCTATACGTCCGATCACGGGCAGAATCTGCACGAGCGCGGCGATTCGGGAACGACGACGCATTGCAGCCCGTCGCCCGCCAGCGAGGAGGGCGCAGTGCCCCTCGCAATCATCGGCGCGCCCGGCCGCTGGGAAGCCGCCGCGAAACGCCATTTCGACGCATCGAGCCACTATCGCATCTTTCCGACGCTGCTGAATGCGATGGGCTATGATCGGGCGGCGGTGCGCCGCCAATATGGCGAAGCGCTCGACTCCTCGGCCCCCGATCCGGCCACGTTCAACAGCCTCTTCAACGCGCGGCTGGGGCGCGAGCCGATATGGGTCAAGGTCGAGCGCGCATCGGTCGCCCGACCGCCGGTTGGCGACTATGCCGCGCGCAAGAACGGCGCTGCACCGCGATGACAGGCGCGTGCAATGCTTTGCCAACGAATAGTTGCTAAGGCTCGCCGTCATGTCAGGCTCCTCCATCCCCCCCGAAACGGCACTTGGCCCGGATATCGCGACCGAACCCGATTTCGGTCAGCGGATCCGCCGCGCCGTGATCTGGCGCTCGGGGTCGCAGATTGCGGGGCAAATCGTCGCCTGGGCCTCCACCTTCCTCGTCATCCGCATCCTGACGCCCGAAGATTATGGCCTGTTTGCGCTCACCCAAGTGATGTTGATGCTGTTCAACCTGCTCAACGGCTATGGCCTCGCCAGCGCCGTAATCCAGCGCGACGAGGTAGCCAAACAGGAGCTGCGGCAGATTTTCGGCCTTCTGCTGCTGCTCAACGGCGCGCTCGCGGTGGCCCAGATTGCCTGCGCGCCCCTGGCGGCCGCCTATTATCGCCAGCCGATGGTCGCCGATCTGCTGCGGGTGCAGGCGCTGATCTATCTCACCATTCCCTTCTCCGCGCTCGCCTACGCGCAGCTCGCACGCTCGCTGGAGTTTCAGCGTCAGGCGCAGGTCAACCTCGTCTCCGCGCTGATCGGCGCGGGCGTGGCGCTCGGCGGCGCGCTCGCGGGCTGGGGCGTGTGGGCGCTGGTCTGGGCGCCGATCGCCATGTTCGCGACGCGGGCCTTGGGCCTGACGATCGCGGCGCGCAGCTGGATGTGGCCCAGCTTCGACTTCCGCGGCGCGGGTTCGATCGCGCGCTATGGCGGGCTGATCGCGGTTGCGCAGTTTTTCGGCTTCGTCCAGAGCCAGGCGGACATATTGGTCGCCGGCCGCTGGTTCGAGGCGCATCTGGTCGGCATCTATACGACCGCGCTGCTGCTGACGCAGATCTTCAACAACAAGGTCGTGCCGCCGCTCAACGAGGTGGCCTTTGCCGCCTATTCGCGAATGCAGAACGACCGTCCGGCGTTGGCCGCGGGCTTTACGCGCTCGACGCGTGCCATAATGGTCGCAGCCATGCCGTTCTTCTTCGGCCTCGCCGCGGTGGCGGAGCCGCTCGTTCTCACCCTGCTCGGCGATAAATGGCGCGAGATCGTGCCGCTGCTCCTGCCGCTGGCGCTCGCCATGCCCTTCTGGACCTTGTTCACCCTGCTTCGCCCCGCAACCGACGCGCTCGGCCGCCCGGGTATCGCGTCGGGCAATGCCGCGGCAGGGGCGCTGCTGATGCCGGTCGTATTTCTGGTCGGCGCGCAGTGGGGCATCATCGGCATCGCATGGGCCTGGCTGATCGCCTATCCGTTGCTGCTCATCTTTGCCGCCGTCCGGAGTTTGCCCGTTGTCGGCGTCCGGGCGGGCGAGCTGTTGCGCGCGGTCGCACCGCCGGTTCTCGCTGCCACGGCCATGGCCGCGGTGGTGATGCTGGTCGATCGCATGCTGCCCGCTCTGCCGCAGCCCATGCGACTGGCGGTGCTCGTCGCAACCGGGGGACCGATCTATTGCCTGTGGCTGGCGTTGTTCGCTCGCGAGACGGTGCGGGACCTGATCGAACTGGTGCGCGGACGACGTATGCCGGCCGTTCCGGCCGTCGCTACCTAAGCGCGACCGAGCGCCGCGATCGCTGTGCGCGTCGCGTCGATATAGGCATTGCCGCTAAAGCGATAGCTGCCGATGAAATGGACGAACCGGGCGTCGGGAGGCACGCCTTCGTCCCAGAAGTTAAGGTAATGATCGTAAGGCAGCAGCAACGGATCGGGTTCGTTGGCGATAACGATGTTCGACGTCACCTGTTCGCTGCCCCATCGCGCCCAGCGCTCGGCTCCGAGCAATCGTTCGGCCTCGCGTGAAAACGCCTCGGCAAGCGCGCGGCCATCGCCGCCACGCGCGAAACCGGCAAAGCCCGCACATCCCCGCACATATTGCGGGTTCGTGACCATGGGCAGCGAAACGCGGTCGAGACCACATTCGATCGCACCCTGCACGTGGGCCGCAGGATTGTAGAGAAACGCGTCGTCATCGGACTTTGCCGCCATCTCGGCGAAGGACAACAGCTCGGAATCGGGATCGCCGCGCAATGTGAAGCTGCGATTTTGTACGATCGCGGCGGCGATCTCGGGCACGTCGCCCAGCGTGACCGTGTCCGAATCGAGCTGGATCACATAATCGCCTGCCCGCATGTCCAGAAGCGCGAGGAGGCGTTCCCATACCTGCCCGCGCGGACAAGGCGCGGTATCGATATCCGCGATCGCCACAATGTGCGGATTTCCAAGGTGCGCCGCCAATATCTGCCGGTCGGTGTCGGTGAGCGTACCGTCGTCGAGGATGACGATGCGCCCTTTGCCAAGCTGCGCGTGGAGCGATTTGACCGCGACGAGATACGGTAGCAGCACGCGCGTGCCGATCATGGAAAACAGGACCAGTCCGTCATCGGCCGGTACGATCGGGGGCGTATCCAGTACCGCCCGTGCCGCGGCGCGGTGCGCGCGCTCCTTCCACAACCGGTTGAGCTTGTTCACAATCCTGTTCATCGCTGGGCAGTAACACGCACGACAACCCATTGGTAGAGGCGAAAATCCACGCATTTGCGTCCTTTCAGGACGCTTCGCGCTGCCGAATATCGGGCTCGCAGGCAACAGCTTTGCGGCTTCCATGCCGGCGAGATTGCCTTCGGTTTTGATTTGCCGATAATCTAGAACTCGATGATTATCCTTACCTTGTTGAGTTCGACACCCAGTTTTTGAGCGATCTGTATCCGGCTGCGGGCGATCACGTCACCGTACGCAGCGGACAGCGGCCCTTCCATCAGGTCAAATTGCGACACACCGAGCAAGTCCGCGAGAGCCCCCAAGCGCGCATTTTTTGGCCGCGTGCGCCCCTTTTCCCAGCCCGAAATCGCCGGTTTGCTGACGCCGAGACACGACGCGACATCCGCTTGGCTGAGGCCCTTCACGGTTCTCAGATACCGTAGACGTGCCCCAAAGCTGCCAGAAGGTAGCGAGCTACCACCATTTCCAGCCCTCCGTGGTCCTGTCAGGTTTTGCAACAATATATACCTCGGCGACACCGCAGCTCTTGATATAGCCCCGGCCTTTTCCAGCATGCTCCTTTTGCGTTTTCGTCAGACCATATGAGATACAGCTATCCTCATCTTCCTGTAATGCATCCTCAATTGTGGAAATTTTACATATTTTTACAGATACATAACCCGACAGGCCTTTCACACCAACGCACAACATTTTGAGCGGGTGCCGATAAGTATTTGATAGTCGCGGTCGATTCCCTGCTCGGAAGAAGCGCACTCATCGGGATCAACGCGGCCGTCAAACCGACGTTCGGGTATGCCTCGAGCGAGACGGCCCGCGCTTGTTTGCCACGCGATAGCTGGAGCGCCTATAACGGCCCCAGTTCTACATCCGGATTTTCCGGGATGTTCTGAAAAGCGAATGGTGCCCGGGGACGGGGTCGAACCGCCGACACTGCGATTTTCAATCGCATGCTCTACCAACTGAGCTACCCGGGCACGGCCGCTGCGACCGGTCGGTCGCGCTGGCGAGCGGCGGCTATAGGCAGGGCTTTGCATCCTGTCCAGAGGCTTTGTGACGCTCTATTTCGGGGTCAGCCTTCGTCGAAACGATCGTCCTCGGCCGTGCCGTCGGGCGCCTGATCGACGGGTACGCGATAGCCTTCGCCGAACCAGGTCAACAGGTCGCGATCGCGGCAGCCGCGGCTGCAAAAGGGCTTATATTCGGGCTCGCGCGGCTTGCCGCACAGCGGGCAGGATTGCGATTTGGCGGATATCTTATTGGGCATGGCCCATTCCTTTGATCTGGGCGTCGGCGATCAGCTCGACCGGCCGGCCTGTACGTCTTTGCAGCATTTCGATCCAGAGCGGGTGGCGGCCGACATGATCGATCACGGCAGGACGCGAAGTCAGTTTCAAAACCCCTGCCCCGACCGCGCGTTCCGCCTGCCGCAGCAGCAGGGCGCCGTCGGTGGCGACGGGATCGAGCCGAATCTGTTCGATCAGCGAGGGCCGCACGCGGCGGCGGATGATCTGCATCAGGCCGAACCCGTTGACCGCGGTGCGCTCGAAGGGCTGCGGCAAAAGCGTATCGATCAGCGCATCGATCGCAAGCCGGTCGGCCCGGCTTGCCAACGACGGAAAATCGATTCCGATCGATCCCGTGATGTCGCAGCAGCGAATCACCCTGACCGCGGCCACCGCGCCCGCCTTGGCCAGCGCCAGCGGGTCACCATCGCCGTCGATGTCGATCAGCACCATCGCCGGCGTCGCGTCGACCCACAGCGCGCCGTCGCCGAACGGCCAATGGCCGGCTCGCACATGGCCGACGATCTCCGACCAGCCCGCTTCTTCCAGACGGTCAGGTCCCGGTGCCCCGAGATCAACGACCCTCACGTCGGTCGCCGCGATCCGCGCGCGCAGGTCGGGGCCGGGACCCACCGCCGCGTCGGGATCGGCGATTTTCGCTCGTCCAAGCTTGTCGCGGCCGCGCTCCATCAGCGCCTCGCGCGTGATTTCCACCTGCAGCCGCGAGCCGATCGGGATACCGGGCGGCAATTTGGCGAGCGAAACAGCCTGTTCGCCGGGTCCGTCGAGCATGACCAGCGGCTTTTTTCCTGCCTCGATCAGCCGGGCATGTTGTACGGTTCCGACGGGCGGTCCTTCATGGTCGCGTTCGATCCGGGCCTCGACGATCGCGCCATCCTCGACCAGCGCGGCGCGCGCTTCGCCGATTCCGGCCTCGTAGAGCCACTCAGCCAAGCGCGATTCCTGCGCTGGTCAGCAGCGCGCGCGTTTCGAACAACGGCAGGCCGACAACGTTCGAATGACTGCCCGACAGGAAGCGGACGAAGGTTTCGGCGCGGCCCTGGATCGCGTAGCCGCCCGCCTTGCCCATGCCCTCGCCCGATTCGACATAGCGGTCGATTTCGGCGGCGCTCAGCGCCTTGAATGCAACGACCGTATCGACGACGCGCACGCGCGCCTTTCCGTCGGTTCCGACGACGCAAATCCCCGAATAGACATGGTGCCGCCGCCCCGACAGCAGCCCGAGCATCCGGCGCAGATCGGCCTCGTCGGCCGGCTTTTCGAGAATGCGGCGGCCCACCGCGACGGTGGTATCGCCCGAAAGCACGACCTCGTCCGGCGCACGCTCGACCGCGAGCGCCTTGCCCTTGGCGAGCCGCGCGACATAGTCACGTGGCAGCTCGGCCTTCAGCGGTGTCTCGTCGATTTCAGGCGCGGCGATGCGCGCCGGCACAAGGCCGATCCGCGCCAGCAGTTCGCGCCGGCGCGGCGATGTCGAAGCAAGCACCAGCACGGGAGATTTCGCCGCGCTGCTCACTTGAAGCGATAGGTGATCCGACCCTTGGTCAGGTCATAGGGGGTGAGTTCGACGAGCACTTCGTCGCCCACCAGAACGCGGATTCGGTTCTTGCGCATCTTGCCGGCGGTGTGACCCAGAATCTCGTGGTCATTTTCCAGTTTGACGCGAAACATCGCGTTGGGCAGCAGTTCGACCACTTGGCCGCGCATTTCCAGAAGTTCTTCTTTCGCCATCAGTCCTCTATGGGCTCGAAATCAAGGATGCGGGCCCATAACGCCAATTTATGCCAATTGAAAGCAATCTGTCACACCCTCCAATTTCGTCGCCCCGGACTTGATCCGGCATCCATCTTTTCCATCAAGGACGGGCGAACCCCGGATCAAGTCCGGGGCGAAGACATAGACGGGTTATGACACGAGCTTGAGCCTGCGCGCGATGCGCCAGCCAATTGTTTTCATCCAGGCATAGCTCGGCCAGCGCGGCGGCATCGCAGGGTCTAGACCCAAGCGGCGCAAGGTCGCATTGGCGGCGTGCGCCTCGGACTCGCGATAGCTCCACTCACTGCGCCAGGTGATCGACAGCGAGATCGACGGCGCATCGCCATTGGCGACGAAATGCGGCGCCATCACCGGCATCAGCACCGCATCGCCCGGCCCGAGCGGCACCTGCTGCGCATCTCCACGATAGTCGTCCTGCCACGGCAGATTGCGGTGGCCGCCGGTGTGATAGCGTTCATGCTCGCGGCGGTGGGCAAAGCGTTCGTCGCCCGACGGCCAGACATTCATAACCTTTGTACCCCGGAGCTGGAGCAGGATGTTATGCTCGGGATCGAAGTGGAAGGGCGTGATCGATCCCGGCGACGAGATGAAGATGAAGCCCTGTGGCGTCAGCATCGCACCCGTCCGCGGTTCGACAACAGGTTCGAGTTCGCCGAGCAGGTCCATCAACAGGGTGCGATAGGCGCCCACATTCTCGATATTCTTGAGCACCGCCCAGCTGCCGTTGCTGTCGATCGTGCGGATCGTCTCGCCAATCGAGAGGCCGTTCGACGGGACATCTTCGGGCAGGATGCCGATCGGGACATTGCCCGGATTATACTCGACCTCGCTCGCGGGCAGGCTTTCGCCGAGCTGCGCGAGCGCTTCGAGCGACAGCAGCGGATGGTCGGGCAGATGATGGTGGAGCAGCCCCGCCTGCAGCGGATAGAGCGTCGCCATCCGTTCGAGCGTTTCGGCGGGGAATACAGGGCGAGTGATCGGCTGGTGCGCGGTCATGACAGGCTTTCTACTTCATTTTCGGGCGCCGCGGCACCCTTCCAGCGCCGCCACAGCCGCTCGGTCTTCGTCAGCATGGCGAAACGAATCCGGTCCGGGGTGGCCGACAAGGGAATATTGACCCACACAAGCGCGCGGCGTTCGCGCCAGACGCTGTCGATCATCGGATGACCCGGCGCCGCGCAGCTGTCGACCCAATCGATTTGCGGGTGGTCGAGCAGATCGAGATTAGCCTGTTGCAGCAGCACGCCAGGCGAGAAACGGCTATAATCCTCGTCGAACGCAGTCTTGAATGAAAAGCCGCCGGGCGGGCAAAGGAAATTGACGAGCATCGCGAGCGGGCGATCGTCGAGGTCGAGCGCGCGCATGCCGAGCCGGCCCGCATCGCCCGCCGCGACGAGGATCGCGCGGAACCATGCCTCGGTGTCGCTCTGGCTCGCGAGCGCAGATTTGGAGCGCCCTTTCCATCCGCGTGCCTCGAGGTCGAGAAAGGCATCGACCCACGGATCGATTGCCTCGCCCGATTGCCAGCGGCGAAATTGCACGGCGCCCTGTTCGGCGAGCCGGTTCGCCTGCCGCCGCAATTCCTTGCGCTTCTTGGCGCGCACCGCAGCGTCCCAATATTCCTCGGGCGACAAATTGCTTTCGAGCAGCGCGCGCTCCTCGCGGTGCACCACCTCTGCCCTGCCGCCGCGCATACGCGCCACATCTACAAGAGCGCGATGGAGCGGGCCGCCTTCGGTCAGCCGCGGCACATGCACCAGCGTGCGCGCCCACGGCGCCGCGTCGCACCAGCCGAGCAGGATCGACCAGAACAGCTTTTCGAAACCCGCGCGCACGAGCGGGGCACCGTGGAAATGATTGTGGTGCGTCCAGCCGGTGACGTGGCGCAGCGGTATGCGGCCATAATTCGCGGCAGGCGCGAGCGGCATGATGCCGATCACCGGCCCGTCGCTACCGTCGCGTACCAGCACTAAACGCGCTTGGCGCTCGGGATCGAGCAGGTGCAGCGCCGATTGCAGGCACCAGCGCTCGGCAAAGGGATTGGGCTCGCTCGCCTCGCCGGCCAGCCGATCCCACTGCGCGGCAAGATCGGGCGACAGCGCCAGCGGATCGACAACACGTACGGTGAGCGGCGCGGCTTCGGTGGCGCTCGTCGGAAAGGCAGGATGGACCGTCATCGGCAGCGAGCCTAGCAGCCAAGCGTTAAGGATGGGTGGCAAATCACTTAGTGCCCCTCCCTTTTAGGGAGGGGTTAGGGGTGGGTCGCCGCAGGCGTTCTTTCCAGTTCGCATACCCACCCCCGACCCCTCCCTAGAAGGGAGGGGAGATCAGATCCCGAAAAGCTTCGCCAGCGACTTCTCCAGCATGAAGAATTGCCAGATCAGGCGCCCATGGTCACGCCGCCCCGACTGGTGCGCGGCGACGATGCGTTCGATTTCGGCCATGTCGAACCAACCCGAGCGCGCGAGCGTCGACGAGGTCGCCAGCGCCTTCGCCTGTTCGACGAGCGGGCCGCGGAACCAGTGCGATACCGGCGTCACGAACCCCATCTTCGGGCGGTACAGGATATCGTGCGGCAAATAGCGTTCCATCGCCTGCTTCATGATCGCCTTGCCCGTGCCGCGCTTGACGCGCATCGACGCGGGCAAGCTCGCCGCGAATTCGATCAGGCGATAGTCGAGCAAAGGCTCGCGCGCCTCGAGACTGACCGCCATGCTCATCCGATCGGTCTTGGTCAGGATGTCGCCGGAGAGCCAAATTTGCAGGTCGGCATATTGCGCGCGGTCGAGGGGCTCGCGTGCAGGCGCCTCGGCCATCGCCTTCCAGTATCGCGTCTCGGCGACATGATCGCCGAGCGCATGATGCGCGGCGTCGTTGAACAGGCGCGAACGCTGCGCCTGCCCCGTCACGCCAACGGCTTCGGCGTAGCCCTCCGCCCCGCTCTTCGACAGGCTGGCGAGCGTCGCACGCGCGCGCAGCGGGCGCGGTGCCCAATCCATTTGCGGCCAGACATGCGACAATGGGCCGAGCACCCCGCGGCGCATAAAGCCCGGGATCAGCCCGCGCAGCTTCTCCTCCTGATGCTGGAACACGAGGCGGCGGTAGCCGGCGAATGCCTCGTCGGCGCCGTCGCCCGAAAGCGCCACCGTCACCTCTTCGCGCGCGAGTTCGCACACACGATAGGTCGGAAGGGCGCTCGCATCGGCAAAGGGTTCGTCGAAATGATCGGCAATCTTGTCGACGAGCGTAAAATCCCCCGACGACACGGTGCGCGTCCGATGGTCGGTCGCGAAGCGTTCGGCAATCTGCTGTGCGTAGGCGGTTTCGTCGAGGGCCGCCTGATCGAAGCCGATCGTGCAGGTCTTGACCGCCTTCGCGCTCGCCTCGGCCATCAGCGCGACGACCGCGCTGCTGTCGACACCGCCCGACAGGAAGGCGCCGAGCGGCACGTCGGCGACCATGCGGTCGGTCACCGCGGCGCGCATCAGGTGGACGAGATGCTCGGCCGCCTCGCCTTCGCTCGCGCGGATACGCTTCGAGAAATCGGGCGCCCACCAGCGCGTCGGCGCCGGCACCGGCTTGCCGCGTTCGAGCATCAGACAATGGCCGGCGGGCAGTTTCTCGACGCCCGCGACGATGCAATTGTCGTCGGGGACATAACCGAAAGCGAGGAAATCCTCGATCGCAGTCAGGTTGGCTTCCTGCCGCAACAGCGGATTGCGGAGCAGCCCTTTCAGCTCGGACGCGAACGCGACCGATCCGTCGGACAGGCGCACATAATGGAGCGGCTTCACCCCCAACCGGTCGCGCGCGAGGAACAGGCACCCGCGCTGATGATCGTGGATCGCAAAGGCGAACATGCCATTAAGCCGCGACAGGCAATCGGGACCCCATTGGCGCCACGCCGCGATGATGACCTCGGTATCGCCGCTGGTGCGGAAGCGGTGGCCACGATCCTCGAGCTCGGCGCGCAGCTCGCGGAAATTATAGATTTCGCCATTATAGGTGAGCGTCACGATCTCGTCGTCGCTCGCCATCGGCTGCGGGCTGCCCGCGATATCGATGATCGAGAGGCGAAGGTGTCCGAGCCCGACCCCGGGTGCGGTCCATTCGCCCGATCCGTCGGGGCCGCGATGCTGCATCGGCTGAAGCATCGCGCGAAGGCGCGCCGGATCGACCGGTTTCGCCGTTTCCAGATGATAGATGCCGGCGATCCCACACATATAGGAACCGCTCTTAACGCGTTTTCAGCGCGCGGTCAGCCATTGCGTTGACTCCGCCCGACGCGGAAAGGAAATCCTCTATCGCATTGCGGCCGCCGCGCCGCTCCTCGCTCGATATGATCAGTGACAATGCGCGCGGGTCGCCGCCGAGCAGCCGTGCCCTCAGACCCGCAAGCTTTGACGCACGCGTGCTGCCCGTCACCTTGCCATCGACGACATACCATGTCGCAGCATCGCGCAGCACCGGGCCGGGATGCAGCAGCCGCTCGGTCTTCGCACCCTCGACCGCGGGCAGCGAGGTACTCCACTTCCATCTGCTGTCCGGGTCGATCGCGCCTTGCCCGAAGGCGACGACCTCGCGCCCCTCCGCCTGGTGCTCATATCCGCCGATCGCGACGGTCACCACCTGCCCCCTGTCGTTGGCGAACTGGCGCAGCAGCCGTTGATCGGCGCCATCGAAGCGCGGCTGCCATTCCATGGTTTCGACGCGCGCCTCGTCCCAGCCCGGCGGCGTTTCGACCGTGATCGTATCGGGCAAGGGCGCGCTGCGCCCGCCCACCAGCGTCCCCCAACCGGCAAAGAGCAACGGAATCGCGAGCGCCACTGGCAACACTGCTTTCGCCGGCCCGGAAAAACGCGACACGCCGCCCAGCCCGCGCACATCGACCGCGGCATCGTTCGCCGGCCGGTCGAACCAGCGCCGCGCGACGAGCATGACGAGCAGGATCACGGCGCCAAAGAAGAACCAGCCGTAGAAGATATGATCGATCCCGCCCGCTGCCTCGATCCCCCAGATTTCCGCCGCGACCATCGTGCCATAGGCGCGCAGCGCATTGGCGAGGATCGTCGTCGCGAGCGCCGCGAAGACAAAGACGATCCGCCGCGTCCAGCTGCGGAAGCAGAGATGCGCCGCGAACACCGCATAAGCGAGCATCGCGATCAGGAAATTGACCCCCGAACAGGCTTCGGCGACCTCGAAGAAGCCCGCGGGCGTCGTAATGAAGACGCCTTCCATCTGGGCCGGGATGCCCGACAGGTGGAGCAGGACCATGCTGATATGCGCGGTGAGCGTCTGGAGCAGCGGCACCAGTTCTTCGCCGAACGGCACCAGCAGCAGCGCATAACCGAGCGGGAAGAGCAAAGCGCGCACGAGCTTTTCGCCGAGCGTCGCCGCGACCGCGCCCTGCAACATGAGAATGAGAGCCAGCTGACGGAACAGGCCGACGCCTGCGGCCTCGCCGACCAGCCACACCAGCCCCGCTCCCGCCATCCACAGGAGTGCGGGCCACCAATAGACCGGCGTCAGCGGACGCAGCAGCGCCACGCGCTGGGACACCAGCCAGCCGATCATCGGCACGATCAGCAGGCAGTGCGTGAAGGTCGAGCTGTTCCACCAGATCCCCGCCACGTCGGCGGCTTCGCGCCAGAAGATTGCGAAGATCGCCGCCGACAGCAGCGCCAGCGCAGCAAGATGACGTTGCCAGCGCGTCATGCGGACAGCCCCAGCAGTTCGCCGAGCGGCGCGAGGCGTGCGTCCCAGCCATAGCGTGCGATCATCCGCGCGCGCGCCGCCTGCCCCATCTTCGCGGCCACCACGCGGTCGTCGAAGAGGGCGCACACAGCTTCGGCGATGCCCGGAGCATTATCGGCAACGAGCAGATGCTCGCCCGGAACCGCGTCTATTCCCGTGGCGGCGGCGGCACTCGCGACCACGGGCCGCGCCATCGCCATCGCCTCCAGCAGCTTGTTCTGCACCCCGCGCGCGAGCAGCAGTGGCGCGACCACGGCATCGGCGGCGGCGAGCCACGGCCGCACGTCGGGAACCTCGCCGGTGACCGTCACGCCGGGCAGCGCCGCGAGCGCGCGCACCTCGTCGTTCGGCGCGCGGCCGACGATCGCGAAGCGTGCTTGGCTGTGACGCTGACGGATCAGCGGCAGGATGTCATTTGCGAACCAGCGCACCGCATCGATATTGGGGCGGTAATCCATCTGACCGGTGAAGACGGCAAGCGGCCCTTCGCCTGCCTCGACCGCATCGAGCTGGACCGCTGGGTCGAACCGGTCGGTGTCGATGCCATTCTCGACCGCGCGCACCTTGTCGGTGCCGAGTTCGCTTTGCTTGCGAAACAACGCCGCCTCGGCCTCGCTCACGAACAGGCTGGCGCCGACGCGGCGCGCCACCGCCGCCTCATAAGCGCCCAAAACACGGGCCTCGCGCGCATGGACCCAGCTCAGCGGCTGGCGCTTATCCTGCTCGGCGTAAGTGGCGAATTTTGCCGAATCGACGTCGACGAAATCCATCAGCACAGGGCCATCGAACCGGGCGGGCAGATATTGCGCCATCTGGCCGGAGAAGGCGACGATATGGCTGACATCACCCTGCCCGATTAGCGCGTCGACATGGCGCGCCAGCGCGGCGCTGCGAAACAGCCGGTTCGATACGGGTTCACCGCGCAGCACCGCCTGCGCGAGCGCAACCGGGCGCGACACGTTGCGCACTTCGATCGTCAAGCTTTTGCAAAGCGGAGCCATCTTTTCGCGAGCGATGGCGGCATCGGCTTCCGTGTCGGCGAGCGCGGCGACGTGCACCGGCGCGAGCTTCGCCAGTGCCTCGAGCATATGCCAGCTGCGGATCCGGTCGCCGCGGTCGGGGGGCCAGGGCGCGCGGTGAACGAGGAACAGGATTTCGGCCATTACCCCAATCCACGGGCGATCAGCGGGCCGATCCGGTTCGCCGCCCACAGCGGCAGTTTTTTCCACAGATCGACTTGCAGCCGATATTTGGCGCTGTTCGGGTTGGTGTCGCGCGCGATTTCGCCCGGCGCGAGCCAGCGGGCGTAGACGAGCGGTTGCGGCTCGAAACCCCAGTTTTTCTTGTAGGCGAAGGGGCCGGTGCCGAGTTTCGAGCGGCCGAAGTCGAAGCGGGTGCAGCCCTTCGCGCGGGCGTGGCGCATGAGGGCGAAGTACATGAGTTCGTTGGCGCGCAGCTTGCGGGCATCGGCGGTGCCGCCACCCCAATAGGGCATGACGGTGCCGCGCCAGTAGAGGCTGAGGACGCTGGCGACAACTTCACGATCGTTGCGCACATTGAGGATGTCGGCGTCGTCGCCGAAAGCTTCAATAACACATGAAAACAATGATTTAGGAAAAACGGGCGTGCCGAGGTTGCGGACGCTGGTTGCGTAGATGCGATAATGGTCCCGGCGGTCCTGTTCGGAGCGGCCGGTGGTGACGGTGAGGCCGCTTTCGAGCGCCTTGCGGACCTCGGCGCGCTGTTTGCGCGGGATGGCGAGAAGTTCGGCGTCGTCGTCGGCGGCGAGGTCGCGGGCGAAGCCGGCGTAGGTGCCTTCATCGACCTGCCAGTCGGCGGGCTGCGGGCCGCCGCGCAGTTCGACCGACGGGACACCGAGCGACTTCGCCATGTCGGCCGCGCCCTGTGCGAGCGTTGCCGCGACCGCCGCATTGTCGGCGAGAATGCCGCCACCGACCGCGAAGCCGCTGCCAACCAGCGCCTGCCCGAACAAAGGCGAGCGGATATGGTGGAGCGGGAGGATGCCGGTGAGCGCGCCGGTTGCGTCGCGCGCGGTGACGAGGTGGCAGCGGTGACCGGTCGCCTTTGTGATCGCCTCGCACCAGGCGCGGGTGTGAAAGGGAGTCGCTTGCGCGTGCGCGGCGACATAGGCGTCCCACGCCGCCGTGTCGGATAGCGGAGCGGCGGTGAAATTTTGGTCGATCGACACGGGGGCGTTCACGCCGCAGCGCGCCACGGCAAAGCGCGCTGCTGCTGCCCGGGGAGCAAGGCGTCGGCGCGGGTCCATTCGAAATCGGCGAGAAGTTTCCTGAGCTTGCCGGCCATCGCCGACAAGCCGCTGTAATGGCGGAGCTTCGATCGGATCGGCGCTTCGGCGACGCGCGGCTGGCCGGGATCGATTTCCCATGGGTGGAAATAGAGGATCGCCGGATGGCCTTCCTCGTTCATTCGCGCGATCGCCCAGCGCGTGAAGCCATAGGGCAGCATCCGCATGAAGCCTCCACCGCCCGCTGCCAAAGTGCGCCCGGCAAAGCGCGCGGTGGTGACTGGCCATTCGACAAGGTCGCTGTCGGCCAGCGGTCGCCAGGCATGGCGCGGGCTTTGCGGCCAGCCATAGTGATCGTGGACGACCGGCGCGACGCTCGACGAATAGGCATAGCCCTGTTCGGCAAGCACCGCATGCGCCCACGGCGTGCGCGTATCGACCGAAAAGCTCGGCGCGCGATAGCCGCGGATTGACACGCCGCCGAGGTCTTCGAGGATCGCCTGCGTCTGCTTGAGGTCGGCCGCGAATTCGTCGGCGGTCATATTGAACACGCGCTTGTGATCGTAGCCGTGGCTGGCGAGTTCGTGCCCCGCCGCGACGATGCGCTTAATCAGCGCGGGATAGCGTTCGGCGACCCAGCCCAAGGTGAAGAAAGTGCCCTTGGCGCCCGCGTCGGCGAAAATCTGCAGCACCGCGTCGCAATTCGCCTCGACGCGGCATTCGAGCGTCGGCCAGTCGGCGCGGTCGATCGTGCGCTCAAAGGCGCCGACCTGGAACCAGTCCTCGACATCGACCGACAGGCCGTTCTGCATTTTTCCTCACCTTCATCAGCGGGATAGCCGATTTTGGCCGGGTTGTCAGGCAGCCCAAGTCCGCGAATTCTGCGGGTTGGGTGCATTGTCCGGATCGCGCTCGACCCATTCGATCAAGAGGTCGAGCACGCGGCGGAGCGCGGCATCCTGTTCGACGAGGCGTTCCTCGAGCGATGCGATCTGCTTTTCCAGTGCCGCGAGATGTTCGGGGTCGATCGCGGGTGCCGCCGGAGCGGGTGCTTCGGCCGCGGCGTCGGGCGCGAGTTCCAGAACCTCGCCCTCGGGCTCCGCCGGCTTCGGCGGGGTCAGCGTGACGACTCGCGCCGGTTCGGCGGGCGCTGCGAAGGGCGGAGGTCCATCGGCGGCGGGCTCGGCGGCGCGCTGCGGCCATTCGAGCGGCGCTTCGTTGGCGGGCGTCGGAACGGCGAAGGGCGCGGGGGTCGGTGCCACCGCAGCGGCGGCCGCCGCAACGACCTGGTCGACGGGCAGCGGCGCGAGCGTCGTCGCGTCAATACCGCGATCGGCCTCGATCTCGGCAACCACCGAACGCACATTCTGCGCGGTGATGCGGTTCATCTGTTCGACCGCGCCGTAAAGCAGCAGGCGGCTGACGAGCACGTTGAGCTTGCGCGGCACCCCTTCGCTATAGTCGAAGATTTCCTCGAACGCGTCGGGGCTGAAGCTGGGGTTGCCCGTCCAGCCGACCTTGCCGAGACGATGGAGGATATAGGGTTCGACCTCCTCGGGCTCCATCGGGTCGAGGTGGTGCGTCGCGATCACGCGCTGGCGCAGCTGTTCGAGCGCCGGCGAATGGAACAAGGTCTGGCGGAATTCGGGCTGGCCGAGCAGGAATATCTGCAGCAGCGAATGGCCGCCGAGCTGGAAGTTCGACAGCATGCGCAGCTCTTCGAGCGCCGAGATCGCGAGATTCTGCCCCTCGTCGACGATCAGCAGCGTGCGGCGGCCCGCGCGCGCCTGTTCGCGCAGATATTGCTCCATCGAGCGCAGCAGTTCGGCCTTGCTCTGCCCTTCCCATTCGATGCCGAACTGTTCGGCGACGAGGCGGAGAAGATCGTCGCCCTCGACCTGCGTCGACACCAGCTTGACCGCGGTCAGGCGGTTGGCGTCGATCGTGTTCATCAGATGGCCGACGAGCGTCGTCTTGCCCGCGCCGACGTCGCCGGTGATGACGATGAAGCCTTCGCCCTGCGCGAGGCCATAACCGAGGTAGGACATCGCCTTGCGGTGGGTGCCGCTTTCGAAATAGAAATGCGGGTCTGGCGTCAGCTGGAACGGACGCCCGGTGAAACCATAGAACTGATCGTACATCGCAAAAATTCCCGTTGCCTGGTCAGAAGTTGTAACGAAGTCCCACCAAAGCTGAACCGATAAGCTGACTGTTGAAGCCTTCTTGGTCGAAGGCGTTGAGGCTGGCCGCCGCGGTCCCCGTGAGGCCGCGCCAGAAGCGCCGCGAATAGGATGTGGTCAGGCCCGCCGACTGGACGTCGCTGGCGCCCGGCGCGCCATTGTCGAAATAATTGACGTAACCCGACAGCGAGAGGTCCGAATCGACGTCGAGCTGACGCGCCGCCGACACGAAGAGATAATAATTCTCGTCCTTGATCCCGTTGAGGCTGCCGATCGGCGACAGCAAGGGCGCGAGCAGCTTACGCTGGTCGTAACCGAGGCCGACGCCATAGCTCCAGCCGGCGAAGCGCGACGACAAAGTCGCCTGCACACCGCGGCTGCGATACTGCGCCGAGGTCGCATTGCCGAGCTGGTTGCTGAGGCAGCCGCCGCCCTGCTGGCCAAAAACGCACGGATTGATGTCGCCGCTGATCGGATTGCGGATCGGGTCGAATTGCGTCGGCAGCGCGGCAAGCCCGCCCGACAGGCCGCGGCCAAGGCTGGACAATCCGTCATAGACGCCGACCTGGATCGAGGTCGCATGGTCGGCGCGATAGGTGAAGCTGCCGGTGTAGATGGTGTCGCCGTAACGGCGGCCAACGCGCGCGGTCAGCGATGTACGGCGGCTCGGCTGCCACATCACGCCGGCATCCCAGATCAGCCCGTCGGTATCGAACGACAGCTGGCGCGGGGTCGATTTATCGGTGATGAAGCGGCCGCTGGCATCGCGCACCGGCACGCCATTGGCATCGACCACCGGATTGCGCTGGCCGATCTCAATATCTTCGTAGCCGACCCCGCCGAGCAGCGCGACCGTCGGGCCGATCGGCACCGTGACGTCGGCGCGGGCATATTTGCCCTCGTAGCGCTGGTCGAGCTGGCTCGCGTCCTCGCGCTCGTACCCGCCCGACACTTGCCACCCGAACGGCAGGTCGCCCGGTCGCGCACCGACGCTGGCCCACGCGACATGGTTCGTCGAGCTGTCGAAAATATCCTGCGGCTGCGTGCCCGGCGAGAGGATTGCGGGCTGGTCCACATCGACCTTGGTATAGCCGAAGCGATAGCCAGCGCCGACGTCGAGCCCGGCGATGCGGCGCGCGAAGGTCGGGCCAGCGTAGAGCGAATAGAGGTTCGCGACGTTGCTGGCGTCGCCGATCAACAGGCCGCTCGCGGCGCCCTGCCCGTCGGCGCGCGAGCGGGTAGCGAGCGCGCCGCCTTCGAGATTCAGGCCGCGCGCCGCCTCGATCCGTCCGCGGGCGAGGCCGCTGATCGTGTCCGAATCGCCGAGGCCGCCATTCCATCCGATGTTATGTTCGTAGCGCAGCGTGCCCGCGAGTTCGGCGCGGTTGGTCACGATCGACGCGTCGACGCCGACCGCCAGGTTCGTATAGGTGAGGACATCGCCGCCGTTCTTGAGGTCGGCGGTCAGGACCTGGCCGATTTCAAGATAGGGGCTGACGTCGACCTGGCGCTGCGACCGGCGGCCTTCGGCGCGCTTCGCCGCGCGGCCTTCGGAGGCCGGCGCGCCGGCCGCAGGCGCGTTGCCGCTGCCCGAACCGGGATCGCCCGAAAATTGCGCGTGCGCGCCCGTCGCCGTCCCGGCGAGCAGCAAGGCCGCCAGCGTCGACATATGACGCATGGTGGTGGTGGTGCGCATCACGCGCCTCCCTGTCCGTAATAGGTGCCGAAGCGGCGGCCGCCCGGCGAGAATTTGACCCCGTTGAGGAGCAGCTGGATATGCGGGCACGCGCCCATCAGGCCGATCGCGTCGCGCAGCGCCGATTCGAGCGTTTCGTCGGCGCGCACGACCATGATCGTCTGCCCGACATGCCCCGCGAGCACCGCGGCGGGCGATGCCGCGAGCACCGGCGGCGAATCGATGATGAGGATGCGGCCCGGCGCGCCCGCTTCGAGCTGCGCAAGCAAAGCCTCGGTCCGCGCCGAGGCAAGGAGTTCGGTGTCGTGCATATGCCCGGTGCCCGCGGGCATGACCTTGAGGCCCGGAATGTCGGTCTGGATCAGGCAGTCGCCGAGCGGCAGGTGCGGATCGGCGAGCGCGTCCATCAGGCCGGGACCGTCGTCGAGCCCGAGCGCTTCGAGCACGCTCGGCTTCGCGATATCGGCGTCGATCAGCAGCACGTCGTGATCGGCCTCGACCGCGAGGCTGAGCGCGAGATTGACCGCCGAGAAGGTCTTGCCCTCGCCCGGGTTCGCCGACGCGATCAGCACGCGGTGGCCGCGCGGCAGGATCGGGCGATTGCCGACGCCGCCGAAATTGCGGATCAGCTCGCGCTTCACGATGCGATATTCTTCGGAGATGCCGGTGACGGGCGTGCCGGGCACGATCATCCCGCGCGACGCGAGGCGCTCGCGGTCGATCGTTCCCTGCCGCGTCGGCACGATGGCGGGCGCCGCCTTGGCGACATCCTTGCGCGGCGACGGCTTGGGCGCGGCGGGCGCGGCCTCGACGGCGGGCGCCGCCTCGACGACCGGATCGAGGATTTCGGGCTGCGGCGCGTCCGCGGCGGGTTCCGGCTTCGCCGTCTTCGTCTTTTTGGGCGCTTCGGGCGGCAGCTTCGACACGTCGATCGTCGGCGCATTGGCCGCGGGATCGAGGCCGAACATATCGGCTGCGCGTTCGAGGAGCGAGGGCGGGCGCTTGACTTTGCGTTGGTCGTTCATGTCATCGTCCCCCGTCACGCAACCATGCCGCGTTGGATGAATTCGACGACCAGCAGCAAGGCGTAGAGCCCGACCAGCGCGCCTCCGCCACTCGCCAGCCAGACGAGTTTCTTGCGCCGGTCGAGATGGCGGTCGGGCGTCACGACTTCGGTAATCGATCCGATCACCGGCAGGCCGCTCGCGCGTTCGAGCTTCGCGGCGGTCGCGTAGCTGGTGCGCACCTGAGCGAGACCGAAGGCGGCGCCGATGCCGCCGCCGATGCCCGCGAGCAGGACGAGCGTCAGGAACAAGGGCCGGTTGGGCGCGGCGGGGCTGGTCGGTTTCGACGGCGGGTCGAGCAGTTCGATCTTGATCGCGTCGGTTTCGGTCTGAACCTCGCCGCGCATGCGCACCTGTTCGCGCTGCGCGAGCAATTTGTCATACTGCGCCTTGAACGCGGTATATTCGCCGTTGATGCGGTCGTACTCGGCGGCGATGCCGGGGTTCTGGATCTGCTGCGAGGTGATTTTGGCGATGTCGGCGGTGAGCTGCGCCTTGCGCGACGACAGCGCGCTGACCGTTGCCTGCCGCTCGGCGCGCATCGCCGACAGTGAGGCATAGGCGGGATTCTGCGAGTTGCCGCCACCGCCGCCGCCTGCGCCTTCGCGGTCGGCCATCGCTTTCAGCGAGGCGATCTGGCTCTTGAGCGCGATGACGTCGGGATGCGCGTCGGTCAGCCCGCGTGCGCGCATTGACGAGAGTTCGTTCTGCGCCCCGGCAAGCTGCTGGCGCGCGACGCCGCCGCCGACGCTGCCCATGCCGGGGATGTTGATCGTTGCGGGGGTCGAGGAGAGCTGGCCGTTCGCGGCGGCGAGTTGCGCCTGCGCCGACACGAGCTGCGAATCGATCTGGCCGAGTTCGGCGCGCGCGGCTTCGACGCGCTGCGCGGGCGACCCGCTGCCGCCCGGGATCAGGCCGATATTCTGCGCCTCGAACGCGCCGCGGCGCGCTTCGACCTCGCGCAGCGCCTTTTCGCGGTCGGCGATCTGGGCATCGAGGAATTTCAGCCCCTCGCGCGCGTTCATCCGGCCGCCGCGCAGCTGATCGTCGCGAAACACGGTGATCAGGCTGTCGAGCACGCCCGACGCGAGCTTGGCATTGTCGGCGTCGGACAGGCTGCCGACCGCGACGCTCGAGGTGATTTCGAAGATATTGTCCTGCTGCGGGATGACCTTGATATTCTTTTGCAGCATGCCGACCGCGCCGGCCTTTTCGCGCTCGTTCGCGCCGGCGGGAAGCAGGCCGGTGGTCGCCGCGACCTTTTCCATGTTGCGCGCGCTGGTCAGCGTTTCGCGGATCTGGTCGAGCTGCGGACGCCCGCCGCCACCCTGCGCGTCGTCGGGCAGAATTTCGTTGACGTCGACGAGCAGGCGCGCGCGGCTGTCATAGCGGTTGGGGATCGACGCGATCGCCAGCCAGCCGAGGATGCAGATGCCCCACGCCACCGCCAGCACGAGCCACCGGCGCGTCCAGACGCTGTGCAGCGCTACCCGGAATTCGTCGTAAAGGCTGTTCATCGCTCGAAATCGATCCTTGGGAGATGGGTGGGTTGGCGGCTACGGTCAGAACATGCTTTCGGGGATGATGATCACATCGCCGGGCTGCAGCCGCACATTCGCCTTGATGTCGCCGCGCTTGATCAGGTCATTAAGCCGCAGGCCGAACTCCTGCTGCTTCCCACTGCCCTTGTCGAAGCGGACGAGTCGCGCTTTGTTTCCAGCGGCATATTCGCCGAGGCCGCCGACTGCAATCATTGCGTCGAGCACGGTCATGTTGGCGCGAAACGGGATCGACGCGGGTTTCTCGGTGGCGCCGACGATACGCACCTGCTGCGAGAAGGTGCTGTTGAAGCTGGTGACGATCACGCTGACGATCGGATCGGTAATATATTGGCTGAGCTGGAGCTTGATGTCCTGTTGCAGCATCGTGGGGGTTTTCCCCACCGCGGGCATGTCGGTGATCAGCGGGGTGGTGATGCGGCCGTCGGGGCGCACCTGGACTTTGCCGCCGAGTTCGGGGTTGCGCCAAACGAAGATCTGAAGCTCGTCGAGCGGGCCGATGATATATTCCTCGCCCGGCCCTTCCTGGTTCTGCACGAAGTTCGCGCTCGGCAGTTGCGGCGCGCTGCCGCCGGCGCCCATGCAGCCCGTCAGCGCGGTCGCGGCGATGCCCGAAACGAGCGCGGCGCGCGCGATGCGGAGCGAGGGGAACGAAGCCATAATCCATCAACCTTTCGAGCCGTCAGGGGAACCGCGGTCCGGAAACTCCGCGGCGACAGCCATTGCGTCAGCTTCAGCCATTGCTCGAAAAGGGTGAACATAATGTTAGTATTGAACTAAGTTTGGACCGCGCTTGTCGGAAGATGTCCCGATAAGGAACAGATTCTAGCGCGTCAGACGAGCATTTCGCGCGCCGGTCCTTGCCCCAGGAAGGTCGCGGGGCTGGCACTCGCACCATAGGCTCCGGCGAGGAAAATCGCGATGAGATCGCCGACCTCGGCGCGCGGGAGCGCGACCTGATCGCCGAGGCGGTCGAGCGGAGTGCAGAGGCAGCCGACGACCGATACCGTCTCTTCGGCCTCGGCGCCGAAAGCGCCCGCGACCGCGATCGGATAGTTGCGGCGGATCACGGTGCCGAAATTGCCGCTCGCGGCGAGCTGGTGGTGGAGGCCGCCGTCGGTGACGAGGAAGGTTTCGCCATGGCTGACCTTCCGGTCGACGATGCGGGTCAGATAGACCCCCGCCTCGGCGACGAGCCAGCGGCCGAGCTCCATCGCGAAATGGCTCTTTGCGAGAACCGGATCGCGCGCCGCCAGCGTCTCGCCGAGCGCCGCCCCGACGGAGGCGACATCGACCGGCTTGTCGCCGGGGAAATAGGGGACCCCCATGCCGCCGCCGAGATTGACGAGCGGCGGCGTCTCCCCGATCTCGTTCGCGAGCCGCGCCGCGAGCGCGACGGTCTGCGCCTGCGTTTCGGCGATCGCGGCGGCGTCGAGCGCCTGCGATCCCGCGAAAATATGGAAACCCTGCCAGTCGGCGCCGGCGTCGATCAGGCGGCGGACGAGCGCCGGAACATCGGCGGCGTCGACGCCGAATGGCTTGGCGCCGCCGCCCATTTTCATGCCCGACCCCTTGAGGTCGAAGTCGGGATTGACGCGTACCGCGAGGCTGGGCGTCAATCCCAGATGCTCGGCGATCGACAACGCCCGTTCGGCCTCGCCCGCCGATTCGAGATTGAGCGTCGCGCCGGCGGTGATCGTCGCTTCGAGTTCGCGGTCGCGCTTGCCGGGGCCGGCAAAGCTGATGTCGCCCGCCGGCATCCCGCTGGCGAGCGCAGCCTTGAGCTCGCCGCCCGAGGCGACGTCGAACCCGTCGACCAGCCGCGCCATGAAGGCGAGCAAAGGCGCATATGGGTTCGCCTTCATCGCATAATGAAGCTGGACCCCGGTTGGCATCGCGGCGCGCCATTCGGCGACGCGTGCGGCGAGCATCTCGCTGTCATAGGCGAACAGCGGGGTGTCGCCCGCGACGTCGGCGAGCGCCTCGGCGCGGTCGCCGCCGATGAGTAACATACCGCTCACATCGGCGCGGAAGCCGGGCGGGATCGGGCCATGCGGCTTCATGCCGTCAACTCCTTGGCCCAATCGGCGGCAATCGCCACACGGTCGAGCTTGCCATTGGGATTGCGCGGCAAGGCGCCCCGCCATTCGATCGCCTGCGGCTGCATGAAATTGGGGAGGTTCTGGCGGAGATAGGCCGCGAGCCCCTCCTCGTCGGCGACGCCGTCCTTGCCGCGCACGATGAGGACAATCGCGGCGCCGAGCCGCGGATCGGGCACGCCGAACGCGACGGCTTCATAGATCAGCCCCGATGCGACCGCGACGTCCTCGACCTCGGTCGGGCTGACGCGGTTGCCCGCGGTCTTGATCATCGCGTCGTCGCGGCCGACGAAATAGAGGAGGTGATTGGCATCGCGGCGCACCGTGTCGCCCGACCACACCGCCATGCCGCCATAATGCGACGCGCGCGGCGCGGGTTTGAAACGCTGCGCGGTGCGTTCTTCGTCCTGCCAATAGCCCTTGGCGACGAGCGGCCCGCAATGGACGAGTTCGCCGGGTTCTTCGTCGGCGGTGATCGTGCCGTCGGGCCGGCACACCAATATTTCGGCATGCGGGATCGCGCGGCCCATCGACGTCGGATGGTCGGCGACGAATTTCGGGTCGAGATAGGTCGAGCGGAATGCCTCGGTCAGCCCGTACATCGGGTAGATGTCGGCGCCCGGGAAGGTAGCCCGCAGCGCGTCGATGAGCGACGGCGTGAGCGCGCCGCCGCTGTTGGTCAGGCGTTTAAGATGGGCCGCGGTTTCGGCGGGCCATTCGGCCTCGACGAGCTGCACCCACAGCGGCGGCACGCCCGCGAGCGTCGTCGCCCTGTGCCGCGCCACCGCCTTCACGACGTCACGCGCGGTCAGATAATCGAGCGGCGCGACCGCCGCGCCTGCATACCAGCTCGAAAGCAGCTGGTTCTGGCCATAGTCGAAACTCAGCGGCAGGACGGCGAGCACACGGTCTTCGGGCACGATCTTCAGATAGGAAGCGACGCTTTCGGCACCGAGCCACAGGTTCGCGTGGCTGAGCATCACGCCCTTGGGCCGCCCGGTCGAACCGCTGGTGTAGAGGATGGCGGCGAGATCGTCGGGCTCGGCGATCGAGAGCGGCAGCCCCTGCCCGCCCGAAGCAATCACTTCCTCGCCGACCTTCAGATCCTGCACCACGCACTGGTCGGGCAGGCCATCGCCGAGCATCTCGGCGCGCGCGCCATTGGTGACGAGCAATTTCGCGCCGCTGTCCGACAGGATGTGCGCGACCTGCGGCCCTTTGAGCAACGGATTGACCGGCACATGGATCAGCCCCGCGCGCGCCGCCGCGAGCGGCATCAGGCAGGCGAGCCGCGTCTTGGCGCTCCAGCTTGCGACGCGTTCACCGGGACCGCCGGCCTGTTCAAGCAGCCATGACGCCAGCCGTCCAACTCCGGCGTCGAGTTCGGCGAAGGTGGTTACCCGATCGCCGATCAGCAGCGCAGCCGCGTCCGATGCACCGCAGCGGGCGAGATGGTCGATCGGCCTGGAAGATGTGTTTTCGGCTTTGGTCATCGGCTGTTAGGACAGGAGTGATAGAGGGCGGCACCATGCAAGGGAACGGTGAACATCACGCTAATGATGAGCGGCTGCCCGCCACAGCGCGCGCGGCCGGCTTTGCGTCGCCGTTCGACCGGGCCGAATGGTTCGACCTGCTCACCGCGCATGGCTTTGCCGGCCATGACCGAATCGACGCACGTGGCAGCGCGGGCGCGACGCGTGCGTGGTTGCCGCTGCGGGTCGAGGCGCCGGGCGATCTGGCCGGCCTCACCAACTGGTACAGCTTTTCGATCCGTCCGCTTTTCGATGGCGACGGCGATCGCAGCGGCGCCCTTGGCGCGCTTTTCGCCGATCTTCGCCAAAAAGCCGCGCGTCTGACGCTTTACCCTGTTGCCGACCCCGATGCGCTGACCGCCGCGCTACGCGCTGCGGGCTGGTGGGTGAAGACGGCGCCTGCGGGGGATCGCCATTGGCTCGACCTGGGCGAGATGGACCATGACGCCTGGTGGGCGAGCCGGCCCGGCGCGCTGCGCAATACCGTTCAGCGCAAGGCGAAGAAGGGTGTCGTCGATATCCAGCTGCTCACCGATTTCGATCCGGGGAGCTGGGCCGCTTACGAACAAATCTATGCCGCGAGCTGGAAGCCCGAAGAAGGCCACCCCGCACTACTGCGCGCCTTTGCCGAGGTCGAAGGCGATGGCGGACGCCTGCGCATGGGAATCGCGCGTATCGACGGAATCCCCGTCGCCGCGCAGTTCTGGACCGTCGAGGACGGCACCGCCTTCATCCACAAGCTCGCGCATGTCGAGGACAGCCTGAAAGCCTCGCCGGGTACGTTGCTGTCGGCGGCGCTGTTTCGCCATGTGATCGAGGTCGATGGCGTGAAGCGCGTCGATTTCGGCACCGGTAACGACGGGTACAAGCGCGACTGGATGAATCGGCACGACCCGCTGTGGCGCATCGAGGCTTTCAATCCGTCGCGCGTCGCGGCATGGGGTCCGGCATTGAAGGCATATGCCCGTTCGCTGCTCAGGAAAGACTCATGACCGAACCCGCTACCAAAGCATCCGGCGTCGACGCCACCCTTCGCGCCCTGCTCGCCGACGTGCTCGGCCTCGGCGAAGCGCGCGCTGCCGCGCTGACCGAAGACAGCGGGTTGTTCGGCGAACTGCCCGAATTCGATTCGATGGCGGTCGCGACGGTGCTGACCGAGATGGAAGACCGGCTGGGCATCCTGATCGACGATGATGAGATCGACGGCGAAATCTTTGAAACCTACGGCAATTTGCTCGCCTTTTCGCTGCGCAAAGTGACCGACTGATCCCGGATGCGCGCATGAGCGAACATCGATTGCGCATCGACCCCGCGGGCACGCCCCGCGCCACCGTCCTGATCGTCCCGCCGCTGTTCGAGGAAGCGAACCGCACGCGCCGCACTTTGGTGCTCGCGATGCGCGCACTGGCGGCCGAGGGTTTTGGAGCAATGCTTCCCGATCTGCCGGGGCAGAATGAAAGCCTCGTTCCCTTGGAACAGGTCGATCTGGCGCGCTGGCAAGATGCGCTTGTCAAGGTTGCGGCGGGCATCGATGGCCCGATCCTTGTGGCGTCGGTTCGCGGCGGCGTGTTGATCGACCACCAGGTGAAAGCCGCGGCCTGGTGGCGGCTGGCGCCTGTCGGTGGAGCGTCGCTGCTCCGCACCCTGATGCGTGCAAGGGTGAGCACCGACCGCGAGGCCGGACTGACCTCTTCGCTCGAAAGCTTGCAGGAAGAGGCGAAGACCAGGCCGCTGCTCGTCGCGGGCAACCGATTGTCCCCGGAAATGGTCGCGCAGCTCGGCACGAGCGAGGCGCAAGCGGTCGAGCCTTTGCGCAACATCGGCCTCGGTGCCGACGGCATCGCAGGAACCCCGCTGTGGCTGCGCGCCGAGCCGGGCGAGGATGCCGCGATGGCGGCTGCGATTGCCGCCGACATTTCCGCATGGAGCACGACATGCGGCATCAGCTGAGCTTCGCCTGCGAAGGCGCGACGCTCGCCGCGAGCCTCGACGAGGCGGCGGGCAGGACCGGCCTGCTGATCGTGTCGGGCGGCAATGAAATCCGCAGCGGCGCACACCGCGGCATGGCGATGCTGGCGGCGCGGGTCGCCGAGGCGGGGCATCCGGTATTCCGTTTCGACCGGCGCGGGATCGGCGACAGCGAGGGCATGAATGGCGGGTTCGAAAGCAGCGGACCCGATATTAACGCGGCGATTGCGGCGTTTCGCGAAGCGGCGCCGCACGTGACGCGCATCATCGGCTTCGGCAATTGCGATGCGGCGAGCGCGTTGTTGCTTCATCAGCCGTTGGCGCTCGATGGGCTGATCATCGCCAATCCGTGGACTTATGACGGCGACGTCGAGGAAACCGATGAGCCCACGCTGCCCCCTGCCGCCGCGATCCGGGCGCGCTATCTGGCGCGGCTGAGGGATCCGAAAAGCCTGCTGCGGCTGATCAAGGGCGAGGTCGATTTCCGCAAATTGTTCCGCGGGCTTTCGGCGCTCAAGGAGACTGCCGTGCCTGCTGCGCCCGATAGTCTCGCGGCGCGGATCGATGGTGCGATCGCCGTGCTCGGTCCGCCCGCGACGATCCTGCTCGCGACCGGCGACCGCACCGCGCAGGCTTTTATGGAAAGTTGCCCGTCGGCGCTAAGCCGCCTTCCCGTCGAACGCCTCGCCAGCGCGTCGCACAGCTTTGCCGGGGAGGATGCCGACTGGCTGTATCAGCGGGTATTGGTGGCTCTCGAAACATGAAGTCATCCCAGCTTTCGCTGGGATGACGTTTTGTCAGGCGTCCACCATCGCGTGATATTCGGCCTCGGCCAAGAACCGCTCCGCGTCGAGCGCGGCCATGCAGCCCATGCCCGCGGCGGTCACCGCCTGACGATAGATTTTGTCGGTGACGTCGCCCGCGGCAAAGACGCCGGGGATCGCGGTCAGCGAGGTACCCGGCGTCACTTCCAGATAGCCGTCGTCGTCGAGCGGCAGCTTGCCCTTGAACAGCTCGGTCGACGGGCTGTGGCCGATCGCGACGAAGCCGCCGTCGGTCGGCTCAAAGCTCGCCGCGCCGGTTTCGGTGTCGATCAGGTCGACGCCGACCAGCCCCGACACGCCTTCACCCGCGACGAAACGGTCAACGCGCTTGTTCCACAGCACCTTGATCTTCGGATTGGCGAACAGGCGGTCCTGCAAGATCTTTTCAGCGCGCAGATGGTCGCGGCGGTGGATCAGCGTGACGTCTTCGCTGTGGTTGGTGAGATAGAGCGCTTCCTCGACCGCGGTGTTGCCGCCGCCGATTACCACGACCTTCTTGCCGCGATAGAAGAAACCGTCGCACGTCGCGCACGCCGAAACGCCCTTGCCGCCCAGTTCCTGTTCGCCCGGCACGCCGAGCCATTTCGCCTGCGCACCCGTCGCGATGACGAGCGTTTCGGCCATATAGACGTCGCCGCCGTCACCGGTCAGCTTGAACGGACGGCGCGACAGGTCGACGTCGACGATCGTGTCCCAGATCATGCTGGTGCCGACATGCGTCGCCTGCGCGGTCATTTGCTCCATCAGCCACGGACCCTGGATCACCTCGGCAAAGCCCGGGTAGTTTTCGACGTCGGTGGTGATCGTCAGCTGGCCGCCGGGTTGCAGCCCCTGCACCACGATCGGCATCATGCCCGCGCGCGCGGCATAGATGGCGGCCGACAGGCCGGCGGGGCCGGAACCGAGGATGAGCATCTTGGTGTGATGGACGGCGGGCATGACGATCTTTCGTTGGCGGTGCGGACAGGCACAGATGGGTGTTGCCAACCGCGCTAGCAAGGGTCACCTTCCGCGCCAAGGGGAGACTGGCGAATGGCAAGCTGGTGGGAACGTCATGGGGTACCGCGGCTGATCAAATGCGCCTGTTCGCAGGGGCAGATCATGAAGGTGCGCAGCAAGGTCGTGCCGAACGCGCGCGGGCATGTGCTCGAACTCGGTTGCGGCGGCGGGATCAACATGGAATTTTACCGGCCGGGGCAGATCGAGAGCTTCAGCGGGCTCGATCCCTCGCCCGAACTGCTCGCGATGAGCGTCGCGGCGGCGGCGGCGCGCGGGATCGACGCCGATATCCGTGAAGGGATCGGCGAGGCGATGCCGTTCGAGAGCGGTTCTTTCGACACCGTCGTTACCACCTTCACCTTATGCTCGGTTCACGATCAGGCCGCGGTGCTCGCCGAAATCCGCCGCGTGCTGAAGCCCGGCGGGACCGCGCTGTTCCTCGAACATGGCGCCGCGCCCGATGCCGGGGTCGCGAAATGGCAGCGGCGGATCGAGCCGGTGTGGAAACGCATCGGCGGCAACTGCCACCTGACCCGGCCGATCAGCGACGCCTATGAAAAGGCGGGTTTCGCGGTCGACCGGCAGGCGGCCGCTTACATCCCGAAAACGCCGCGGCCGTTCGGCTGGTACGAATATGGCGCGGCGCGCGCGACGGGCTGATTGGTAGCGAGGTACCATCTCACGACGAGGGTTCAATCGTCCCCATTGTGAGCGCCTTTGCGTCTTCCTTCGCCGCAGGCGCAGGGCCATTCGCCGTCACCGGCAATCCAAAGAAGGCGCGGCGCGCGGCCTCGCCCGCTTTGCGCAGCGGGGCGATGATCTCGGCATGCGCGGCTTCCCACGCTTCAGCCTCTTCGTCGTCGAGGGTGCGTTCATAATCCTTGTCGCCGAACGCGCCTTCCTCGATCCCGACATAATCGTCGGGCGGCGGGAAGTTGGTGCGCCATTCGCCGCTTTCCTCGTCGGCCCAGATCGTCATTTCGGCGGCTTCCTCTTCGGGGGTCGGTTCGGGTTCGGGTTCGCTTTCGGAAAGCGCGAAAAACTGCGCAACTTCACTCGCGATCGGGGTGTCTTTCCATAGGCTGGCGAGCGGGTTGGCGCGATTGTCGCGGCCGGCGAGCCAGCACGCGAGCGCGGCGCCATGGCCCTGCGCATCGGAATGGCCGGCGCCGATATCGAAGAGCGACAGGAACCCGGCCCAGTCGCCCGCGATGATCTGCGCGAGCATCGCCTCGCCCGCGCGGGCGCGCACGTCGACGGCGCGGTCGAGCCGCGCGAGCATCGCGAGGCCGAGGCTTGGGATCTGGCGGCGGCGCTTGGTAAAGGCGCGCTGCGTTTCGGCTTCGGCCTGGCGTTCGACACTTTCCTCGACCCCATAGATCGCGCGGTCGAGCAGTTCGTCGGCGAGCCGGTCGCGCGCGATGAGCAACGCCGCGGCCCAGCCGAGCGAAAAGGCCGCGCCCTCGGGCCGACGGCGCAGTTGATAGGCGGCGCTCGGCGACATCGAGACATGCGCGGCGGCGATGCGCACCGAGCCGCTCGTCGCGAGGCGGCCCAGGAAATCGCGCTGAAGCGCCGGGGTCCAGTGGTAGCTGGCGGGCGCGGCGATGGCGGCGGGATCGGGAATGGCGTCTTCCATCGATTCGTCCTTTCGGTAAGTTAAAACCGCACAAGAGAACCATATGGGTTAAATGTAGGAAAGAGTTTTACCGCACGAGCGACCCTATTTCGTCATGTCGGCGGCTGCAGGCTTTGCCCGGGGTGCGGAAACGGCATGAATCGACCGATTCCCGTCATTCCCGCGAAGGCGGGAATCCCGCTTCTTTCTCGCCGCCGACAAGCGGGATCCCCGCCTTCGCGGGGATGACGAAAATGGGGATGTCCGCTTCCCACCCCATTGCAGCCTCTCGCCCGACCTAGATGAATGACCGCTACAGACCGGAAAAAGCGGGATCCCGGATCAGGTCCGGGATGACGAAAAATGGGTAACAAGGAAAAATGGGTAACATGAACGTCCGCTCACAATCCCCAAAGCGGTCGGTCACCCCGTCGGACGAACCGTCGTTCCTGCCCTATTCCTTCTCGCCGACCTCGACGAGGCCGTGCCCGACGCTCACCCGCTCGTCGAAGACGAAGCAGCTGCCGTGCCAACGGCTTTCGCCCTCGGGCACCTGTTCCAGATAGGCGAGGATACCGCCCTTCAGATGGACGACATCCTCAACGCCCTCGTGGCGGAGGAAGGCGGTCGATTTTTCGCAGCGGATGCCGCCGGTGCAGAACATCGCGACGCGCTTGCCCGCAAAACGGTCGGCGTTGGCGCGCCACCAGTCGGGGAATTCGCCGAAGCTTTTGGTCTCGGGATCGACCGCGCCCGCGAAGCTGCCGTAGCCGACCTCGAAGCCGTTGCGCGTATCGATCAACACCGTGTCCGGGTCGTCGACCAGCGCGTTCCAGTCGGCGGGGTCCACGTAAGGAGCGGCGTCGCGCGCGGGGTCGAGCCCCGGCACCTTCATCGTTACGATTTCCTTTTTCAGCCGCACCTTCATCCGCTGGAACGGCATCTCGGTCGCGGCCGAATATTTGACGTCGAGTTCGGCGCAGTCGGGCAGGCCGCGGATATGAGCGAGCACCGCAGCGATGCCGGCCGCGGTTCCGGCGATTGTCCCGTTCACGCCTTCGCGCGCGAGGAGCAGCGTGCCCATGACGCCCTCTGCCGCGCAGAGGTCGATCAGCGGCTGGCGCAGCGCGGCGGGATCGTCGAACGACGCGAAGCGGTAGAGGGCGGCAACGGTGAAGGTCATGGCGGCGCCCCCTTACCCGTTTGCCCCATCCAACAAAAGCAAGGTTATTGCGAGGAGCCAATCCTCCCTGTCGCGCAGCGATGGAGAGGGGGACCGCCGCCGCAGGCGGTGGTGGAGGGGCTGCAACGTCGCGCCATTCGCCCCTCCGTCAGCGCTGCGCGCTGCCACCTCCCCATCGCTGCGCGACAGGGAGGATCAACACACCCTCACCCGAACGGATCACTCCGCCCCGTGGCATATTGCGCCATCGCCATCGTCGTCCATTGCGCGTTGACGCGGATGCAGCTGGGGAAAGTGCTCGCGTCGGTGACGAACACATTGGTCGTTTCGTGGACGCGGCAGTCGAGGTCGACGACGCCGTACGCCGGATCCTCGTTGATCGCATTGCCGCCGTGCGGGTGACTGCTCGACAGCGTGACATCGTCCTGTTCGCGGATCGCATCGCGGAAAAACGCATCGACATCCATGCCGGGCGTGATCTTTTGCCCCTTGGCCAGCGCGGGATAGCATTCGAGCGCCCCCGCGGCGAAATGGACCTTGGTCAGCGTCGCCATCGCGTCGCGCAGCACCGGCAGATCGTCGTCCACGTCCAGCCGGAACTCCAGTTTGCCGTCCTTCACCTGCCCGCGCCGGTCGGCAGGAAACAGGATGCCCGCCGAATGGACGCGGCCGAAATTCTTCATCCGGCTCGCATGGTCGCCGAACCAGCCGGGCATCAGCGACGCCATCGACATCGGCGGCTGAAAATGGCTTTCGAGCAGGAAGTCGCCGCAATCGACATAGCTCGACATCTGGTCCTCGTCCCACGCATCGCCGCCGACGCGGTCGGGCATCAAGGCAACGACGGGCGAGGCGACGTTGAGCGACACCTGATAGCCGGTACGGTCGATATCGCTGCGGTCGAGCAGCTTCGACGACGCGATCGTGCCCGCGGCGACGACGACGCCGACGCGCGCGCGAACCAGCGTCTTCGACCCGTCGGGGAGAACCAATTTCACCGCTTCGGCCTCGCGCCGGCCGTCGTAGGCGGTTTGCCAGACGATGCGCTCGGCCTTGGTCCCGGGCAGGATGCGCGCGCCGAAATCGCGGCACGCCTCGGGCAGATAGGTTTGCGCGATGCCCATGCGGCGGCCATAGGCGCAGCCCGAATTGCAATAGCCGCAATAGGCGCACGCGCTGGCGGTGTTCGGCGGGCCGAAATTCTTGGCGAACCAGTCGGCGATCGCGCGCTGGTCGCGCGGGTTGGTCGATCCCGCCGCATAGCTGCGCCATCCCTCGATCAGATGCGGGCCGTTATGGCGTCCGCTGCGCGGTTCGATGGGGGCGATGCCGAGCTTGTCGCGCACCGCATCATAGCTCGCATGGAACGCCGCGGCGTCGATCGGCGCGCCGATGCTGGCCCATTTCGCGAGCACGTCCCTGGCATCTGGATGCGTGCGTCCCGGCTCGTTGACGCGCAGGCAGATGCCGTTGTTGATCGTCGACGATCCGCCGACGCAGCGCCCCTGGAACACCACGAAATCGCGGTTGGTCGAGGTTTGCAGCGCGCCATGCTTGTAGAGCCTGGCGATCATGTCGAGTTCGTGATGCGTGATCGCGTGGCTGGGATAAAAGGGACCCGCCTCGACGATCAGCACCTTATAGCCCTGCGCCGCGATATTATAGGCGGCGACCCCGCCCCCGGCGCCCGAGCCGATGACGATCACATCATATTCGTCCTCGAGCGTCGACGCGTCGAGGATATGCGCGGGGTCGATCTCGCGCCCGTGCACGGGTTCGAGCGGCACGTCATAGCTGCCGCGCTGGCGGAATTTGGGGAGGGTGAAGCCGATCTGGCGATGCACCGGATTGGTGGCGTTGGCGCTCTGGTCGCCGGGTTCGAGCCCGGGCTGCCAATGGCCGTAATAGCAGGCGTAGATGACGCCGCGCAGCCGCGCCATGTCCTGGAACAGGTCGATCTGGCTGTTCTTGAGGCGATCGGTCAGCCTTTCGACGCGGTCCGCGACATCATTCTCGGTAAAGAAGGGGCCGCCGAGCACCAGTTCGGTCGCGGTCAGCGACAGGCGGATTTCGTCGAGCTTGGTGCCGCCGACTTTTTCGAACAGGTCGCAGACATTGGCGACGACCTGATCGGCCGAAATCACCATGTCGGCGTCGTGAAACAGCGCTTCGGTCAGCGCCTTCAGAAATTTGAGCTGCCCGAAATTAAACGGTGCCGTCATTGCCCTGCCCCCAGTTTGCGCACGCCGCAAAATGCCGGACTATAGCAGGCCGGGGCAAGATCTATTGTACGGGATCGCCAGTTACGCGGTGCGCGCGAGATTTTCTTCCGCAAGGAACGGCCGCACCGCCGCCATCGCGCGCGTCACATAGTCCGCTTTCTCGCCGACCGGTGCGACATAGTGCAGCGCCTCTTCGGCCGCCGTGGTCCCGGCGAGCCGCGCGACGATCCACGCGGCGAGATATTGCGACGCAAGGCAGCCGCCCGCGGTCGCGACATTGCCGTGCGCGACGAAGGGCGCGTCGAGCACTTCGACCCCGGCCTCGATCACCCACGGTTTGGTCGTGAGGTCGGTGCACGCGGGGAGCGCGCCGACCAGCCCGAGCTTGGCGAGCAGCAGCGTCCCCGAACATTGCGCGCCGATCAGCTGGCGCGACGGGTCGAGCCGGATGCGCCCGAGCATCAGCGGGTCCGCCGCGATCTCGCGCGTTTTGATCCCGCTGCCGATGATCACCGCGTCGGCCTTGGCGGCGAAGTCGAGCGGTTGCTGGCGTTCGATCGTCACGCCGTTCATCGAGGTGACGCGCGGCGTCGGCGACGTGATGTGCGCTTCCCAGCCCTGCCCCCGCAAACGGTTCAGGATTCCAGCCGCAACGAACGAATCGAGTTCGTTGAAGCCGTCGAAGGTCAGCACCGCAATCTGCACGTCAAAACTCCCCTTGAAACGAGCGGCGCCTATACAGCGCCTTCGAAGATATCATCAACCCAGCGCGACCGCGCGGTGTCGTCGCGCGGCGACGCGAGGTAGCGGCCCCACGCCGCGCTCTCGTGCGCGACGATTCCAAGCTCCCAGACGCAGAAGGTCGGGCGCACCACGCCCGCTTCCGGCGGATAGGCCGAATCGAACGGCGCGAAGGCGGGCATGTCGCCGTGGCGATACCAGACGGCTTCCCAGAGTTCGTTCGACCCCCGCCACACCGACACGAGCAGGAAATAGAAATCGGCGCCGCAGCGGTGGAGGATGACGAAACCGCAATCGCCCGGCGCCACGGCCGCCGGCGCCTGTCCGGCAAACCAGTCGGCGCAGAGCCTGGCCACATCGTCCGGCACCGGCGCGTCGGTGGCGGTCAGGTGATAGAGCTTGAGCGCCGCGCCGCCCGCTTCGATAGGTTCGCGAAACTCGGCATGCTTGGGATAATGACGATAGGCAGGATCGACGGCGGCGGACAATGGGCATCTCCAACGATGTTCTTTTTATGTTCTACCACATGCCCGCCGCGCACAGCAAGTCCGCTTCGGGCGATCGCCGATCGGTTATCGCCGGATCGTGAACCCCAGCGTGACGCTGCCGTTGCCCGCCGCCCCGCCCGCCGCGATCGCGGGCAGCGGCATCGCGATCAGGCTCGCCGCCGCGAGACCCGGCAGCAGCCGCGGTTCGATGGTCCGCGTCGCCTGTCTCCCACCGGCATCACAGCCACCCGCGCTTGCGGAAATAGGCGAAGGGCAGGATCGACGAGACGAGCATCAGCCCGATCGCGAAGGGATAGCCGTACTGCCAGCGCAGTTCGGGCATGAGATCGAAATTCATGCCGTAGATCGACGCGATCAGCGTCGGCGGCAGGAAAGCCACCGCGGCGACGGTGAAAATCTTGATGATCTGGTTCTGCTCGAGGTTGATCAGCCCGAGCGTCGCGTCGAGCAGGAAGTTGATCTTGCCCGACAGGAAGCTCGCATGATCGGTCAGCGCCTGCACGTCGCGCTGGATCGTCTTGAGCCGTGCGCGCGCCTCGCGGGCGCTGCCTTCGCTGCGCGTGCTATGATAGGACAGCATCCGCGCGAGCCCGACGAGGCATTCGCGCAGCTTGGTAAGCAGGTCGCCCTCGCGCCCGATGCGGCCGAGCATCGCTTCGAGATCGCGCGCCGGACCTTCGGTGCCGCCGCCCGCCGCCTTCCGCGCGAAAACGTCGCGCGACACGGTGTCGCAGTGGAGCGCGCTGCGTTCGAGCACGTCGGCGACGCGGTCGACGATCGCCTCGATCAGGTCGAGCATCAGCGTTTCGGCGGTCGTGGCGCCGTTGGTGCGCAGCCGGCGCGCGACGACCTGTTCGAACGGCGCCGCCTCGGCATGGCGCACCGTCGCGAGGCTTGCCGCGCCGAGGATGAAGGTGACCGGCGCGAGGCGCGGCGCATCGCCGTCGAGCCCGACGACGATCGGCACCGTCATGAACTGCGCGCCGACCTCTTCGTAAAGCCGCGCCGAGGGTTCGATTTCCTGCATTTCGGGCAGCGTCGGGATCGAAATCCCGAGCAAGGCGGCGGCATTTGCGGCGTCGTCGGCGGTCGGATGGACGATATCCGCCCACAGGATCGCGGGCGGGTTTGCCGCGCCGATATCGGCGCGGACGAGGCGATCGGCCTCGCGAACGAAAGCGTTGAACATGGAGTGTCTCCTGAATGCTGGCGTCCGCCAGCGTCAGGAGATGCGCAGGAGATTACCCCTGACGGACCGCCGTGGCTGCCGGACATATGGTGCGACGTCTACTGTCGGGGTCCATTTTTCGGTCCTTGGGTTGATGCCGGAGTCGCGCCCCGGCGGGCGGCGATATGCGCCCGGCGGCCGGGGGTGTCAATTTGCGAAGCAATGACGCCGGGCTGCCCTGTTTTTGGGCGGTGACAGATCAAGGCGGGGCGGCGTTGCCCCCCCTTTCGTCATCCCGGGCTTGACCCGGGATCCCGCTTTTCTGACGCGTCGGCACGGCCTGACCCAACAGCGGGACCCCGGATCAAGTCCGGGGTGACGATGAAAAAGAAGGTCGAAAGCCGCCTTTGGCGTTACGCCGCCTTTTTCGCTTGCCTATATTTGTGCAGCAGCGGTTCGGTATAGCCCGAGGGCTGCGTCACGCCCTCGAAGATCAGCGCGCGCGCCGCCTGATACGCGATGCCGTCGGGGGTCAGTTTTTCGTAGAGCGCATCGCCCGCATTCTGCGCGTCGACCTTCGCCGCCATGCGTGCCAGCGCGGCGTCGACCTGTTCGGGGGTGCAGACGCCGTGGAGCAGCCAGTTGGCGAGCGCCTGACTGGCGATGCGCAGCGTCGCGCGGTCCTCCATCAGGCCGACGTCGTCGATGTCGGGCACTTTCGAGCAGCCGACGCCCTGATCGATCCAGCGCACGACATAGCCGAGGATGCCCTGGCAATTGTTATCGAGTTCGCGGGTGATTTCGGCTTCGCTCCAGTTGCGTCCCGTGGCGACCGGAATGTTCAGGAGACGGTCGAGCGAGGGCACGGCCTCGCCCGCGATTTCCTTCTGCCGCGCGAACACGTCGACCTGATGATAGTGCAGCGCGTGGAGCGTCGCAGCGGTCGGCGACGGCACCCATGCCGTGTTCGCGCCCGATTTCGGATGGCCGATCTTGGCTTCGAGCATCGCTTTCATGAGGTCGGGCATCGCCCACATGCCCTTGCCGATCTGCGCCTTGCCGCTGAGACCGCAGGCAAGGCCGATGCGGACGTTGCGGTCCTCGTAGGACGCGATCCAGTCGCTCGCCTTCATCTCGCCCTTGGGGATCATCTGTCCGGCGCGCATCGACGTGTGGATTTCGTCGCCGGTGCGGTCGAGGAAGCCGGTGTTGATGAAGACGATGCGGTCCTTCACCGCCTCGATGCATGCGGCGAGGTTCGCGCTGGTGCGGCGTTCCTCGTCCATCACGCCGACCTTCATCGTGTGGCGCGCGAGGCCGAGCATATCCTCGACCGCGTCGAACAGCCGGTTCGTGAAGCCGCATTCCTCGGGCCCGTGCTGCTTGGGCTTGACGATATAGATGCTGCCCGCGCGGCTGTTGCGGAGCGTGCCGAGCCCTTTGAGGTCGTGGAGCGAGCAAAGGCTGGTGATGACCGCGTCGCAAAGCCCCTCGGGCGCTTCGCTGCCATCCGGCAGCCGGATCATCGGCGTCGTCATCAGATGACCGACGTTGCGCACGAACATCACGCTGCGGCCGTGGAGCGTGAACGCCTCGCCCGACGGCGAGGTCCATTCGCGATCGGGCTCCATCGCGCGCGTCACAGTCTCGCCGCCCTTGGCGAAGCTCTCGACGAGGTCGCCGCGCATCAGGCCGAGCCAGTTGGTGTAGCCGAGCGTCTTGTCCTCGCCGTCGACCGCCGCGACGCTGTCCTCGAGATCGATGATCGTCGTCAGCGCGGCTTCGAGCACGACGTCGGCGATCCCCGCGGGGTCGGTCTTGCCGATCGCGCTCGCGGGATCGATCACCAGTTCGATGTGCAGGCCGTTGTGGCGGAGCAGGATGCCGCCGGGCCTGCTGCCGACCCATTGCGCCGGATCGGCGAGCGCGGGCTCGCCGCCCTGCCAGTCGGCCCAGCTGCCCGACGCAAGCGGCACCGCTTCGTCGAGGAAGGCCTTGGCGCGCGCAATCACCGCGGCGCCGCGGTCGGCGTCATAGCCGCCGGGTCTGGCGGGCGGCGCATCGAGCGCGTCGGTGCCGTAGAAGGCGTCGTAGAGGCTGCCCCAGCGCGCGTTGGCGGCGTTCAATGCGAAGCGCGCGTTGAGCGCGGGCACGACGAGCTGCGGTCCCGCCATCGTCGCGATTTCGGGATCGACATTCTGCGTGCCGACTTTGAAGGCTGCGGGTTCGGGGACGAGATAGCCGATTTTGCGCAAGAACGCCTGATAGGCGGCAGCGTCATGCGCCTGCCCCGCACGCCCGTGGTGCCACGCGTCGATCTGCGCCTGCAAATCCTCGCGCTTTGCCAGCAGCGACGCGTTTTCGGGCGCGAATTTGCCGAGCAGCCCGGCGAAATCGCTCCAGAATTTGGCGGCATCGAGCCCCGTCCCCGGCAGCGCGCGCTGCTCGATAAAGTCGGACAGTCGCGAATCGACGGACAGGCCGGAGCGATCGAGAAATTCAGTCATGCAAGCACCCTCTGGTCGGCGCGGCTGCGCCAGTGGACCCGGGGAGGAAAGGGCCGTCGCCCTATGCCGCGATTGATTTCGATTGGCAATGGGCGGTGTTTCCCGCATAGGTTTTCAGCCGCTGCGCGGACTTTCGGCACTTGCCCACCGCGCCCGCATGTGATTATGCTGCATTGCACAATAAAACCTTTCTCCCCCGAACGGCTCTGAAACCATGGACGACACACGACTGAAATTGATGGAAGCCATCGCCCGCAAGCGAAAGGTGACCGCGCATTACAATGGGCAAGTCCTGACGCTGGCGCCGCATCTTCTGTTCGAACGGCGCGGCGACCTGTTCATCAGCGCGCTGAACCTCAACAAGAACTGGCGATCCGACGAGGAGCCGCGGCTCGGCCATTTCAAGCTCGGCGGCCTCGCGTCGATCGAGCTGATCGAAGAGACTTTCGATCCGCTGCCAAACTTCGAAGCGGCGCCGCCGCAACCCGAAGACACGCCGCTACTCGCGGTCTGAAATCAGGCAACACCCACGGCGGGTGCCGGCGCCAGTTCGCCAATCGCGACCCGCACCTGATTCCGCCCGCCCGCCTTGGCGCGGTACAGCGCGGCGTCGGCGCGGCGCGACAGGTCGAACAGCGAATCGCCCGTGGTACGCTGCGCGACGCCGAAAGACGCCGTAAAGCCGCGATCGACCCCCAGCACCGGCAATTGCGCCGCCGCAAAGGTCGTGCGCACGGTTTCGGCGTAGAGGCGGCCGTCGGACAGCAGCGCGTCGGGAAGCAGGACGGCGAATTCCTCGCCCCCGATCCGGCCGACGATCGCACCCGCGGGCGCGGCATCGACCAGCATCGCCGCGAAATGCGCGATCACCCCGTCGCCCGCGGCGTGGCCGAAACTGTCGTTGATCTTCTTGAAGTCGTCGAGGTCAGCCGTGACGAGCACCGTCACGTCCCCGCCGCGCAGCAACGCCAGTTCGGCATGATGTTCGAAACCGCGCCGGTTGAGCACGCTCGAAAGCGGATCGGTTTCCGAGCGCGCGACCATCTCCGCGGTGGTGTCGCGCATGATCACAAGCAGCATGACGAGCGCGATCGCCATCAGCGTGACGACGCTCCCGCTTTGCGAGATCGCGGCGTAGGTCGTCGCCATATAGCCTTGCGGTGCGCTCGCCGTGCCCACGATCGCCGCGATAAAGGGCTTGGCGACATAGATGGCCGCCGCGATCACCTGGAGCGCGACGAGCAGCAGGTCGAGCGCCTGACGCCGGCCCGAGCGCCAGATCACGAGCCCGAGCAGCGTCTGCATCGCAAAATAGGGAAGCTGGTAGAGCATCAGACGCACGATCGAGCCGTAGGTCATGCTGAAGATCACCGGCACGGCGAGGATGGTGACGACCCAGATCGCGGCCATCGCGCCCCACGGCGGCCGCGCGCGATAATGATGCGCGACGCCGATCAGCGCGAAGCTGAGCGCGAGCAGGAAGACGAGGAAAATGCCGATGCCGACGGGGTTTGGATCGACCTGCCGGGTCAGAAGAAACTCGAGCGCGACATTGACGATCCCCATGCCGTAGCCAAGCGCAAGCCACCGCGCGCCGCGCGCGTCGCGGTTCGTCGCCGCGACCACGGCGAACGCAACGGCGAAAATGCCGGCGACGGACATGTTGATGCCAAGCACAAAGGCGGCGGTCATCGGCTCACTCACTTATCGGTTCGGTCAGCGTAACGAGGCTGTTCCGAACTTTCGGTTAATGTGTTGCGATTCGGTGCAATTCGACTGCCCCATTACCGAAGAGAGCGGCCCGGAACAGTGACTTGCCGCACAGTGAAGACAAAAGTGCCGCCCCGGGGGTGCAAAAGCCCATCGTCGCTCGCTATAGCCACCCCATGGTCAGTCTCACCGCGACAGAAAATGCGACGCTCGAACGCGCCGCCGATGCGCCGATGCTGGTGCAGGTGGAGAAATGGGCCGCGATCAACAGCGGCACCGGCAACCTCGCGGGATTGAAGACCGTCGCGGGCGAACTGGCCGATGCCTTTGCGGCGTTGCCCGGCGAAGTCCGGCTGGTTGCCGCCGATCCGGTCGAAAGCGTCGACAGCGCGGGCACCGTCAACACCATCCAGCGCGGCGACCATCTGCATGTGCGCGTGCGCCCCGAGGCGCCGGTACAGCTGCTGCTGACCGGGCATATGGACACGGTGTTTGCCGTGGATCACCCATTCCAGACGTTGAAGTGGCTGGAAGACGGCGTGCTCAACGGCCCCGGCACCGCCGACATGAAGGCCGGCATTTCGGTGATCCTCGCGGCGCTCACCGCGCTGGAGGCATCGCCGCTCGCGAGCCGCGTCGGCTATGACGTGATGATCAACAGCGACGAGGAAACGGGAAGCCAGGCGTCGGCGCGGCTGATCGCCGAGCTGGCGAAGGGCAAGACCGCGGCGCTGACGTACGAACCCGCGCTGCCCGACGGCACGCTGGCGGGAGCGCGGCCGGGCAGCGGCAATTTCTCGGTGATCGTCCACGGCCGCGCCGCGCACGCCGGGCGCAATCCGCAGGACGGGCGCAATGCCTTGCTCGCCGCCGCCGATCTCGCGCTGCGGCTCGGCGCGCTGAAGTCCGATACGCTCAAGGTCAATCCGGCGAAGATCGACGGCGGCGGGCCGAACAATATCGTGCCCGACAGCGCGATCCTGCGCGTCAACATGCGCCCGTCGACCCCCGATGCGATGGCGGCGGCCGAAGCGGCGATGCGCGATGCGATCGCGGCAATCTCGCGCGAGCATGACGTGCATTGCCACGTCCACGGCGGCTTCAATCGCCCGCCGAAGCCGCTCGATGCAGCGGCGACGCGCCTGTTCGAGCTGGTGCGCGATTGCGGCGCCGCGCTTGGCCTGCCGATCGGCTGGAACGCGACGGGCGGGGTGTGCGACGGCAACAATATCGCGGCGTGCGGGGTGCCGGTGGTCGACACGATGGGCCCGCGCGGCGGCGCGATCCATTCGTCGGACGAATTTCTGATCGTCGACAGCCTCGCCGAGCGCGCGCAGCTGTCGGCACTCACCATGATAAGAATAGCGGAACGGGGGACGGTGTGAATTATGTGATCCGGGCGGCCAAGCCGGGCGACTTGCAGAGCATTTACGAGATGGCGAAGCTGACCGGTGGCGGCTTCACCAACCTGCCCCCCGACAAGAATGCGTTGCGTGCCAAGCTCGAGCGCACCGAAGCCTCGTTCGCGAGCGACAAGGAATATCCGTCGGACGAGCTGTACCTGCTCGTGCTCGAAGATATGGACAGCGGCGAAGTGCGCGGCACCTGCCAGATTTTCGGGCAGGTCGGCCAGCGCTGGCCCTTCTATTCGTACCGCATCGGCACCGACAGCAAGCATAGCGAGCAGCTCGACCGCACCTTCCACGCGCAGGTGCTGATGCTGAGCAACGACCTGAACGGCGCGAGCGAGGTCGGCGGGCTGTTCCTGCACCCCGCGGCGCGCGCCGGCGGGCTCGGGCTGCTGCTCGCACGCTCGCGTTACCTGTTCATCGCGCGGCACCGCGCGCGCTTCGGCGACCGCATCCTCGCCGAGCTGCGCGGGGTGATCGACGAGGCGGGCGGATCGCCCTTCTGGGACGGGGTCGCGGGCAAATTCTTTGGCATGAATTTCCAGGAAGCCGACCAGTTCAATGCGGTCCACGGCAACCAGTTCATCGCCGACCTGATGCCGAAGCATCCCGTCTATATCGCGATGCTGGGCGAGCATGCGCGCAGCGTCATCGGCGTGCCGCACCCGACCGGGCGCGCGGCGATGCGCATGCTCGAGAATGAAGGCTTCGCGTTCGAAAATTATGTCGACATCTTCGACGGCGGCCCGACGATGACCGCGCGCACCGATCAGGTCGCGAGCATCAAGGACGCCAAGCATATCGAGATTTCGGCGATCGCCGAAACGGGAGAAGACGCGCTGGTCGCAACGGGGCAACTCGCCGATTTCCGCTGTTGTTTCGGCAAGATCGGCGACGGCGCGACCCTCGACAGCGAGGCCGCGAAGCTGCTGGGTGTCGGCAAGGGCAGCGGCATCAGCTGGATCGGACGTTAAACCATGCTGACCGAAATCAATTTCGACGGGATCATCGGCCCGAGCCACAATTATGCGGGACTCAGCCGCGGCAATATCGCGTCGGCGAGCAACGCCGGCGACGTGTCGCAGCCGCGCGCCGCGGCGCTGCAGGGCATCGAGAAGATGCGCCACAATCTGACGCTCGGGCTGCCGCAGGGCTTTTTCACCCCGCTCGACCGCCCCGATGCGCCATGGCTCGCGACGCTCGGCACGACCCCCGAAGATGCCGAGGGGCATTTGCGCGCGCAGGCGTGGTCGGCGTCGTCGATGTGGGCGGCGAACGCAGCGACCGTCTCGCCCGCCCCCGACAGCGCCGACGGCAAATGCCATCTGACCGTCGCGAACCTCGTCACCATGCCGCACCGCAGCCACGAATGGCCGGGCACGCTGGCGCAGCTTCGCCTCGCCTTCGCCGACCCCGCCTTTGCGGTGCATGCGCCGGTCCCCGCCCCCTTCGGCGACGAGGGCGCGGCGAACCATATGCGGCTGTGCAGCGGGCACGACGGGCAAGGCGTCGAGATCTTCGTCTATGGCGTCGGCGGCGGGCGCTTTCCGGCGCGCCAGCATCTCGACGCGTCGAAGGCGATCGCGCGCAACCACGGGCTCGATCCGGCGCGTACGCTGTTCATCCGTCAGTCGGACACGGCGATCCAGGGCGGCGCGTTCCACAACGATGTCGTCGCGGTCGCGAACGAGCATGTGCTGTTCACCCACGAAACCGCGTTCGAGGATCGCGACGCGGCGCACGCCGAAATCCGCGCCGCCTTCCCCGCGGTCGAGATCGTCGAGGTGCCCGCGAGTGCGGTGAGCCTCCCCGACGCGATCAAATCCTATCTGTTCAACGCGCAGCTCGTCAGCCTGCCCGATGGCGGCGGCATGGGGCTGGTGCTGCCGACCGAGGCGCAAGCCACGCCCGCGGTGTGGAACTGGCTGGAGGCACATGTCGCGGGCAACGGCCCGATCCGCCGCCTGCTGCCGGTGAACGTCCGCCAGTCGATGGCGAACGGCGGCGGCCCGGCGTGCCTGCGCCTGCGCGTCGTTGCCGATCCGGCGACGGTCGATCCGCGCTTTATCGCCGACGAAGCAAAGCTCGACCGGATTGCAGGCGTCGTGGCGAAGCACTGGCCCGAAGCGATCGCGCCCGGCGACCTCGCCTCGGCGGCGCTGGCAAGCGACGTGCGCAAAGCGCGCGCGGCGCTTCTCGAAACGCTCGACCTCGGCGAGCTGGTTTGACGGCATATTCGCTTCGTCATGCCGGACTTGATCCGGCATCCATCGCCGCCCCCGCAGCCTGGACCCCGGATCAAGTCCGGGGTGACGACAAGAAAAAGGGCGACGTAAGTTGAAGATTCGCGAACTGATCGGCACCGCCGAGGTGCCGGGCGGCGACGAGCTGCGGCTGTACCGGCGCGGTGACGATTTCATCATCGCGATCGATCGCAATGAATTGATGAGCAGCCGGATGAGCGGCTCCGAAGAAGCGCTGGCGACGATGACCTGCGACCGGCTGCGCAGCCCGAAGGGCGCCAGCCTGCTGATCGGCGGCTATGGCATGGGGTTCACCCTGCGCGCCGCACTGGCGACGCTCGGGCCCGATGCAAAGATTGCGGTGGCCGAACTGGTGCCGGGCATCATCGAGTGGGCGCGCGGCCCGATGGCCGAGCTGGCGGCGGGCTGTCTCGACGATCCGCGGGTCGAGCTGGTCCTCGGCGATGTGTCGAAGGCGATCGGGACGGCGACGCGCCGCTATGACGCGATCCTGCTCGACGTCGACAATGGGCCCGATGGCCTGACGCGCGATGCCAACGAGGGTCTCTATTCGGCGGCGGGGCTCGCGACGGCCAAGGCGGCGCTGCGCCCCGGCGGTATTTTGGCGATATGGTCGGCAGCGCCCGACGCCCGCTTCACGCGCCGGTTGGCGGCGGCGGGCTTTCAGGTCGAAGAGGTCGGCGTGCGCGCGCGCAGCAACGGCAAAGGCCCGCGGCACGTCATCTGGTTTGCGCGAGCGAACTAGCGGCGGTCGCGCTTGGCTCCCGACCGATTGCAGACCCCCATACTCTCGTCACCCCGGACTTGATCCGGGGTCCCGCTTGATGTCGCAGCCTGCCGATGCCTTCTCAAAGCGGGATCCCGGATCAAGTCCGGGATGACGAAGGGTAAGGACGCCACCGTCCGCTCACCACCCCGATGTCATCGCCGCCTTTTCGACCAGACGCCGTAGGCCGGACCGATTCCGCGCTATTTTTAGGCACAGAACCAGCTAAACATCACATTGGGGGCGGCGCACGATATTTGTCGAAGGAAAGCCGCGATGTCACCGACCGAGCAATCCGCGATCTGGCCCGAACTGCGCTGGGCCGACTGGCGCGATACCGCGATCACGCTGCAGCTGTGGACGCAGATCGTCGGCAAGATCCGCCTGTCGCTGACACCCTGGCTCAACCATGGCTGGCAGGTGCCGCTCTATGTCAGCGCGCGCGGCCTCACCACATCGCCGATCCCGGTCGGGCACGAACTGCTCGAAATCGAATTCGACTTCATCGTTCACCGGCTGATCTGCCGCACGAGCCAGGGGCAGACCCGCGAGCTCGTGCTCGAACCGCGCAGCGTCGCCGATTTCCACGATCGGCTGTTGGGATTGCTCGCCGACCTTGGCATCGCGGTGCGCATCCATGGCGTGCCGAACGAGGTGCCCGACCCGATCCCGTTCGCGCGCGACGAGAGCCATAAAAGCTATGATGCCGAGGCCGCGCATCGTTTCTGGCGCGCGCTGATGCAGGTCGACCGCGTGTTCAAGCTGTTCCGCAGCGGGTTTCTGGGCAAGGCGAGCCCGGTGCATTTCTTCTGGGGCAGCTTCGACCTGGCCGTCACGCGCTTTTCGGGCCGCGCGGCGCCGCCGCACCCCGGCGGCGTGCCGGGCCTGCCCGACCCGGTGACGCGCGAAGCCTATTCGCACGAGGTCAGCAGCGCCGGCTTCTGGCCGGGCGGCGACGCTTTTCCCGAGCCAGCCTTTTATTCCTACGCCTATCCCGAACCGGCCGGGTTTCGGGACTATCCGGTGCCCGACGCGGCGCGCTTCGACGCCGGCATGGGCGAATATATCCTGCCTTATGGCGCGGTGCGGACGGCGGCGTCGCCCGATGCGCTGCTGCTCGATTTCCTTGAGCGCAGCTATGGCGCCGCGGCCGACGCCGCGGGCTGGGACCGCGCCGCGCTGGAGTGCCCGCTGGGCGCGCCGGCGCGGGTTCGCGAGACGAATTGAACCGCCTTTTCGCCGAATGGATGCCCTGGTGGCTTGCCCCCATCTGTCGGATTAACTTACAGTTTACCATAAGCCCGGCGCGCCGAATCCCGCATTTGCGCCAGTGGCACGGCGCTTGCTTAGGCTATGTTGATGCTGAAAAAAATCGGACGCCTGTTCGTCATCAAGACCCGCTTCGAAGCGTGCCTGATCATCTATGCGCTCGCCGTCGGGGCGATGGCGCGCGGCGCCGCCTATCTGCACGAATATCCGGGGACCGGCGGCAAACTGTTGCTGCTGGCCTGCACCGGATCGGTGTTCCTTGCGGGCGCGAAGATTTTCGATTGCCTGCGCTTCGAGCAAGCCGCGGAGGCCGCGCGGCAGGGCGAGTAGATCAGCGGCCTTTCGCCGGTCACCCAGATATGCGAAGGCACCGGCCATGAGCAGGATCAGCGGCCGGCCGGCCATCAGCAACGAGCATGTATACGGCCTGAGCCTGCGCGTCGCGCGCTGGCGTGCGGGCACGCCCGGCACGCCCTTGCTGTTCCTCAATGGCATCGGTGCCGATCTGGTCGCCGCTGCGCCGCTGCTCGCGCAGATCCATGACCGCGAGGTGTGGACGCTCGACATGCCCGGCGTCGGCGGCTCGCCCGACGCGCTGCTGCCCTATGGCGCGCCGACGATCGCGGCGGTGGTGATGGAGATCGCCGACCGCCTTGAGCACAAGATGATCGACGTCGCCGGGTTCAGCTGGGGCGGCGCGCTGGCACAGCAGATCGCGATCCAGTTTCCGGGGCGCGTGCGCCGTCTTGTGCTGATGGCGACGACCCCGGTCATGGGCGCGCCGGGGATCGGCTGGGCCGCGATGTTCGACGACGACATGCTGGCGAGCGGGCTCAAGATACAGACCGCGACCCCGCTCGGCATCGCTTACCAGAGTGCCGCGATGATCGGATGGAGCAGCGTGGGTTTCCTGTCGGGGTTGAAAGAGCTTCCGGCGCTGGTGCTGATGGGCGAGCAGGATGGCGTGATGCCCGCCTGCTATGGCGAGATGCTCGCCGACCAGATCGATGGCGCGGTGCTGGAAATGGTGCCGGGATCGCACCTCTTCCCCTTCACCCACGCGGCGGCCATTTCGGCGCGGATCAGCGCGTTTCTGGATCAGCCGGCGCCGGCGAAACAAGCCGCCGCGTAAGGAAATCGGCGATCGCCTTCGCGGTCGCATCGGGCGCTTCCTCCATCGGCAGGTGGCCGATGCCGGGCAACATCACGACCTCGGACCCCGCGATGCGTTCGTTGAACGTTTTCGCGGCGCTGGGGTTGATGATCCGGTCCTTGTCGCCGAACAGAATCAGCGTCGGCGCCTCGATCTCGCCGACACGCGCCGCCACCCTGGGCTCGCGGTCCATGCGCGCGCGCAGCACCGTCGCTTCGCGATTGCCCGGAAAGCGCAGCAACTCCCAATAGCGGTCGATCATCGCGTCATCGACGATCTCCTGTTTCTCGACCGACCCGCGCAGCGACTGTTCGACGAGCATCCGCGGCGTGACGCGCGTCGCCAGCCAGCGGCCGAAGGGATATTCGAGGACGCGGAAACCGACATTCGATTCGGGCCGTTTCTCGCCCGGCCGCAGCGGCATGCCGGCGGCGTCGATCAACAGCAGCGCATCGACACGCGCGGGCTGCGCGAGCGCGTAGCGCCAGCTGACCCAGCCGCCCATCGAATTGCCGCCGAGGATGAAATGATCGAGCCCGAGCTTCGCCGCGACGACGTCGACCGCGTTCATCATGCCCTCGGCCGAATAATCGGTGTCGGGTGTCGCACCGGTCAGCCCGTGTCCCGGCAGGTCGAGCGTGACGATCCGGTAGGTGGCGCCGAGCCGCTTCACCAGCGGTTCCCACGTATGAAGGCTGGCATTGGCGCCATGGACGAGGATGATCGCGGGGCCGTCCCGATTGCCCTGATCGCGATAGTGAATCCGCTGCCCCGCCGGCCCCGCGACGAATGCCGCGTTCGGGCCGCCATATTTGGCGATCATCGCGTCGCGGTCGGTATCAGGCGTCAGGAGCAGGAGGAAACCGACGACGATCGCGAGCAACAACGCGAGCGGGATCAGCACCCGCTTGCGCCGAAAGAACGGACGCCGCGGCGGCGGCGGCGGATCGAAATCTATGTCGTCGGCAATCATCATGCCCCCCTCAAGGCTCCGCGCAAACCTAGCGAGCAGGGCTGCTCCGTCAATGTGAAGATCCTCCCTGTGGCGCAGCCATGGGGAGGGTCAATATTGTCTACTCGTGAATTTTCCGCCGGAAGGTTTCGGGCAGGAACAACAGCCCGACGATCAATGTGATCACCGCGACGATCACCGGATACCATAGGCCGTAATAGATGTTGCCCGTCGCCGCGACCATCGCGAACGCCGTCGTCGGCAGGAAACCGCCGAACCAGCCGTTGCCGATATGATAGGGCAGCGACATCGCGGTGTAGCGGATGCGGCTGGGGAAGAGTTCGACGAGCAGTGCGGCGATCGGGCCGTAGACCATCGTCACGAGCAGCACGAGGTAGAAGAGGATCGCGACGACGAGCGGCTTGTTGATCGCCGCCGGATCGGCCTTTGCCGGATAGCCGGCGTCGGTCAGCGCATTCTGGAGTTCGGAGCGGAACGCCGCGATCGCGCCGGCGCGATCCTCTTCGGCAAGGCGCCACGGATCGGGCGCGGCGAGGACGCGCGAGCCGATCCGCACGCGCGCGGGTTCGCCCGTCATGCGTTCGCGCGTGAAAGACGTGTAGCTCGCACCCGCCTTTGCCAGCGTCGACTTGATAATGTCGCAGCCGCTGCCTTCGAACTTGTTGCCGCCGATCGGATCGAACTGGAACGAGCAGGACCCGGGATCGGCCGCCATGATGACGGCGGCGTTCTGCTGCGCCTTGGCCATCGCGGGATTGGCGGCGGCGGTGAGCATCTGGAACGCCGGGAAATAGGTGAGCGCGGCGAGCGCGCAGCCCGCGAGGATGATCGGCTTTCGCCCGACCTTGTCGCTGAGCCAGCCGAAGAAGATGAAGAAGGGCGTGCCGAGCGCGAGCGCGATGGCGATCAATATGTTCGCGGTGGCGCCGTCGACCTTCAGCGTCTTTTCGAGGAAGAAGAGCGCGTAAAATTGTCCCGAATACCAGACGACCGCCTGCCCCGCGACCGCCCCGAACAGCGCGACGATCACCCATTTGAGATTCTCCCAGCGGCCGAACGCCTCGGTGAGCGGCGCCTTCGACGTCGTGCCTTCTTCCTTCATCTGCTTGAAGACCGGGCTTTCCTCGAGCTGGAGGCGGATCCAGAGCGACACACCGAGCAGGATTACCGAGATGAGGAAGGGAATGCGCCAGCCCCAGTCGGCGAAAGCCGCCTCGCCCATGACCGAGCGGATGACGATGACGACGCCGAGCGCCGCGAACAGGCCGAGCGTCGCGGTGGTCTGGATGAAGCTGGTGAAAAGCCCGCGTTTGCCCTCGGGCGCATGTTCGGCGACATATGTCGCGGCGCCGCCATATTCGCCGCCGAGCGCGAGCCCCTGGACGAGACGGAGCAGCACGAGGAGGATCGGCGCCGCGACGCCGATCGACGCATAGCTAGGCAGGACACCGACGAGGAAGGTCGAGGCGCCCATCAGCCCCATGGTGACGAGAAAGGTGTTCTTGCGCCCGACGAGGTCGCCGATGCGCCCGAACACGAGCGCGCCGAACGGCCTTACCGCAAAGCCCGCGGCGAAGGCGCCGAGCGCAAAGATGAAGCCGGTGGTTTCGTTGACGCCCGAAAAGAATTGCGCCGAGATGATCGTCGCGAGCAGGCCGTAAAGGTAGAAATCATACCATTCGAACACCGTGCCGAGCGACGAGGCCAGGATGACCTTGCGTTCGCTCTGCCGGGTTTCGAGTGCCGCCGCGCCGTCACCGTTCGTCATCCGCTACCCCTTCGCCCATTATCTTGTGGGCGAAGGGTCTAGCGGACGGGTAGCGTGCGTCAACCGACGCGCTTGACCGCACCCTTGTGTGCGCCGACGCTCTTGTTGCGCGGGCGGAAGCGACGCTTGCGCTGGCCTTCGGCGCCCTCGCCGGCTGCCGCACCATCGCGGCGCGGACCGCGTTCGCCGCGCGGCTGGCCGCCATCGCGCTGACGATGCGCGTCCTGACGCTGGCGATTGGGGTCGCGGCCCTGGCTGCCCGTGTCGCGCGGCGGCTGTGCCGGCTTCGGCAGGTTGCGCACCAGCTCGTTGAAATTCTCGGGCAGCGGCATCGGTTCGGACTTGCTCCGCGTGACGCGCTCGATATCGCGCATGTACGGGCGCTCATCGGGGGCGATGAAGCTGATCGCCTTGCCCTCGGCGCCGGCGCGCGCGGTGCGGCCGATGCGGTGGACATATTGTTCGGGGACGTTCGGAATCTCGAAGTTGATCACATGGCTGACCCCCGACACGTCGATGCCGCGGGCGGCAATGTCGGTCGCGACGAGCAGCTTGATGTCGCCCGAGCGGAACGCCTGCAGCGCGTGGGTGCGCTGCGACTGGCTCTTATTGCCATGGATCGCCATCGCCTTGATGTTCGCGCCCGCGAGGTGACGCACGACGCGGTCGGCACCATGTTTGGTGCGGGTGAAGATCAGCGCGCGGTCGATGTCTTCGCTGGCAATGACCGAGTGCAGCAGCGCCTGCTTTTCCTTCTGTTCGACGAAGGTCGAATATTGACTGATCTTTTCGACCGTGGTCGCGGCCGGGGTGACCGACACGGTGACCGGATCCTCGAGGAACTGTTCGGCGAGGTGGGCGATTTCCTTCGGCATCGTCGCCGAGAAGAAGAGGTTCTGGCGGCGCGACGGCAGCAGCTTGGCGATGCGGCGCAGCGAGTGGATGAAGCCCATGTCCATCATCTGGTCGGCTTCATCGAGGACGAAGATCTCGACGTCGTCGAGGCGCAGCGCGCGCTGGTCGATCAGGTCGAGCAGGCGGCCCGGGGTCGCGACGAGGATGTCGACGCCCCCCGACAGGTCGCGGATCTGCTTGTTGATCGGCACGCCGCCGAACACCGTCGAGACGCTGAGCTTGGTGAAGCGGCCATAGTCGCGGCAGCTCTGCGCGATCTGCGCGGCCAGCTCACGCGTCGGCGCGAGGACGAGCATGCGGCAACCGCGCGGGGTCGGGCGGTGCGGATAGGTCAAAAGATGATGGATCGACGGCAGCGAGAAACCGGCGGTCTTGCCGGTGCCCGTCTGCGCGATACCGCACAGGTCGCGGCCCTTCATCAGCGGCGGGATCGCCTGCGTCTGAATCGGGGTCGGGGTGGTGTAATCCTTGGCGGCAAGCGCGCGATTGATGTCGGCGTGCAGGCCAAAGTCGTTAAAAGTCGTCATAAAATACTCACATAGGGCGACGCGCAGGCGCATCCGTTCGCATCGAACGGACGGCGCACGGCCGCGGGTTCGAAACGACCCGCGTGAAAGGGTGCCTCTGGGGACAAAGCGCTGGTCCGGCTCGTCCCGCGCCTGTTTCGGGCGGGAAAATCACGCTGCCGGTGGTTACGGCGGGAGGTCCCGCCATGCTGCGCTGCACAACATATGGCATGGGTTGCGCAGTTTTGCAAGATAATTGCGCGCTTACCTATTCCATTCTCCCTGAGCTTGTCGAAGGGCGGTTCTTTCTTCATCAATGCGATAGCTAAAATGCGCGTCGCCCCCGCGAAGGCGGGGGCCGTTGTCGGCATCAAGCGATGTTGAGCCAGAATGCCAGCGGCCCCCGCCTTCGCGGGGGCGACGGATAGAACAAAGACGGGGGGATAAATGGCCGAGAAAATCATCGTCATCGACGAGGGCACGACGTCGACGCGGACGATGCTTTTCGGCGCCGACGGCACCCCGCTCGGCAGCGCGCAGCGCGAGATCCGGCAACATTATCCCGGCCCCGGCCTCGTCGAACATGACGCCGCCGAAATCTGGGAGGCCACCCTCGCCTGCACACGCGAAATGATCGCGCAGGCGGGCGGCGCCGACCATGTCGCCGCGATCGGGATCACCAACCAGCGCGAGACGGTGGTGCTCTGGGACCGCACCACCGGCGAGCCGCTCGCGCGCGCAATCGTGTGGCAGGACCGCCGCTCGGCCGCCGATTGCGCGGCGCTGAAAGACGCCGGCCATGAGGCACAAGCGCAGGCGAAGAGCGGGTTGCTGCTCGATCCCTATTTTTCGGGGACCAAGATCGGCTGGGCGCTGAAGCACTGGCCGCAGCTGAAGGAAGCCGGCGACCGGCTCGCGGTCGGGACGGTCGAATCCTATCTCGTCTATCGCCTGACCGGCGGCGTCCATGTCACCGATGCGAGCAACGCGTCGCGCACCTTGCTGATGGACATCAACGGCCAGGGCGGCTGGGATAGCGAATTGTGCGACCTGCTCGGCGTGCCGATGGACCTGCTCCCCGAAATCACCGGCTGCACGACGCGCGTCGGCACGACCGATCCGGCGCTGTTCGGCGGCGCGATCGCGATCTGCGGCATGGCGGGAGACCAGCAGGCGGCAACGATCGGGCAGGCGTGCCTGTCGCCCGGGCAGACCAAGGCGACCTTCGGGACCGGCGCCTTCATCCTGTCTGCCAGCGGCACGGTGCGCCCCGTGTCGAACCATCGTCTGCTCGCGACAATATTGGTGCAGGAGGGCGACGTGCGCTCCTATGCGCTCGAAGGATCGGTGTTCGTCGCCGGCAGCCTGATCAAATGGCTGCGCGACGGGCTGGGCCTGCTCGCCAATGCGGGCGAGAGCGAAGGGCTCGCGCGCTCGGTGAGCGACAATGGCGGCGTCTATCTGGTCCCCGCCCTCACCGGGCTCGGCGCGCCGCACTGGCGCCCCGATGCGCTCGCGGCCATATCGGGCCTGAACTTCGCGACGACGAAGGCGCATGTCGCGCGCGCGGCGCTGGAAGCGCAAGCCTATCAGGCGCATGATCTGAAATCGGCCTTCGCCGCCGACGGGGTCGACTGGGCCGAGGTGCGGATCGACGGCGGCATGGCGGCGAACGACTGGATGGCGCAGGACCTTGCCGACATGCTGGGCATCACCGTCGAACGGCCCGATTTCGTCGAAAGCACCGCGCTTGGCGCCGCGATGCTCGCCGCGACCGGCGCGGGGCTTTATCCAGACCTCGCGAGCGCGGCCAAGGCGATGCGCGGCACCGCGACGCGCTTCACGCCGGCGCTGGGTGCCGAGAAACGCAAAACGCGCCTTGCCGGGTGGCAAAGCGCGCTTGCAAAGGTTCTGAGCTGACACCCCCGCATTCGCGGAGGTGGGCACCATTAGCGCTTGAGGGTGAGACCACCGAAACGCTTGTTGAACTTGGCGACCTGACCCGCAGCGTCGAGCATGCGTCCGGTGCCGCCGGTCCAGGCCGGGTGCGCAGTGGGGTCGATTTCGAGCGTCATCGTGTCGCCCTCTTTGCCCCAGGTCGAGCGCGTCTGATATTCGGTGCCATCGGTCATCTTGACCGTGATCATGTGATAGTCGGGGTGAATGTCGTTTTTCATGTCTTTAGCTCCTGTGCCGCTGGTTACCGACCAGCAGCGTGAGTCTGTGCGTCCGGGGACGCGAAGCGGCGTCCCCTAACGGCGAATGCCGGATTTGGCAAGTGGTGGTTAGTCGCTCGGCGGGTCGGCGATCATCGCGGTGAACTGGCACTCGGCCGCAAGGCTGTCGCCCAGCATCGCCCTGCCCTCGAACTTGCAGATGTTCCGCTTTGCCTGAACGATGGTGACGTGGAGGTCTAGCAGGACGCCGGGTTCGACCGGTTTCCTGAACTTCACCCCATCGATCGCCATGAAATAGACGAGCTTGCCCGAGCCGCCGAGGCCGAGCGATTCGATCGCCAATATGCCGCCGGCCTGCGCCAGCGCCTCGACGATGAGGACGCCGGGCATGATCGGCCGGCCGGGGAAATGCCCTTGGAAAAAGGGCTCGTTCATCGTCACCGCCTTGACCGCGTGGATCGAGGTGTCCTTCACCATCGATTCCACCCGGTCGACCAGCAGCATCGGATAACGATGCGGCAGCAGCGTCAGGATCCGGCGGATATCCACCGGGCCCAAGGCGCCGTCCGGCTTTTCCCCGTCCATCATCGATCTTAGCGGGTCGTCGGTGCGGTGCCGGTCGGTGCCGGAGCGGGCGTTGCGGGACGCGTTCCGCCCTGCGCGGCGCGTGCCTGGTCCATCAGCTGCTGATTACGCTGCTGGACAAGCTGGCCCGGCTGGTAACCGGCCGGAACCGCAGTCGACACGTTGGGCAGGATGCGGTTGAGTTCGGCAACCACCGCGTCGGTGATGTCGACATTGTTTTCGCGCGCGATCACCGCCTCGGGGTTGACGAGCAGGTCGACCTTTTTCGCGGTCATCGCGGCCTTGATCGCTTCGTTCATGCGAACGCTGATCTGGTCTTCGACATAAGCGATCGCGAGGTCGACGGGCGCACCGATCTGACCGAGCTCGGCCTGCGCGGCCTGGCGCTTGTCCTGGACGGCCTTGGCGGCAGCCTGCAGCGAGGCCTGGTTGACCGGCGTCTTCTTCGCTTCTTCGTTATATTTCGCGATCAGGACGTTGATTTCGGCCTGCAGCGTCTGGCCGCGCGACTGCTGCTGGTCGATCTGCGCCTTGTAGGTCGTTTCGATCTGCTTCGAGGCAGTCTGGAAGGCGTTCGAGCGGGCGGCGGCGACGCGGACGTCGGCAACGCCGACACCCTTTGCCTGGGCAATGGCGGGGGCGGACAGGAGGGGCGAGACCGACAGCGTGGCAATCGCCAGCGCCGAGGCGGCAAGGATTTTCTTCATCAGAATTGGGTTCCTACATTGAATGAGAAGCGTTTGGTATCATCGCCCTCTTCTTTGCGAAGGGCGTAAGCGAAGTCGATCCGGAAGGGACCGAAGGGAGAGTTCCAGTTCACCCCGGCACCGATCGAGACGCGCGGCATCCACGTGTCGCCGAAGAAGCGTTCCTCGAACGGATCGAGGCGCGAGAAATCGGTCGGGCAGGTCGTGTATTGACCGGTGCCCGTCGGGACGCCGCCCGTCGGCGTCGTTACCGTTTCCGTCGCGAACTGGGTGACACCCGTGGTCGCGTTGCGGCAAAGCGACTTGGTGAGACCGAAACCGGGCGCGTTGGGGTCGGTTTCCCTGAAATTGGCAAGCGTCGTCAGCGTCGGGCGGCGGACGCTGAAGACCGATCCGACGTCGACGAAGATCGACGGGCGAAGCCCCATTTCCTTTGCGCCGGTGCCGAGCGGAATATCGAGTTCGATCCGGCCCTGATAATAGGCGCGGCCGCCGAGCGCGTCGTCGATCTGGCCGCGCTCACCATTGGCGTCGGTGACGACAATGGGGTTCGCCGGATCGGTATTGTCGACCGAGTAGCGGATAACACGCGGGCCGACGCCGCGAATGTCGAAACCGCGCATCTGCGGTTCGCCAAGGAAGAAGCGGTCGGTCAGGCGGACCTTGTCGCTCGTCGGGGTCGGACGGCCGCCGAACGGATAGATATAGCCGCCTTCGGCCGACAAATTGAGGATGAAGCGGCTGCCGAGGTTGAAGTGCTTCGAGCCGTTCAAGCGCGTGCGGACATATTTGACGCTGCCGCCGAGGCCGGCGAAATCCTGGCTGAGCGACAGCGACTGGCCGCGCGTCGGACGGATGCGATTGTCGCGGTCGTCATAGGCGAGCGTATAGCCGAGCAGCGAGGTCGTGCGGTTGCCGATCGCGTCGCACAGGTAACGGCCGGCCACGAGCGGGTCGCACTCGCCGCCGAAATAATAGATTCCCTTGTCGAGCGTCACATCGTCGAAGTTGATGCTGTAGCGCGCGAAGAACGACATGAATTCGGTCAGCGGCACGCCGGCGTTGATCTGCGCCCCCGTCGTGACCTGCTGGAACGTCGTCCGGCGGTCGTTGTTGATGAAGTTGAACGAGTTCAAATCGCGGCGATAGATGCTGCCGCCGACCGAGATGTTGCGGTCGAACAGATAGGGTTCGGTGAAACCGAGCTCGATCGACTTCGAATAGCTCGAATAGTTGACCGACGCCTGGAGCTGCTGGCCGAGACCGCGGAAGTTGCGCTGGCGGATCGACGCCTGGAGCAGGAAATTCTCGATCGACGAGAAGCCGGCCGACAGCGAGAGTTCGCCGGTCGGCTTTTCCTCGACGTTGGTTTCGAGGATGATGCGGTCGGGGGCGCTGCCTTCCTTGCGTTCGATTTCCAGGTTTTCCTGGAAATAACCGAGGCTATTGATGCGGTTTTCGGTGCGCTTGACGCCGAAGCTGTTGAACGCATCGCCTTCGTTCAGGCGGAATTCGCGGCGCACGACCTTGTCGTGGGTCAGCGTGTTGCCGTTGACGTCGATGCGCTCGACATAGGTACGCGGGCTTTCGGCGACGTTGAAGGTGATCGCCATCGTCCGCGTTTCGGGGTCGCGGCGGAATTCGGGGTTGATGTCGGCAAAGGCGTAGCCGAACAGACCCGCGGTTTCGCTCAGGCTTTCAACCGTGTCCTCGACCTGCTTGGCGTCATACCAGTCGCCGGTCTTCATCGGCAGCAGCTTCTTCAGCATTTCGGGCTGGAAGTCGCGGATTTCGCTCTTCACGTCGATGTCGCCGAACTTGTAGCGTTCGCCTTCCTCGACCACATAGGTGATGATGAAGTCCTGCTTGTTGCTCGTCAGCTCGGCCACCGCCGAAATCACGCGGAAATCGGCGTAACCGTTGGTCAGGTAGAACAGGCGCAGCTTCTGCTGGTCATAGGCGAGGCGGTCGGGGTCGTAGCTGGTGTTCGACGACAGGATCGTCATCAGGCTCGACTGCTTCGTCGCCATCTCGTCCTTGAGATCGCCGTCGCTGAACTTCTCGTTGCCGATGATGTTGATCTGGCGGACCTTCGATTTCGGCCCTTCGTTGATTTCGAACACGACGTCGACGCGGTTCTGGTCGAGCGACACCATCTTGGGCTCGACCGTCGCGGCAAAGCGGCCCTGACGCTTGTAGAGCTCGATGATGCGCGCGACGTCGGCGCGGACTTTCGAGCGGGTGAAGATCTGACGCGGCGCGAGCTTGATCTCCGGGCGGACCTTGTCTTCCTTCAGGCGCTTGTTGCCCTCCAGGATGACGCGGTTGATCACGGGGTTCTCGGTGACCTGGATCGTCAGCGCACCGGCATTGTCGGTGATCTGGAAATCCTTGAACAATTCGGTCGCGGCCAGATCCTTCAGCGCCTGGTCGAGGATCGAGCGGTCATATTGCTGCCCGACGCGCAGGCGCAGGTACGACAGGATCGTCTGCGCCTCGAGCCGCTGGTTGCCGACGACGGTGATCGACTTGACCGTCGTCGCGGTGGGAGCCGCTTCGGGAGCCGGAGCCGGGACGACTGGCGGCGCAACCTGTTGCGCCATCACCGGCGCGCCAAGCATCGTGCCGGCCAAAAGAAGTACCGACAGCTGCGTCCGCGCCGAGAATTTGTGTGAAGCCACGCTGTTCATCCCGAAAAAATAACTCAAAAGCGACAAACCCGCCTGACCGCGGGTTCGTGCGCCACTCCCTGCCCCAGACTCGCTAGCCAATCAAGCGGGCGATCCTGTCCCACACGCCAATTGAGCCCAAATCGTTGAAAGTCACGACCAGCATAAGGGTCACGATTGCCGCAAAGCCGAATCGGAACGCCCATTCCTGCGCCTGCGGCGGCGCGGGGCGGCGCCGGATCGCTTCATAGGCGTAAAAGGCCAGATGACCGCCATCGAGCATCGGCAATGGCAAGAGGTTGATGAACCCCAGATTGATGGAAACGAAGGCGATGAAGAAGATCAGCGCGGCGACGCCCAGCGTCGCCTGTTCGCCCGACTGCTTCGCGATCTTGATCGGCCCGCCCATTTCCTTGACCGAACGTTGCCCGGTCGCGAACTGGCCCAATATCTTGCCGGTCAGCTGGACGATGTTCCAGGTCTGCCCCGCGCTCGCCCTCACCGCCTCCAACGGGCCGACCCGCGCATAGGTCAGCGCGCCCGACTGGATGCCGATGATCGCCACCTCGGCCTTGTTCCCGAAACCGTCGGTTTCGGTCGTGACCCGCGGGCGCAGGGTGATCGCGAGCCGCTGCTCGCCGCGCGCGATATCGAGGCTAGCGGGCCTGCCCAGATCATAGGCCACGATCTTCGGGATATCGCCGAAGCTGTCGACCGACTGTCCGTTGATCCCGGTGATACGGTCACCAATACGGAGCCCCGCCGCCTCGGCCGCACTGCCTGCCTGCACGCCGCCGATCACCGGCGGAACCGTGGCAACGCCATAGGTCATGTTGAACGCGGCAAAAATCGCAATTGCGAACAGGAAGTTGGTCACCGGCCCTGCGAGAACGATGAGCGCGCGCTTCCACACCGGCTGCGCGGGGAATGTGTGCGATTTCTGGTCGGCTGGCAGTTTTTGCCAGGTCGCGTCGGGCTGGCTGACCGCATCGCGGTCGCCCGCAAACTGGACATAGCCGCCGAGCGGCAGCCAGCCGATCTTCCATTCGGTGCCACGCTTGTCGGTCCAGCCGAGGATCTTGCGGCCGAAACCGATCGAGAAGGTGTCGGCCTTCACCCCGCACCAGCGGCCGACGATATAATGGCCATATTCGTGCACGAAGACGAGCGGCCCCAGCACCGCGAGGAACGCGAGCGGATAGAGCCAAAGCGGAATGTCAGGCATGTTCATATTGGTCCACAAAACGCTGAGCAGCCGCGCGGGATGACGCATCGACGCTGAATATGTCCTGAAGCGACGCCGGCACCGCGGGCGCGTCGGCATCGATCACGCGGCGCACCGTATCGACGATGGCGGGGAAGGCAATGCGCCCCGCGAGGAAGGCGGCGACCGCCACTTCGTTCGCGGCGTTGAGCTGCGCCGGGCGCGCGCCGCCCTCGGCGATCGCGGCGCGGCAGAGCGCGGTCGCGGGGAAACGCACCTCGTCGGGCGCCTCGAAATCGAGCCGCGCGATGCTGGCGAGGTCGAGCGGCGCGCACGGCGTCGCCATGCGCTGCGGCCAGGCGAGCGCGCTGCTGATCGGGATGCGCATGTCGGGCGAGCCGAGCTGCGCGAGCGTCGAACAGTCGATATATTCGACGAGGCTGTGGATCACCGATTGCGGGTGGACGAGGATTTCGATGCGGTCGAGCCCGACGGGGAACAGGTGATGCGCCTCGATCAGTTCGAGCCCCTTGTTCATCATCGTCGCCGAATCGACGCTGATTTTCGCGCCCATCGACCAGTTCGGGTGCGCTACCGCCTGTTTGGGCGTCACGCGCGCCATATCGTCGGCGCTCATCGTGCGGAACGGGCCGCCGCTCGCGGTCAGGATGATGCGGCGCACCTGATCGATGCGCCCGCCCGCGAGGCACTGGAAGATCGCATTATGCTCGCTGTCGACGGGCAGGATCGTCGCCCCCGACGTGCGCGCCACCGCGGTCATCAGTTCGCCCGACGACACGAGCGCTTCCTTGTTGGCGAGCGCGACATCGTATCCGGCGGCAAGCGCCGCCATCGTCGGCGCGAGCCCCGCGGTGCCGACGATCGCCGCCATGACGAGGTCGGTGGGGCGCTGCGCGGCTTCGACCAGCGCCTCGGCGCCCGCTGCCACTTCGATGCCGGTGCCAGTCAGTGCCTCGGCGAGCGAGCCATAGCGGGCTTCGTCGGCGATCACTGCGATGTCGGGACGGAATTCCTTTGCCAGCTTCGCGAGCTCGGCAACGTCGCTGTTCGCGGTCAGCACGCCGACAGCCCAAGCCTTGCCGTCGCGCCGTACCAGATCGAGGGTCGATTGCCCGACCGATCCCGTCGCACCGAACAGCGAGAGGCGGCGCTGTGTCATCTCAGCCCGCCGCCCGCACGGCGATCTGCCCCGCAAACGCCAGCGCGCCCAGCAGCAGCGCGACCGGCAGCACGCCGTCGACGCGGTCGAACAGGCCGCCGTGGCCGGGGATGAGCTTGCCCGAATCCTTGACCCCCGCGCGGCGCTTCATCCAGCTTTGCGCGAGGTCGCCGAGCTGCGCGAGCAGCCCCATGAACAGCCCGATCCACAGCGGCACGCCGACGATGCCCGCGCGGTCGCCGATCGTCGCGCTGGCGATCAGCGCGGCGACCATGCCGCCGATGAGGCCCGACCAGGTCTTCGACGGGCTGATTTTGGGCGCGAGGCGTGCGCCGCCAAAGGCGCGGCCAGCGAAATAGGCACCGATGTCGGTCGCCCACACCATGCCGAAGACCCACAGCGCGGCGGTCATGCCGAGATGGTCGCGAATGAACCAGAGCCCCGCCATCGCGCCGAGAACGAGGATCGGTCCGAGCAGGTTGAGCGCGGTCTTGGCGCCGCCGCCGAGGGTCATTGCGCGCACCAGCGCGAACCATTCGACGAGGACAAGCGCCCCGCCGACGAGCAGCAGCAGACCGAAAGCAAGCCCGCCGAACCACAGTGCGGTGCCCGCGATCGCGAACAGGACGATCGCCGACCCGATCCGCGCCCAGAAGTCCGATTTAGCCGCTGTCGCCATGCCCTATAGTCCCCCGTAACGGCGGTCGCGCCGCGCAAATTGGTCGAGCGCTGCCTTGAGGTCGGCCGGTTTGAAATCGGGCCACAAGATATCGGTGAAATAGAGTTCGGCATAGGCCGACTGCCAGAGCAGGAAATTCGACAGCCGGACCTCGCCCGAGGTGCGGATGAGCAGGTCGAGCGGAGGCATGTCGGCGGTGTCGAGATGCGCGGCGATCGCCTCCTCGGTGATCGGGCCCGCTGCGGCGGCGGCGGTCGCGGCGCGAACCAGCTCGTCCTGCGCGCCATAGTTGAGCGCGACCGCGAGCGTCGTGCGTTTGTTGCCCGATGTGCGTTCGAGCGCATTTGCGATCAGTTTGACGACATCGGGCGCGAGCGCGCGCCAGTTGCCGATCACCTTCAGCTTCACGTCATTCGCAGCGAATTCGTCGAGGTCGGACAGGATGAAGCGCTTCATCAGCCCCATCAGGTCGCTGACCTCTTCCTCAGGGCGCTTCCAGTTTTCGGAACTGAAGGCGTAGAGCGTCATCGCCTCGATGCCGAGGTCGCCCGCGGCGCGCACGATCGTGCGCACCGCCTCGACCCCGGCCTTGTGACCGGCGACGCGGGGCAGCAGGCGTTTTTTCGCCCAGCGGCCATTGCCGTCCATGATGATGGCGACATGGCGTGCGCCGTGATGGGTATCGGTCATCGTCTATCCGTCATCCCAGCGAAAGCTGGGATCGCTTTCGACCAAGCGCCGCGCCTGCACGCCTGCGGTCCCAGCTTTCGCTGGGACGACGAAAATTGTGCAATGCGACCATGCGATCCACTAGCCCAGGATTTCCTTTTCCTTGGCGGTCGCGGCGGCGTCGAGTTCGGCGATCGTCGCGTCGGTCAGCTTCTGCACCTCGGTCTCGTGGCGCTTGCGCTCGTCCTCGCTGATTTCCTTCTTATTCTCGTCGGCCTTCAGATTGTCCATGCCGTCGCGGCGGACGTTGCGCACCGCGATGCGCGCCTTTTCGGCATATTGGCCGGCGAGCTTCGAGAGCTCCTTGCGGCGCTCCTGCGTCATTTCGGGGATCGGCAGGCGCAGCATCTGGCCGTCGACGATCGGGTTGAGACCGAGGCCCGCCGAGCGGATCGCCTTGTCGACCGGACCGACGTTCGATTTGTCCCACACCTGCACCGACAGCATGCGCGGTTCGGGCGCACTGACCGAGGCGACCTGGTTCAGCGGCATCTGGCTGCCATAGACCTCGACCGTCACCGGATCGAGCAGCGCGGTGTGCGCGCGCCCGGTGCGGAGGCCCGAAAGGTCGCTCTTCAGCGCTTCGACCGCACCGTGCATGCGGCGCTCGAGATCGGCCTTATCATATTTCGCCATCGTTTATTCCTCTCTTATGTCTTCAGGCCGCGTCGGCGACGACGGTGGAAACACCCTCGCCCGCCAGCACGCGCGCCAGATTGCCGGGTTCGCGAATGTTGAACACGACGATCGGGATATGATTGTCGCGGCACAGCGCGACCGCGCTCGCGTCCATCACCTTCAGATTGTCGGCGAGCACGCGGTCATAGCTCAGCGTATCGTAACGGACCGCGGTCGGGTCCTTCTTGGGATCGGCGTTATAGACGCCGTCGACGCTGGTGCCCTTCAGCAGCGCGTCGCACTTCATTTCGGCGGCGCGGAGCGCGGCGCCGCTGTCGGTCGTGAAATAGGGCGCGCCAACGCCGGCGGCGAAGATCACGACGCGGCCCTTTTCCATATGGCGCTCGGCGCGGCGGCGGATCACCGGCTCGCACACCTTGTCCATCTCGATCGCCGACTGGACGCGCGTTTCGACGCCAAGCTGCTCGAGCGCATTCTGCATCGCCAGCGCGTTCATCACGGTGGCGAGCATGCCCATATAGTCGGCCTGCGCGCGGTCCATGCCCTTGGCGGCGCCCGCCATGCCGCGAAAGATATTGCCGCCGCCGATGACGAGGCAGATTTCGAGCCCGCGGTCTTTGGCTTCCTTGACCTCGGCCGCCATGCTCGCGACGGTTTCGGGGTCGATGCCGAACGGGCTGGAGCCCATCAGCGCCTCGCCCGACAGTTTCAGCAGAATACGTTTCATGCCGGGCAGAGCCATGATCGGGGGAACCTTATGTAATCGATGAATATGCGAATGGCGCGCACCCTAGAGCCAGTCCCTGCCAATTGGAAGTATCGGGATCGGCGTGAGAAGCGCTCCGGGTAGGAGGAACGCGCAGCGCGGGCC